>URGA01000015.1 GCA_900547275.1 uncultured Oscillospiraceae bacterium | reverse complement strand
ATAGGTATTTTCATTGTAATCGGAGTAATAATTCTTGTTACCTATCTCCTTAATAAAGCTTTCTCAAAAAAGAAGAAAGACGACAGCGATAAAAAGTAATTTAAAACAGCCGCGGGTTCAGCCTGCGGCTGTTTTTTTGCCGAAAAAATACCACTTGCAAAAAATGTTATAATGTATTATAATATCTACAAATTGAAACGCAGTGACGAAGAAAAGTAACCTTTCCTATTCATTCAGAGAGCCGCGGTCAAGGCTGAAAACCGCAGTATGAAAAAGTCAGGCGAAGTTCCCTTCCGAGCGGCGCTGCTGAACATCAAGTAGGCGGCGACGGTTTGAGTTCCGTTATTATACTCAAAGAGTGTTTGCTCAGATAAAGCAAAAATTAGGGTGGTACCGCAGGTTATAACGACTTGTCCCTTGTCATGAGGGATAAGTCTTTTTTTATTCCTCGTTAAAAACAACAGCGAAAGGATGTAAGACATGAAGACACAGCTTGAACAAATTAGAAATGCCGCGAAGGACGCTCTGTCTGCCGCAGGCACAGCTCAGCAGCTGGAAGAAGTCAGAATCAAATACCTTGGAAAAAAAGGCGAACTGACAGCTATTCTTAAACAGATGGGAAAGCTTTCCGCAGAGGAACGCCCGGTTATCGGCCAGCTTGCTAACGAAATCCGACAGGATATTGAATCTGCCATTGCCGAAAAAGCGGCTCAGATTAAGAAAGAACAGCAGACAAAACAGCTTGAAGAAGAAACTTTGGACGTTACAATGCCCGGCACGGAGCCGGCTCTCGGCCATAAACACCCGCTGTCCATAGTACTTGACGAGATCAAGGAAATCTTTATGGGTATGGGATTTGATATTGCCGAAGGTCCCGAAGTTGAATATGACTACTATAACTTTGAAGCGCTGAACATTCCGAAAGATCACCCTGCAAGAGATACGCAGGATACTTTCTATATCAGCGATAACATTGTTTTGAGAACACAGACCTCTCCCGTACAGATCCGCGTTATGGAAAAAACACAGCCGCCTATCAGAATAATTGCTCCAGGCAGAGTTTTCCGTTCTGACGCAGTAGACGCTACCCACTCCCCTCTTTTCCACCAGATTGAAGGACTTGTTGTTGACAAGGGTATCACAATGGCTGACCTTAAAGGCACCCTTGAGGCGTTTGCAAAGAGACTTTACGGCGAAAACACAAAAATAAGACTTCGTCCCCACCACTTCCCGTTCACTGAGCCCAGCTGCGAAATCGACGTTTCCTGCTTCAAGTGCGGCGGCAAAGGATGCCCCTTCTGCAAAGGCGAAGGCTGGGTTGAGATCCTGGGCGGCGGAATGGTTCACCCGAAGGTACTTAAAAACGGCGGCGTTGACCCTGACGTTTACAGCGGCTTTGCGTTTGGTATCGGTCTTGAACGTCTCGTTCTTTTCCGCTTCAACATTGACGATATGCGTTTGCTTTACGAAAACGATATGCGTTTTCTTTCACAGTTTTAAGGAGGTGCAGAGATGATATTATCAAGAAAATGGGTTAACGAATACGTTGACCTCAGCGATATTGACAACAAAACATTTTGCAGCGAAATGACGCTTTCCGGCTCAAAAGTAGAGGGCTATGAAGAAGAAGGCTCAGACATCAGCAACGTTGTTGTGGGCAAAGTTCTTTCTCTTGAAAAGCACCCGGACTCTGATCACCTCTGGGTATGCCGCGTTGACGTAGGAGCTGATGAAGAACTGCAGATCGTTACCGGCGCTCAAAATCTCACAGCCGGAGATATTGTTCCCGTTGCGCTTGTCGGCGCTACGGTAATTAACCGCAAAGATCACTGCCTTGAAAAAATCAAGAAAGGCAAACTCAGAGGCGTTGAATCAGCAGGTATGCTTTGCTCTTTCGACGAACTGGGTCTTACTCACAACGACTTCACTTACGCCTACGAGGACGGAATTTTTGTTCTCGGCGACGACTGCGACAAAACGCTTGGTCTTGACATTCACAAGGCAATCGGATACGACGATACTTGCGTTGAATTTGAGATTACATCAAACCGCTGCGACTGTCTCTCAGTTACAGGTCTTGCAAGAGAAGCTGCGGCAACATTCAACAGACCTTTCAATCTTCCCGAACCTCAGGTAAAACCGGGTCACGGCGATGTAAACGACCTGCTCAAGGTTAACATTCTTGAAGGCGAGAAATGCTACCGCTACACCGGCGCCGTAGTTGAAAACGTACGTGTTAAAGAATCTCCCCGCTGGCTCCGCGAGCGACTTCGTGCAAGCGGCGTCCGCCCCATCAGCAATATTGTTGATATCACAAACTACGTTATGCTTGAATACGGCCAGCCGATGCACGCTTTTGACCTGCGTTACCTTGAAGGCAACACTGTAAACGTGCGTAACGCAGTTAACGGTGAAAAGATCACCACACTTGACGGTGAGGAGCGCACGCTTGACGATTCAATGCTTGTTATTGCGGACGCTAAAAAGCCCGTTGCCGTTGCCGGCGTAATGGGCGGCGAATACAGCGGTATTATGGACGATACAACTACTATCGTTTTTGAATCCGCCTGCTTTAACGGCACTTCCGTACGCCGTACTGCAAAGGCTCTCGGAATGCGCACAGAAGCTTCCTCAAGATATGAAAAGGAACTTGACCCCAACGCCACAATGAGAGCTCTTAACCGCGCTCTTGAACTTGTTCAGATGCTTGACGCCGGCGACGTTGTAAACGGCGTTGTTGACTGCTGTAAAAAGGTTAAGGAACAGGTAACAGTAAACTGGGATTACAAGTGGATTAACGATTTCATCGGCTTTGATCTCAGCGAACAGCAGATGATTGACATACTTGAAAAACTGGAATTTCAGGTTAAGGACGGCAAAGTATACGCCCCCACTTTCAGAAACGATATTGAGCATATGGCAGACCTTGCGGAAGAGGTTGCCCGTTTCTACGGCTTCCATAATATCCCGAACCACGCTCTTCACGGCGTTGCAAACGGCAAGTTCACCGACAGCCAGAAATTTGAGCGCCAGATTGCCCAGACGCTTATTGCCTGCGGATGCACAGAAGTTTCCACCTTCAGCTTCATCAGCCCCAAGGCTTACGACAGAATTTGCCTTCCCGCTGACAGCGAAATGCGCAATTCTATCGTTATTTCCAATCCTCTGGGTGAAGACACAAGCATTATGCGCACAACAATCCTGCCGTCTATGCTTGACGTTCTTTCTTTTAACTACAACCACAAGACGGAAGCCGCTTGCTTCTACGAAATGGGTACCGTATATAAGCCTACAACGCCCGACAAGCTGCCTGACGAAAGTCAGAAGGTTGCAATCGGTATGTACGGCAAAAACGTCGATTTCTTCAGTTTAAAGGGCATTGTGGAGAAATTATTCCAATGTCTTAACATTGCTGAATATGACGTTCAGGCAGTTAACGACAATCCGACTTTCCACCCCGGCAGAACAGCCGTATTCACAATTGACGGAAAAGTTCTTGCAACAGTGGGTGAAGTTCATCCTGAAGTTGCCGAAAACTATGAGATAGGCACAAGAGTTTACATGGCTGAACTTGATGTTAACACTGCTTTTGAGAACCGCATGGGCACACGCACTCATAAGCCGCTTCCCAAATATCCCGCAACAACACGCGACCTTGCCTTTGTCTGCGACAAGTCTATACCTGTGCTTCAGCTTCAAAGAGCCATCGGCGAAGCGGTAGGCAAAATTCTTGAAAGCGTTAAACTGTTTGACGTATATCAGGGCGAACAGATTGAAAAAGGTAAAAAGAGCGTAGCATTTAACATCCGTATGCGCGCCAACGACCGCACCCTTACAGACGAGGAAGCGGACGCAGCGATGAAACGCGTTGTTAAAGCGCTTGACAAAATGGGAATCCAGCTGCGCAGTTAATAAGCAATTAGCGAAAAATGGCTTAAAAAAGCCAAAAAAGCAGTTAAAAAAAAGTAAATTTTGGATTTTCTTATTGTAATTACCTGACAAACTGTATATAATTAAGAGTATGGAGGTGACTTTACCGTGACAGATAAAACCATGACTTTTAAAATCGGTGATGAGAAAGAAGATGTAATGAAAGAAACTCTTACAGAGGTTTTCGACGCATTACAGGAAAAGGGTTATAACCCCATAAATCAGATAGTCGGCTATCTTCTGTCTGAAGACCCAACATACATCACCACCCATAATAACGCCCGCAGTCTTATCAGACGAATTGACAGGGACGAATTGCTGGCGGCTATGGTAAAGTCATATCTGGACTGATAACAAAGCAAAGGAGGTTTTTCCTTGGCAAAGAAAGAAGAATTTCTTGAATACAAAGGAAGGCCTTTGGTAAGATGCGGCAAAACTATTTACTACGGCAATATGTCCGATCCGTACGTTGTTTGCCTCAACATTCAGAGCGAAAAGAAACTGGGCGATTTAACCGTTTCAGACAAGGTAATCATTCAGCTTCTCAACACTGATGAAAATGTATCTCCAAAGGATAAGATTGTCAAAAAAAGCGAAAAGCAGGGTCTTTTCAACGCACTTGACTTAGGGGTTGTCTGGTTGGAAAGAGCGCTTAAAAAAGCTGACTGACAAAAGTCCGCCGACAGTATTTACTGCCGGCGGTTTTATTTTACGCAAAAAGAGTATTGCGGTGCATAAGCCACGCAATGCTCTTTTCATTTTAATTATTTATTTGAAACGTTACGAATAATTTTTTCCATTTCGCTCATCTTGTCTTCCATATCTTCAACGAGTTTAAACTGATTTCTTGCGCGGACAAGATTATGCTCCGGATACGCCGTTTTAAAATAAGTATCTCCGTTAAGATAATCTGTAAGGAAACGCATTCCGCACTCGAGAGTCATCAGTTTTGCAGAGAAAGCAAGATTGTCAATCTCGTACTGATTGAGACTGTCCCCCGCTTCCGCAAGGAAGCCTTCAGCATATGCCTTGAAATAGTCAAGATTGATGGATACTTTTGACAGATCTTCCTCGTCTTCAGCGGCGGTATTTGCACCGAAGCGAATGGAATCGCCGAAATCATAATGAGCAAGGCCGGGCATAACGGTATCAAGGTCAATAACACATATAGCCTCGTCGGTATCCTCATCAAAAATAACGTTATTAAGTTTAGTATCATTATGGGTTACTCTAAGAGGAAGCTGACCTGCGCTTGCCAAATCGGTAAGCAGATGCATATCGTCCGCTCTGTTTGTTACAAATGCTATCTCATCAACAACGTCCTGAGCGCGCCTTGCAACGTCGTTTCGAACAGCTGGGATAAATTCGTTTCTATAACGCCAAACTGTATTATGGAAATTCGGTATAGTCTCATTAAGGGTTTCCGCAGGGAAATCAGAAAGCAGGCGCTGAAATTTTCCGAAAGCAGAACCGCTTTTTCTGAAAAGCTCAGGACTGTCTACGGCATCATAACTTGTGCTGTTTCTTACAAAGACGTATGCTCTGTAATAATCCCCTTCTTCGTCGGTATAATACTTATCTCCGCTTTTTGTAGTAATAAAGTGGAGAGTTTCTCTGTCTTCATCTCCGCCGTAATCCCTGATTTTGTCACGCAGAAATGAAGTAACAGAAAAAATATTTTCCATTAGATCGTCAACATTTTTAAAAACATTGTGATTGATTTTCTGAACTATGTATTTAATTACATTTCCATCTGGCAAATCATATCTTACAATGTAGGTTGTATTGATATGGCCGTTGCCGAAAGTACGGTAATCAACATATTTTCCTTCGAAATCAAAATTCTCAAAAATCTTTTCCAAAGTATCCATTTATAAATCCTCAATTCGTAAATAGTTACTGATGTAAAACACATTGTACTATATTTTGACACAAATTTCAATATAAAAATATCCGGCAGTGCGGTTTACTTCACTGCCGGAATTTTTTGTTATATTTTTATTCTCTTCTAAGTGCCTCAATGGGAGACAACTGAGCCGCTTTTCTTGCGGGATAAATGCCGAAGAAAAGTCCTACGCCGCTGGAGAACAACAGTGCCAGAAGCACAATCCAAACCGATATCTTTGGCTGAATATCTATTATCGCGCAAGCGCCGTATGCGCCGGCGATACCAAATATCAGTCCTATAATACCGCCTATCAAACAAAGAATTATCGACTCGGTTAGGAACTGCATCGTTATAACCTTTGTTTTTGCACCAAGCGATTTTCGTATACCTATCTCACGCGTTCGTTCGGTTACCGATACAAGCATTATGTTCATAACGCCGATACCGCCGACTATAAGTGAAATAGCGCCTACGCAGGCGATAAACGCGGTAAGAACCTCCATGATGATGTCAACTATCTCAATATAAGTTGCCATATTCTGGGCTGTATACATACTGCTTGAATAATTTCCGTGAGCCGCTTTAAGATAGTTAACCGTAGCATTACCAACAGCGTCGTTGTCTGCCCCTTCCTCAGCGATTACGAATACAGAACTGAGGTTAGAGTTTGCACCCGTAATCTGGGTAAGTGTTGTACACGGTACAAACAAGGCGACAATCAGCGAATCTTCATTTTGCTGAAACAAATTTGACATTGATGAAGTTCCGCCCATTGAAGACGCCAGCTGGTCAACATTTGCAACGCCGCAGATTTTTACTTTCATTGATTTACCGCTGGAAGAAACGGTAATATATTCGTTGGTTACGTCCTCGTAACCGAAAACAGACTTTGCGCTGTTCGTTCCTATTACTGCGACGGGAGCGTTTGCATTATACTCCTCGTCTGTAAAGAAACGGCCGTAAGTACAGTTATTAGTCAATGCAAACTGAACGTCGCTGTTAACGCCGATAAGCATTGCAGTAGCTTCCTTAGCCTGAGAGTCGATGGTAGCTTTACCAAAGCCCATAAGCATCGGTGAGCAGCGGTCAACTCCGTTTACCTTTTCCTTTATGTTTGCAACGTCGTCAAGGGTAATATAGTCGTTTTCCTGTGCTTTTGTTGTATCAACATTAACGAGAATCGCATTTGAGCCCATATCCTCAATAAGAGAAACAATATAGTCTCTTGCGCCCGTACCTGCACCGACAATCATAATAACCGAACTTATGCCGATAATTATGCCAAGCATTGTAAGGAGCGAACGCATCCAATTTGCTTTAATACATTTAATAGCAATTTTTAAGCTTTCTGATATATTCACGAAAGACGCCCCTTATACTTTTTCATCAGTTTTTTTCGTTTTATCTACAACTTTTACCTTGAAACTATCTTCTTCATATGTTGAATCAGGAGCCGAAATGATCTTGTCGCCGGGCTTCAGGCCGTTTGTTACTTCATATGCGGAGTCTGAAACAGCGCCTGTTGTAATGAGTGTCTTTGTAACGGTACCTTCTTCTTCATTGTAAAGATATACGTATGTTCCTGTCTTCTCAAGTACAATTGACTCAATCGGAACTACTGTAACGCCAAGGTATTCGCCTGTATCAATTTCAACATCGGCGTCAAATCCGATAACGATATTTTCATCGGGCTTTTTAACTTCTACTGTGCATTCAACGCCTGCGCCTGACTCGGTAAGACTTGACAAACCGCTGATGCCTGCCATTGAACCAACACTGTAAAGAAGTGAAGTTGATCTTCCGCCGGTTGCAGTAGGAGCTTTTGATGTTACTTCGCCGTCGTATGTGCCATAAGCAGTTGTTACTTTACAAGGCATTCCGACCTTAACCTTATGGTTGTCGTATTCGCCGAGGCTGATTGTAACAACCATAGTATTCATATTTTCAAGGGTAATTCCTTTAGAAACAAGGGAAGTCTGCTCACCGGGAACCAAATCGCACTCTGTAACTGTGCCGTCGAAAGAAGCGGTCCAGCCTGCCTCAAGTTCTTCTGAAGACTGCTTTACTGCATCAAGTGCGCTTTTAGCGGTTTCCATAAGTTCTTTCTTTGCGGAAACAGCAGTATCTGAAGCTGCGATAGAATACATTTCAGACTGAGCCTGAAGAACTGCAAGCTGAATCTGTTTTGTAGTAAGCTGAACGCTGGCTGTATCTGTTAATGTTGTAGCAATAGCTTTCCAGTTGATATCCTCAACTGCCTGAGCAATGCTAGAAGCAAGAACCTGGCCTGCTACGTTCAGGTTATCTTCATTTATAATACCTGAATTAACAGCTTCGATAATAGCTTCCTGAACTGCGTCTGCAATTACTTCCGCGTCAGTCTGATTCTGAGCAAGAGCCTCGCTGATTGCCTTTGAAGTTACTTCCATAATGCTGAGCATTGTGTCTACATCATTTGTAACATCCTTAATAGAGTCGGCAATTTCAGTCAAAGCTTCTGCAAGGCTGTCAATATTATCTGAAGCAGAAGATGTTTTAAACTGAGCTATATAATTGATATTAGAATTGGCAACTACCTGAATCTCGCTTGATGACTTAACCTTATTTCCGTCAGAATCATACCAGCCTGCAAATGTATATGAAGAAGCAGGTTCAGCTTTCAGTGTAACTGTAGTACCTGCCTTGTATTTGCCGGTGCTTGAAGCGCCTGCGGCATTTGAACCAACCTTAACAGTACCGTAGCTCTCCTGACCGGAAAGAACAGATGCTGATACTGTATATGTTGCAACAGCAGTAGTTGTTGTTTCGGGTTCTTCCGGAACTTCAATATCAGGAATATCGTCTACATCAAAAGAAGGTGCCTTTGTTGTTGACTTCTTAGTAGTTGTCTTGCTTGATTTTGTAAGCTTAGAAACATCTTTATTAAGCTGATTAATCTGTTTGTTGACGCTGTCAAGATTATCCTGGGCTTCCTGCTGCTGCTGAACAGATTCGTTATATGATTTTGCAGCGCTGTTATAAGTAGACTGCAGCTTTGAAATCTGTGAGTCAAGATTGCTTGTGTCAAACGTAGCAAGTTTGTCGCCCTCTTTTACCTCATCGCCCGTTTGTACAAAAACTTCTTTAACGGTAGCAACGGTGCTTACTTTGTATTCTCTCTTTGCACCTGCGCTTACCTGACCGGTAGCATTTACGTTTTCATAAATATCACCCGTCTGGATGGTATTAAGAGAAACCTGCTCGGCACTGTTTGCCTTAACGATAATTACGGTACTGGTAATGATAATCGCGAGTACCAGTACGATTGCGATGGGAACTATAACACGTTTTTTACTCTTTTTGATAGATGCCATAATACCGCCTCATATAGATTTATTTTTTTATTTATTTTCAGAATGCGTCAACATTATATATCACAATATGTATAATTGTCAATAACAAATTGTAAAGTTAGTAGTTTATTCACAATTAAGGGCTTTTTGGCCGATATCTTTTCTGTAATGGGCGTTTTCAAAGTGGATTTTTTCAACTGCTGCGTACGATTTATCAAGAGCTTCGCGAAGGTCTTTTCCGAGAGCGGTAACGCCGAGAACTCTTCCCCCGTTGGTAACCAGCTTTCCATCCTTGATTGCTGTGCCTGCGTGATAAACGATTACGCCGTCTGCCTGGCCGTCTGTCAGTCCTGTTATCTCAAGTCCCTTAGGATATGATTTTGGATAGCCGCCGCTTGCCATAATAACGCAGGCGCATGCTTCGTCGCTCCACTCTATATCAAGATCAGACAAAGTACCGTTATTTATAGCGTCGAAAATATCCATAATATCTGTTTTAAGTCTAGGCAGAACTACCTGGGTTTCAGGGTCGCCGAAACGGCAGTTATATTCGATTACCTTCGGTCCCTTTGGAGTAATCATCAGACCGAAATAAAGACAACCTTTGAATGTTCTGCCTTCGCTGTTCATTGCTTCAATAGTGGGCATAAAGATAGTCTCCATGCACTGCTTTGCAACTTCGTCAGTATAATAGGGATTTGGAGAAACTGTTCCCATACCGCCGGTATTGAGACCCTTGTCGCCGTCCAGCGCGCGTTTGTGGTCCATAGAAGAAACCATGGGCTTTACGCATTTACCGTCAGTAAACGCCAAAACAGATACCTCCGGGCCTGTAAGAAATTCTTCTACAACTACATTATTGCCTGATGCGCCGAAAATCTTATCTTCCATAATTTCTTTAACACCTTTTACAGCGTCTTCAAGATTTTCGGGAATAATTACGCCTTTGCCCAGAGCAAGGCCGTCTGCCTTAATAACTGTCGGAAATTCATTCTTCTCTGTAATATATGCAATTACGTCCTCTGCATTGTCAAACACTTTATATTCGGCAGTAGGAATGTTGTATTTCTGCATAAGATGCTTTGAAAATACCTTTGAGCCTTCAATAATAGCGGCGTCTGCTTTGGGGCCGAATGTAGCAAAGCCTGCATCGTTGAGCGCGTCTACCATTCCGGCAACAAGCGGATCGTCAGGAGCAACAACCACAAAATCAGCGCTGATCTCCTTTGCCAATGCAACAACGCCGTCAATATCTGTTGCAGAAACGTCATGGCATACTGCGTCGTATGATATTCCGCCGTTTCCGGGGCAGCAGTGGACGCTGTCTACTCTCGGGGATTCTTTAATCTTTCTAATAAGGGCGTGTTCTCTGCCGCCGCCTCCGACTACTAATACTTTCATTTTTTATACCTCCGAAAATACTTCAAGGAGGGCAATAAATACCCTCCTGATTTTATTTTTATTACTTATTTTTATTTACGATACGGCTTTCTTCTTCGCCTGTTTTAAGATTTATAAAGCGGGTAAACAAAGAAACCTTGTTGTCCTCATTAAGATTGTTCCACACTTCTGCGGTGAAAGCGTCAATATCGCCGTCTATCTCAACGGGGGTAGGCTCACCCTCAAATGACGGGATCGGATCGCCGTCACATTTATACGTATGAATGAAATGGCCCAGACCTGCAACTGCCTTATACTCAAAGAAATAGCGCAGGCAAGAAGCCGGATTGCCCATATTTGATTTAAGTATCGAAAGGAAATAATCGCCTGTGGGCAGTACCACGCCGCTTATTCTGGGAGTATAATTAGGAGCGTCAGGTTCAAACTCTCTTGTTCTGAGAGCATGGCGGTAGCAATTGCCCTCAGCAAACGCGTCGTAAATTGTATCAGTCTGGTCGCCGTTTGTAACAATCGTTCTGTTCTCATACTTAAGAACAGGATTGTAAATTATAAGCGACGGGTCCTCCATCTTTGACTCATCAAATGCCTGGGTGCGTATTCCGCCTCTGTCATTTTCAACGAAAACACGGTTGCGGGAGTTAACGCTTCTTCCCATTATGAAGTAAGCGATTACGGCATAGTTGCCGTCATTTGACTGGCCAAGCACAATACCTCTTCCGGGATAAGTGTTTGACGACAGCTCGGATGAAAGTTTCTTTATTTCCATATTATACCTCATTCAGTAATTTCTGTTTTATTGCCGACTATTTTGATTTTTCCGTTGCAGAAAAGAGAAACGGCATGGGGAAGCAATTTCCATTCGCACTGTTCCATTACTCTTCGCTGAAGCGTTTCCGGTGTGTCGCTCTCAAGCACGTCAACCGCCTTTTGCGCTATAATCGGTCCTGCGTCGCAATCCTCAGTTACAAAATGGACTGTAGCGCCGGTGACTTTTACGCCGCTTTCCAGCACTGCTTCGTGAACATGGAGTCCGTAAAAGCCTTTGCCGCAGAAAGATGGAATAAGCGCCGGGTGAACATTCATCATTTTACCCGGAAATGCTTCGACAACCTGGCTGTCCAAAATAGTAAGGAAGCCGGCGTAAACAACGAGATCCGCCTTTTCCTCAAGCAAAGCGTCACGCATAGCGGCTGAATATGCATGAATGTCGTCATAATCTTTTCTGTTTAGAACTCTCGCGGCAATGCCATGCTTCTTGGCACGATCAAGAGCGAAAACGCCGAGCTTTGAAGAGATAACGCAGGTGATTTTACCGGGATCAAGTTCTCCTCTTTCCTGAGCGTCAATAAGCGCCTGCAAATTGGTGCCGCCGCCTGAAACAAGAACTACGATATTCATGCTCATACTAATTCTACGCCTTTCTCGCCTGCTTTAACTTCGCCTATAACAGCGGCCTGCTCGCCTGCCTCATTAAGGATAGCGACTGCCTCGTCGGCCTTATCCGCATCAACAGCGATAACAAGACCTGTGCCCATATTGAATGTATTATACATATCTCTTTCGGGGATATTTCCGTTTTTGGCAATGAGATCGAAAATAGGCTTGGTGAAACACTTGTTCTTTTCGATAACTGCGGTAACACCTTCAGAAAGCATTCTCGGAACATTTTCATAAAATCCGCCGCCGGTAATGTGGCTGATAGCGTTTACCTGAACTTTTTCCATAAGTGCAAGAAGAGGCTTAACGTAAATCTTAGTAGGAGTAAGGAGTTCCTCGCCCAAAGTCTTTGAAAGTTCGGGAACATAGACTTTAAGTCTTTCCTCGGAAATATTAAACACCTTGCGTACAAGAGAAAAGCCGTTTGAATGAACGCCTGATGAAGCCACGCCGATAAGAGCGTCTCCGGCTTTCAGGTTATCTCCGCTTACAAGCTTATCCTTTTCTCCGATACCAACAGAAAAACCGGCAAGGTCATATTCATCAACAGGATAAAATCCCGGCATTTCGGCAGTTTCACCGCCTACAAGCGCACAGCCTGCCTGAACGCAGCCCTCTGCAACGCCTGAAACGATTTCAGCAATCTTTGAAGGATAGTTCTTGCCGCAAGCAATATAGTCAAGGAAAAACAGCGGTTTTGCGCCTGAGCAGGCAACGTCGTTAACGCACATTGCTACGCAGTCAATACCTACTGTATCATGCTTATCCATAAGGAAAGCAATTTTAAGTTTTGTGCCGACACCGTCTGTTCCGCTGACAAGAACAGGATTTTTATAATCCTTCATCGGAAGTTCAAACATTCCGCCGAAGCCGCCGATTGAGCCGAGCACTCCGGGGATTGTTGTTCTCTTAACATGTTTCTTGATGAGTTCTACTGACTCGTAACCGGCAGTAACGTCAACACCGGCTGCTGCGTAACTTTCGCTGAAGCTCTTTTCCATTTATATTTCCTCCAGTTTCTTCTGCAAATCTGCATCTTTCTGCAGTACTGCCTGTGACATCTGGGCGCGCATTTCGGACAGTTTGTCCATCAAAGCGTCGTCGCCGACTGCAAGAATTTCCGCTGCGAGAAGAGCAGCGTTCTTAGCGGCGTTAACGCCCACTGTTGCAACAGGAATTCCCGGAGGCATCATAACAGTAGCAAGCATTGCGTCCATACCGTCCAGAACCTTGGCACTGCACGGAATTCCGATAACGGGGAGCGTTGTTGAAGCAGCCAAAACACCGCCGAGATGAGCAGCCATTCCGGCAGCAGCGATGATTACGCCGAAGCCGTTTTCACGGGCGCTTTCGGCAAAAGCCATTGCTTCCTTAGGGGTGCGGTGAGCGCTCATTACATGAACTTCTGTTTCAACAGATAACTCTTTAAGCTGTTTGATTGCAGGTGTAACAACCGGCAAATCGCTGTCTGAGCCCATAATAATTGCAACTTTTTTCATAATTATCCTCCAGATAGATTTTAATGCAAATATTATACGATAAACACGAATTTTTTTCAATAGAATTCCTTGTATATTTGGAAATAACGCAAAAAATGAACAAATTTATCAGAAGAGTGAAAAAGCGGCGCGAAGATCACCTCACGCCGCTTGGCTGTCAGTTATAGACAGAAGCATCAAGGTTTCCTGCCGGCAGGAAATTTTTGAAATACTCCATATCGCCGTCGTTTATTTTCCCGTCTCTGTTAAAATCAAGATAGCCGAAATATTTTTCTTCACCGCTTTCGATTTTGTTACAGTAAATATTAAACATAGCGTAATCACGGCCGTTAATATAACCGTCGTTGTTCAGGTCGTAACAAATAACAGCGTACGTTCCAAGGTCTATGTCTTTTCCGTCAACAGTGCAACTTTCGCTCCTGCTAAGCCGGCTTGTATTGCCTATTTTAAATTCATATGTTCCGTCCAAGACATAGAAACTGAAATATCCGTCTGAATCAGTAGTGGTGTAAAAATCATTTCCGCCGTCAATTATACACAATTCCACACCAACATTATGGTCGTGTGAACCGTTGGGATCTTCCATAAGCACTACCCTGCCGGTTACGCGCCTGCCAAGAGGATCGGTATAGTTACCTATATATGAATAGCCGCAGTTTGTGCAGGTGTAAGTTGTATATCCGCCTGTACTTACAGTTGGCTTCGTAACGTTTGTAATATAGTGGTGTCCTATTGCGTAAAGCACGGTGGTTTCGCTCAGATGCTCACTGCATCTTGTGCAGTAATAATAGTAATATCCGTCCTCCTCGCAGGTCGGGTCAACCCAGCAAAGTTCAGGCTCGGTATGGCCCAGAGGTTCGATTGGAACAGAATATGAATAGCCGCATTCACATTCATACTTTTCTTCACCCTGAGCAGTACAGGTAGGTTCCGTTCTGGTCATTGTAAATTTATGCTCGTGAACATTAACAGGGATTTTACAGCTAACTTCTCCGAAATTCAGCGTAAGGCTGTTTTCGCCGTCTGTCCAGTGAACTTCTTTCTGGTTATCAACGATTGAAAAAGCACCGCCGTTATATTCCAAAGTGCTGTAATTCATAACGTCTGTAACGCCGTTATCGTAATTTATTGTTATGGTAATATAGCCGTAACGGTCGGTAATATCATAATATGTATACTCTTTACAGGCGTCATCTATTGCCGTAGTTCCGTCCTTATCCTGATAAAGCAGGAAATCATCCGGAAAAGAGGCGGTCATAGAAGTTATTTTGCCGGGATAAAGATATGCCGTGTACCAGCCTGTGTCGTGGTACGGCGTAACTTTGAAATAATAAGTTTCACCTGCTTCAAGGAAACAAGTCAAATCAAAATTCAAATCGTAAACAGAGCGGTCGTCATTGCTGGCAAGCACCGTTGTTTTTGTGCTGTCATAAAGTGCAACTGAAACGTCCGTATCACCATAGGAATAAAAATGATACGTTCCTGTTGTTTCTGGAATATATTTGTACATATCCGCCCCGGTATAAACGGTAAACTCGTTGCCAAAAGGTATTTTATAACTCAAACTGAGAGAATTCTCGAAAGTTATGTGAGACGCATTCTTGGCATAATACTCAGCCGTTGTATTATCAAGTCCGCCAAGAGTAAAGCCGCTCATTGTCTTTCCGTCTTCGTCAAGATAGCCAACGCAATACTGGCCGAAAACTGTGCCCACAGGGAATTGAGCGTAGGTCATCTTCTGGCAGTCAACAAAAGCGCAGACACCGAGATTAAGGTTCGCAGTCATGTCGTTAAAGGAAATCTCTTTAAGTGATGAACAGGCGGCAAACGCAAAAGCCCCTATTTCTTTTAATGATGACGGAAAACTAACGCTTTCCAACGCCGAATTGTGGAAGAACGCATAATCGCCGACAGAAGCGAGTGACTGGGGCATGGAGACAGTCTTCAGCGATGTGCACTGACGAAAAATATTATCTCCGATAGCGGTAATCCCCTCTTCAATAACAATATTAGTTATATCTGTACGAAAAGAATTCCAGGGTGTTTCGCCTGAATTGTAATCAGGCGTTGCGCCGCTGCCGTCCAGAGTAAGTGTTCCGGTTTCAGCATCAAAAGAATAACTCACCGAACTGCCCTCAAGGGGTACATTTTCAACATTTTCCGCCCCGACGGCAGAAAACGGCAACAAGCAAAAAGAAGCAATAAAAGCCGCAAGCAAAACAGAAACAATCTTTTTCACTTTATCGCCCTCCGAAATTTACTGCTTTCAGTATAGCAGAAAGCACAATTCTTGGCAAGCGTGTCCGACCATCCTAATAATTCAAAACCCGCGCTCTTTTGTAATAATAAATACAAAATAAAAAGATAAAAGGCATATGCTTTCGCATATGCCTTTGATTTATATTTACAATATCTTAAACAAGCTCGATGATGCACATCTCGGCTGCGTCGCCGCGGCGCGGACCTGTTTTGATAATGCGGCAGTAACCACCGTTTCTATCCTCATATTTGGGAGCAACTTCATCAAACAGCTTCTTGACAACGTCTTCCTTAGTAACATAAGCAAGAACCTGTCTTCTTGATGCAAGGGTGTCGTTCTTGCCGAGAGTAATCATCTTCTCGGTCATAGCGCGAACCTCTTTGGCTCTGGTAACGGTAGTTTCAATTTTGCCGTTTTCTAAAAGGAAAGTTACCATACCTCTGAGCATTGATCTTCTATGGTCGGTAGGTCTTCCTAATTTTCTGGAACCTGGCATTGAAATTCCCTCCTTTAATCCTCATCGTGACTCAGGCTGAAGCCGAGTGACTGCAGCTTAGCAACCACTTCGTCCAGGGATTTACGTCCCAGATTTCTAACCTTCATCATATCTTCTTCGGATTTATTGATCAAATCCTCTACTGTGTTAATACCTGCTCTCTTGAGACAGTTAAATGAACGTACAGAAAGATCAAGTTCTTCAATTGTCATTTCCAGAACTTTCTCCTTACCGTCATCGTCCTTCTCAACCATAATATCCTGGTTGCCGATCTCCTCTGAGAGATCAACGAAGAGCATGAGATGATCGTTGAGAATTTTAGCGGCTAATGACGCTGCTTCATCAGCAGGGATTGTGCCGTCTGTCTCAACGTCAAGGATCAGTTTGTCAAGGTCTGTCTGCTGGCCTACACGAGTGTTCTCAACAGTATAATTTACCTTGAGAACAGGTGTGTAAATAGAGTCAATAGCGATAGTGCCGATAGGCAGGTCCATCAACTGCTTGTTGCGGTCGCAGGGCACATATCCTCTGCCGCTGTTTGCAGTCAGTTCCATTGAAACGTTTGCGCCGCTGTCCAGATACGCAATGTGAAGTTCCGGGTTCAGGATCTCAACGTCGGCATCATGCTTGATGTCGCCCGCAGTGATCTCGCCTTCGCCGTTAGCTTCAATATAAAGCGTCTTGGGCTGTTCATCATGTATTTTAAGAATTACGTTTTTAAGATTAAGAACAATCTCAGTTACGTCTTCCTTAACATGAGGAATGGTTGAAAACTCGTGCAGCACGCCGTCAATCTTTACGGAAGTGATTGCATATCCCGGAAGTGAAGACAGCAGTACTCTGCGCATTCCGTTTCCGAGAGTTGCGCCGAAACCTCTTTCAAGCGGCTCAACAACAAACTTACCTACACTTCTGCTTCCCTGCGTAGATAAATCTACAATCTCGATTTTAGGCTTATCAATTTCAATCATTTAAAAGCCTCCTATTTTGATTTTTTCAACTAAATAACAGAATGATTAACTATTATTTAGAGTAGAACTCAACGATTAAATGCTCTTCAACAGGTGTTGCAATGTCTTCTCTCTCAGGCAGTTTAACAACTTTTGCCTGCATTGCATCCTTATTGGCATCCAGCCACTGCGGAACAGGGCGGCCGCTGTTTGCTTCCACGATGTTCTTGAAGTCTTCGCTGGATTTGCTGGTTTCTTTAACAGCTACAACATCGCCTGCTTTGAGCAGATAGGAAGGAATATCAACCTTGTTGCCGTTTACAGTGAAGTGAGCATGGTTAACCAGCTGACGAGCCTGAGCTCTTGAGCTGGCAAAACCGGCTGTATATACTACATTGTCAAGACGGCTTTCGCAAAGCTGAAGCAGGTTTGAACCGGTAACGCCGGCCTTGCGCTCAGCCATAATGAAATACTTATGGAACTGACTTTCTGATAAGCCATAGTAACGGCGTGCGGTCTGCTTTGCACGAAGCTGCATTCCGTACTCAGAAGTCTTCTTTCTGTTTTGGCCATGCTGGCCGGGTGCATAGGAGCGACGCTCAAGTGCACATTTGCCTGTGTAGCATCTGTCACCCTTGAGGAAAAGTTTCTTTCCTTCACGGCGGCAAAGCTTACAAGCAGGTCCTGTATATCTTGCCATATCAAGTAACCTCCAAATAATTATACACGACGTCTCTTAGGCGGACGGCAGCCGTTGTGCGGGATCGGTGTAACATCCTTAATAAGGCTTACATCCAAACCGGCAGTCTGAAGAGCTCTGATTGCTGCTTCACGGCCTGAACCGGGGCCTTTAACGTAAACTTCAACCGTTTTCATACCATGCTCGATTGCAGCCTTTGCAGCTGTTTCAGCAGCAGTCTGAGCAGCAAAAGGAGTAGACTTTTTGGAACCACGGAAACCCATTTCACCGGCTGAAGCCCATGAAACGGCGTTGCCCTGAGTATCGGTTATGGTAACGATGGTGTTGTTGAAGGTGGATTGAATATGAGCAGTACCACGTTCAATATTTTTCTTCTCACGGCGCTTGCGTGAGCCAGTGGTCTTTTTAGTAGCCATACTGCGAATTTCCTCCTACGCTTATTTCTTCTTGTTTGCTATGGTCTTCTTGGGACCCTTGCGTGTACGTGCGTTGTTCTTAGAAGTCTGTCCTCTTACCGGAAGACCCTGACGATGGCGCATACCACGATAGCAGTTGATTTCTATCAGTCTTTTGATGTCGAACGCTGTGTCACGGCGAAGGTCACCTTCGACGTTCAGGTTCTTTTCAATGTAATCACGAATTTTAGAAACTTCATCCTCAGACAGGTCTCTGCAGCGAGTGTCGGGATTGATTCCTGTTGCTTCGATAATCTGAGTAGCTGTTGTGCGGCCGATACCGTAAATGTAGGTAAGACCGATTTCAACTCTCTTATCATTCGGTAAGTCAACACCTGAAATACGTGCCATTTTACAATTTACCTCCGATTATTAGTTCAGGATTAGCCCTGACGCTGTTTATGCTTTGGATTTTCACAGATTACCATTACTTTTCCATTGCGCTTAATTACTTTGCATTTGTCGCAAATTTTCTTTACAGAAGGTCTGACTTTCATTTTGAATATCCTCCTTTATTACTTTGAGCGCCAAATTATACGGCCTTTAGTAAGGTCATACGGTGACATCTCGATGGTTACCTTATCACCGGGAAGAATACGGATATTGTTCATCCGCAGCTTGCCGCTGATATGAGCTAAAATAATGTGATTGTTCTGCAGCGCTACTTTGAACGTTGTGTTGGGCAGCGCCTCAACCACAGTACCTTCAACTTCAATCATATCTGACTTAGACATCTTATACCTCGCTTAAATCTTAATTATGATTGTATCGAAAATGATGTTTAGTTTTTCTTATCTGGAATCACATTACGGCGTAATCGCCTGCAATTGATCAGTTTTCAGACTTTTGTCAATATAACGGGACCGTTTGACGTAATGGCAACAGTGTGCTCAAAGTGAGCCGAAAGTTTGCCGTCAGCCGTTTTAACTGTCCAGCCGTCTGAAAGCTGTTTTACCTTGTAGGTTCCCAGATTTATCATTGGTTCAATTGCCAATGTCATTCCGGGTAATAGTCTGATACCGCGTCCTGCGTGACCGAAGTTTGGTACGCTTGGGTCCTCGTGAAGTTTCGTGCCGACGCCGTGACCCACAAAGTCACGAACGACGCCGAATCCACGCGCTTCGCAATAGCTCTGCACCGCATAACCGATGTCGCCGATTCTGTTGCCGGGTACGGCCTGCTCAATGCCTTTATAAAGGCTCTCACGGGTCGTATCAATCAGCCGCTTTGCTTCAGGCGAGCAAGTTCCTGCAACAAAAGTGGCAGCATTATCGCCGTTATATCCGTTTTTAGCAGCACCAAGGTCGATGCTGACAAGATCGCCTTCTTTAATTATGCGATCCTTGCGGGGTATGCCGTGGATAACTTCATCATTTATGGAAATACATGCGGTAGCAGGAAAGCCTCCGTAGTTAAGAAAGTTTGGCTTTGCCCCACGTTTTATAATAAGGTCATAAGCCAGTTTGTCGATTTCCCAAGTAGAGACTCCCGGCTTTACAGCCTCACCTGCCACCATTAATGCTTCAGCAGAAATCTGACAAGCTTCTTTCATCAGTTCAAGTTCTCTGCTGCTTTTAAGCACTACCATGTTAATCCTCCAGTGCCGCAAAGACGAGTGCAGTTGTATCTGCAACTTCTTCCTGACCTTCTACAACTACCAGTTTGCCCAACTTGCTGTAGAAGTCTTTCAGCGGTTCGGTCATCTTGTGGTATTCCTCAAGACGTGCAAGAACCGTTTCGGGAGCATCGTCCTTACGCTGAATAAGTTCACCGCCGCAAGCGTCACAAACACCTTCAACTTTAGGCTTTTTGTAAAGCATGTGATAAGAGTTTGCGCACTTGGAGCAAACGCGGCGGCCGGACAATCTTGACGTGATAGTCTCATCAGAAACTTCAATATCAATGACCTTATCTATTGAAACACCCATGTCCTCAAGGGCTTGCGCCTGAGGAATGGTACGAGGAAATCCGTCAAGAATAAATCCGTTTTTGCAATCTTCTTCTTCAAGTCTGTCCTTGATTATACCGATAACAACATCGTCGGGAACAAGCTGGCCGGCATCCATGTAGGATTTAGCCTTAAGTCCCATTTCAGTGCCGGCTTTAAGCGCAGCACGGATAATGTTGCCTGTAGAAATTGCAGGGATACCAAGCTTTTCTACAATCTTTTCTGCCTGAGTGCCTTTGCCGGCACCCGGAGCACCAAGAAGTATAAGTTTCATATCTCTCTCCTTCTTTATCAGTCAAGGAAGCCTTTATAGTGGCGCATTACCAGCTGAGATTCAAGCTGACGTACTGTTTCCAGAGCAACACCGCACATGATGATGATGGAAGTACCGCCCAGTGAAATGCTCATGCCGCCGTCCTGTCCGCCTTCTGTAAGTGGTGGAATTGCCGCGTCACAGATAAGGGAGTAAATGATCGGGAACAGAGCAACTACGCAAAGCATCAGAGAACCGATGAGAGTAAGTCTTGAAAGAACTCTCAGAATGTAATCCGATGTGGGTTTGCCGGGACGAATACCGGGGATTGCGCCGTTATTCTTACGAAGGTTATTTGCCATTTCAATCGGGTTGTACTGGATTGTACTGTAGAAATAAGCAAAGAAGATGATGAGTACGAAATACATACCTGCGTACCACCATGAGTCACTTGTGAATGCCTTAAAGAAGCTTTCCCAGAATGTACCTTCGTATTTATCAGATGAAATAAACATTTGAACAGTGCCCGGAAGTGAAAGAATGGATGATGCAAAGATGATGGGGAGAACGCCGCTCATGTTGATCTTAATGGGCATATGCGTTGACTGGCCGCCGTACATCTTTCTTCCGACAACGCGCTTAGCATACTGGATGGGAAGACGACGTTCGGAATTATCCATAAATACGATGTATACGATCATCAGAATGAAGATTACGCATACGATCGGAACGAGCACTTTGTATACCGTACGACCGGTATCAAGATACTGGAACAGCTGTTTGATCAGTGTGGGGAAACGAGATACGATACCGGCGAAAAGGATAATTGAAATACCGTTTCCGATACCGGAAATTGTAATCTGCTCACCGAGCCACATGATTACTGCCGTACCAGCAGTAAGAACTGTAATAATTACGATAGCCTGGAATACAGCGTCGAAACCGGTGAAAGCTGCGCCGCTGGCATCTGTCATCAGGTATCCGTTTGCACGGAGGAAGAAGAAATATGCAAGAGACTGAAGAAGTCCCAGACCAACCGTTACGAAACGGGTGATTGTTGCAATCTTCTTTCTGCCTTCCTCGCCCTCTTTCTGCAAACGCTCGAGAGCGGGAATTGCAACTGCGAGCAGCTGCATAATGATGGATGCGTTGATGTAGGGAGTGATTGACATTGCGAAAATTGTTCCGTATGTGAATGCACTACCTGTCATCAGGCTTAAATAAGTCAAAATTGTATTTCCCTTACCTACATCGATTTCATCTACGATGTTAAGAAACGGTACAGGGATAACCGAACCAATACGAAAAACAAGGACGATAAATGCTGTAAATAATAACTTTTTGCGGATATCCGCTACCTTCCAAGCGTTTATGAAGGTTTTAATCATTTAAAGCACCTCCACCTTGCCGCCTGCTGCCTCAATTTTCGTTTTAGCTGATTCGCTTACAGCGGTTACCTGTACGGTAAGCGCCTTTGTGATTTCGCCTTTGCCGAGAACCTTGACGCCGTCAAGAGTTTTCTTCAGCAAACCGCAAGCAACAAGGCTTTCAGCGTTAACTGTTGCTCCGTCCTCAAATCTGTCGTTAAGGTCTGAAAGATTAACAACAGCATAATTGGTAGCGAAAATATTGTTAAAGCCTCTCTTGGGAACACGTCTCTGAAGAGGCATCTGGCCGCCTTCAAATCCGGGACGACGGCTGTAACCTGAACGAGACTTCTGACCCTTCTGGCCTTTACCGGCGGTTTTACCCTGACCGGAAGCGGTACCACGACCGATGCGCTTTACGCTCTTTTTAGAGCCCTCTGCAGGAGAAAGTTCATGTAATTTCATTATTGCTTACCTCCCCTTATTCTTTAACGATTGTCACAAGGTGAGAAATCTTTTTGATTTTGCCCTGTGTCTGTTCGTTGTCAGGCTGAACGGTTTCATTACCGATTTTGCGAAGACCAAGAGAATGGGCGGTGGCAATCTGATCTTTCTTGCTGCCGATTAAGCTCTTTGTCAGCTTGATTTTAATATCTGCCATGACTGCCCCTCCTTATCCTACTACTTCTTTAACTGACTTACCACGGATAGCTGCAACCTGATCAGCTGTGCGAAGCTTGCTCAGACCGTCGATGGTTGCTCTAACAACGTTGTAAGGATTGTTTGAACGAATTGCCTTTGTTCTGATGTCAGCGATACCAACTGTCTCAACAACAGCACGAACGGGACCGCCGGCAATAACTCCGGTACCTTTCGGAGCCGGCATGAGGAGAACCTCGCCTGCACCGAACTTACCTGTGATCTCGTGAGGAATTGTTGTTCCCTTAAGAGATACGCGGATAAGATTTTTCTTTGCGTCTTCGATTCCCTTACGGATAGCGTCCGGAACTTCGCCGGATTTACCGATACCGAAACCTACCAGACCGTTTTTATCACCAACAACTACGAGTGCGGAGAATTTGAAAATACGACCGCCCTTTACTGTTTTTGAAACACGGTTGATGGTTACTACTCTTTCTTCAAGTTCCATTGAAGATGCGTCAATCTTTGTAGCCAAAAGTATTTACCTCCTTCGTTAGAACTTCAGTCCGCCTTCACGGGCGCCGTCTGCAACAGCAGCTACACGGCCGTGATAAACGTAACCGCCACGGTCAAATACGCATTCTGTAATGCCCTTTGCAGTGGCTCTCTCTGCTAATGTCTTACCAACAGCTTTCGCTGCTTCGATGTTTCCGCCGTACTGAGTAAAGTCCTTTTCAGTTGTTGAAGCGCTTGCAAGTGTTACGCCTGCAACGTCGTCAATAAGCTGAACGTAAATATTGCTGAGGGAGCGATATACGTTGAGTCTGGGACATGCAGCAGTACCGCTGATCTTACCGCGTACGCGAACGTGACGCTTTTTTCTTGCCTTATTGGCATCCTGTCTTGAAACCATAGTAATTCACTCCTTCCCTTATTTCTTACCTGCTTTACCTTCTTTGCGGCGAATATGCTCTTCCGCATACTTGATGCCCTTGCCCTTATAGGGTTCCGGCGGTCTCTTCTCACGAACCTGCGCTGCAAACTGGCCAACAGCCTGCTTATCTGCACCGCTGATTACGATTGCGTTTGCACTGGGGCACTCAATCTTAATGCCTTCCGGTGCTTCCATGATTACCGGATGTGAGAAGCCCAGAGTCATGGTAAGTTTTGAACCCTGTACCTGAACTCTGTAACCAACACCGTTAACTTCAAGGTTCTTCTTATAACCTTCAGTAACACCGGTTACCATGTTTGCGATGAGAGAACGTGTAAGGCCGTGAAGCGCTTTGTTCTCTTTATCATCGTTAGGTCTTTTTACAATGATCTCGCTGCCTTCAACAGCGACTGCCATGTTCGGATGAACATTCTGGGTAAGAGTTCCATTCGGACCCTTTACGGTAACAGTCGCTCCGTCAATCTTAACGTCAACTCCGGCAGGAATTGTGATGGGCTTTAAGCCGATACGTGACATCCTGACTGCACCTCCTTACCAAATGAATGCCAGAACTTCGCCGCCAACATTCTGCTTGCGGGCTTCTTTGTCTGTCATTACGCCTTTTGATGTAGAAATGATAGCAACGCCGAGGCCTTTCATAACCTTAGGCATATCCTCTACATTTGAATAAATACGGAGACCGGGCTTGGAAACTCTGCGAAGACCGGTGATTACCTGGCTCTTGCCTTCACCGTACTTAAGAGTTACGCGGATAACGCCCTGCTTTCCGTCGTCGATTACTTTATAACCTTTGATATAGCCTTCATCAACAAGAATCTGAGCAATTGCTTTCTTCATGTTGGATGCAGGAATATCTACAGTATCGTGTTTAGCTGAATTAGCGTTACGAATTCTTGTAAGCATATCAGCGATAGGGTCTGTAATATGCATGATATTTCCTCCTTAATAGATTCGCAATTCTCAGATTACCAAGATGATTTCTTTACGCCGGGGATTTCGCCCTTGTGCGCCAGTTCTCTGAAGCAGATACGGCAGATACCGTACTTGCGCAGATAAGCATGAGGTCTACCGCAGATTTTACATCTGTTGTATGCTCTTGTTGAATACTTTGCAGGCTTTGCAGCCTTAACTTTCATAGATGTTTTTGCCACGATAATCCCTCCTTACTCTGCAAACGGAGCGCCCATAAGCTTGAGCAGCTCTCTTGCTTCTTCGTCTGTGTTAGCGGTGGTTACCATGATGATGTCCATACCGCGAACTTTATCAATCTTATCGTACTCGATCTCAGGGAAAATCAACTGTTCTTTAACGCCCATAGCGTAATTGCCGCGGCCGTCAAATGAGTTGGGGTTGATACCTCTGAAGTCACGAACTCTCGGAAGTGCGAGATTGAAGAATCTGTCAAGGAATTCATACATTCTGTCTCCACGAAGAGTTACTTTAACACCGATAGGCATACCTTCACGCAGTTTGAAGTTAGCTACTGACTTCTTAGCACGGCATACTACCGGTCTCTGACCTGTGATCTGTGAAAGGTCAGAAATGATAGCGTCAACTACCTTTGAGTTTTCACGGGCTTCGCCGCATCCAACATTGATAACAATCTTGTCAAGCTTGGGAATTTGCATAACAGATTTGTAAGAAAATTTCTTCATCAGTGCCGGAGCAACTTCGCTCATATAGGTTTCTTTTAACCTTGCAGCCATTGTTATGTTCCTCCCTTACTTAAAATTCATTGCCGCATTTTTTGCAAACGCGAACTCTGCCCTTTTTGTGGCCGACACGAGTTGCCTCGCCGCACTTGGGGCAAACAAGCTGTACCTTGGAAGCGTAGAGAGCAGATTCAACCTGAACAAGTCCTCCTGCTTCGCCCATCTTACGAGGTTTAACGTGCTTAGTAACAACATTAACCTTCTTAACGATTACTTTATCTTCCTTGGGGCTAACTGCGATTACTTCGCCCTTAACGCCCTTGGACTTACCGGAAAGTACCATAACGGTATCGCCGGTCTTAACAAACATTTTACTCATTATCCTGCACCTCCATTAAAGTACTTCCGGAGCAAGTGAGAGGATCTTCATGTAATCTTTATCACGAAGCTCTCTTGCTACGGGTCCAAAAATACGGGTGCCACGAGGAGTTTTGTCCTCTCTGATAATTACGGCAGCATTTTCATCGAAACGAATGTACTGGCCGTCGTCACGACGTACACCTTTAGTTGTACGAACGATGACTGCTTTAACAACTTCGCCTTTTTTAACAACGCCGCCGGGTGCAGCCTTTTTAACAGTTGCAACGATAACGTCGCCGATATTGGCGTATCTTCTGCCTGAGCCGCCGAGAACACGGATGCAAAGCAATTCTTTAGCACCGGTATTGTCTGCAACTTTCAGCCGACTTTCCTGTTGTATCACAGCAATTTTCCTCCTTCGTACTGCAAAATAACACTTTGCTCATCTTGCAGTTATTATTTTTTTAACTAATACAAAAAACCAAGTAATCCGTTCGATTATTTAGCCTTTTCAATGATTTCAACCACACGCCATCTCTTATCCTTGCTGTAAGGACGGGTCTCCATGATAAGAACCTTGTCGCCTACGCCGCATTCGTTGTTTTCGTCGTGTGCTTTGTACTTAACCGTACGGTTAACAATCTTGTTGTAAAGCGGATGACTAACTCTGTCCTTGATGGTTACAACAACTGTCTTATCCATCTTATCGCTTGAAACAAGACCAACTCTTGTCTTTCTGAGGTTTCTTTCCATTTTCAGTTACCTCCTTCTTAAGAGTTTGAGCTTTCAAGTTCGATAGCTCTCTCAACAGTCTTGATGCGAGCGATATCTTTCTTGACAGCTTTAATTCTCATGGGGTTGTCGAGCTGGTTGATAGCCTGCTGGAAATGAAGGTTAAAGAGTTCCTCTTTAAGCTCTGCAAGCTTCTTTTCGCGCTGTTCTGCGCTGAGAGCTCTGATTTCTGCTGCTTTCATTACTGCTCGCCTCCCTCTGTTTCTTTCTTAACAAACTTGCATTTTACAGGAAGTTTGTTTGCGGCAAGACGCATAGCTTCACGAGCTGTTGCTTCGTCTACGCCGCCCAGTTCGAACATTACTCGACCGGGTTTAACTACTGCTACCCAGTACTCAAGAGCGCCCTTACCGGAACCCATACGAGTCTCAGCCGGTTTAGCTGTTACCGGTTTGTCCGGGAAAATCTTGATCCAAACTTTACCACCACGTTTGATGTAACGTGTCATGGCGATACGGGCTGCCTCGATCTGGTTGGATTTGATCCAGCATGGCTCAAGGGCTACGAGACCAAATTCACCGTAGTTAATTTTGTTTCCTCTGAGGGCTTTACCCTTCATGGAACCACGGAACTGTTTACGACGTTTTACTCTCTTCGGCATTAACATAATTAATTCTCGCTCCCTTCCTTTTTAGTTCTGGTTGGAAGTACTTCGCCATTGTAGATCCATGCTTTTACGCCAACTTTACCGTAAGTGGTATCTGCTTCAGCGAATCCATAATCGATATCGGCACGCAGGGTCTGCAGCGGAATAGTTCCCTCGCTGTAGAACTCGGTACGAGCCATATCAGCTCCACCAAGACGTCCGGATACAGATGTTTTGATTCCCTTAGCGCCAGCTCTCATCGTACGCTGCATGGTAGACTTCATAGCACGACGGAAGGAAATACGGTTTTCCAGCTGTAATGCAATGTTCTCAGCAACGAGCTGTGCATCGCGGTCCGGTCTTTTTACTTCTTTGATATCTACGATAAGCTTTTTGTCAGTCAGTTTCTGAACTTCAGCTTTTACTTTCTCGATCTCTGCTCCGCCTTTACCGATAACAACGCCCGGTTTTGCGGTGTAGATGATAACTTTTACTCTGTCAGATGCTCTTTCGATTTCGATCTTGGAAACACCTGCGCTGTACAGTTTCTTCTTCAGGTATGTGCGGATGTTGTAGTCCTCTACGAGGTTATCTGCGAAATCACCCTCGGCATACCATTTGGAATCCCAGTCTTTAATAACACCGACTCTCAGGCCGTGTGGATTAACTTTCTGTCCCATGACATGTCCTCCTTATTTCTCGTCTAACACAATCGTGATGTGGCTGTTTCTCTTCAGGATTCTGTAAGCTCTGCCCTGTGCTCTCGGATGAATTCTCTTCATGGTCGGAGCCTTGTTAGCGAAGCACTCAGCTACATACAGGTTTTCTCTGGAAAGACCGTTGTTGTTCTCAGCGTTTGCGATTGCGGACTCCAGCAGTTTTTTCACTACGCTGGAGGCATATCTCGGGTTATAAGTTACAATACCAAGTGCGGTTGTTACGTCTTTACCGCGGATTGCATCTAAAACAAATCCAGCTTTCTGCGCAGACATTCTAGCGTAGGATAACTTTGCAGACGGTCTGGTATCTTTGTTAGCATTTCTTGCTCTTTTAATCTGACTTCTATGTCCTTTAGCCATTGCTAAAAAACCTCCTCTCTCAAATCATTCTACTTAGCGGACGCCGGATTTCTTCTCGTCCTTGCCGTGACCTCTGTAGGTTCTGGTTGCTACGAACTCACCGAGTTTGTGTCCAACCATATCCTCTGTAACGTATACCGGCACATGTTTTCTTCCGTCATGAACAGCGATTGTGTGTCCAACGAATGACGGGAAGATTGTAGAACGACGTGACCAGGTTTTAATGACTGTTTTATCTCCTGAAGCGTTTGCAGCGTCAACTTTCTTTAACAGGCTTTCATCTGCAAATGGTCCTTTTTTTAATGAACGAGACATCGTTTACCTCCTTATTTCGATAAAGCTTTTCCATCGCGTCTTCTTACGATGTACTTGTTAGACTGCTTGTTCTTTGCTCTGGTCTTCAGGCCAAGAGCCGGTTTTCCCCAAGGAGTAGACGGGCCCGGACGTCCGATACCGGTCTTTCCTTCTCCACCACCATGTGGATGGTCATTCGGGTTCATGACAGAACCACGTACAGTCGGGCGGATACCCATGTTACGTTTCCGTCCTGCTTTACCAATGTTGATCAGGCTGTGCTCGCCATTTCCAACAACACCGATGGATGCACGGCAGTTGATCGGAACCATTCTCATCTCTCCAGACGGAAGACGAAGGGTTGCGTATTTACCTTCTTTAGCCATCAGCTGAGCGCCATTACCAGCTGCACGAACAAGCTGTCCGCCTTTGCCTGCATGAAGCTCTACGTTGTGAACCATGGTACCAACCGGAATCTCGGACAGCGGCAGGCAGTTTCCAGGTCTTACCTCGGCATTAGCGCCGCTCATAACCTTCATGCCAACTTTCAGTCCTTCCGGAGCCAGGATGTATGCTTTCTCGCCGTCTGCATAGCAGATCAGAGCGATGTTTGCTGTTCTGTTCGGATCGTACTCGATCGATTTAACGATTGCCGGAACATCATCTTTTCTTCTCTTGAAGTCGATGATTCTGTATTTTCTTCTGCTTCCGCCTCCGCGGTGTCTTACAGTGATTTTACCCTGGTTGTTACGACCAGCGTTTTTCTTCAGGGACACTACCAGAGATTTCTCCGGTGTGCTCTTCGTGATTTCGTTGAAATCAGAGGAGGTCATGTGTCTTCTGGAAGGTGTATATGGGTTAAAGCTTTTGATTCCCATTACTTTGTTCTCCTTTCATTTCGTATCGCACTTATGTGTGCATATTTCGAACAGCTGCTAATTAAAGTCCTTCGAAGATTTCGATGTCTTTGCTGTCCTCGGTCAGAGCAACGATTGCTTTCTTGCTCTTTGCAGTTTTTCCAACTACCATTCCACGACGTTTGTTCTTTCCGTCCATGTTCATGGTGTTTACGCTTTTTACTTTTGTTCCTTCGAACATTTTCTCAACTGCTTCTTTAATCTGAGATTTGTTTGCTTCCGGGTGAACCATAAATGTGTATTTCTTCTCGCCCATAGCGTTCATGCTCTTCTCAGTTACGATTGGTTTCAGGATTACGTCGTAATATCTGATATCTGCCATTATGCGTACACCTCCTCGATAGATGCAACACTGCTCTTGGTTGCGATGATGGTGTTGTATTTCAGCATGTCGAATACATTGATGGTATTAACAGATGCAGTCTGAACGCCAGCAATATTTCTTGCGGAAAGTGCTACGTTTTCGCTGTCATCTCCGATGATTACCAGTGCGTTGTTTACTTTGAGGTTATCAAGCACTTTCTTCATCTCTTTTGTTTTAACCTCTGCAAGTTTCAGCTCATCAAGAACGATGAATTTGTTCTCCTGAACTTTGCTTGTCAGAACGGATTTTAATGCAGCTCTTTTCTCTTTCTTGTTCATTTTGAAAGAGTAATCTCTTGGTACTGGAGCGAATACAACTCCGCCGCCTGTCCACTGAGGAGCTCTTGTTGAACCCTGTCTTGCGTGACCTGTTCCTTTCTGTCTCCACGGTTTTCTTCCGCCACCGCTTACTTCGGAACGGGTTTTAGCTTTCTGAGTTCCCTGACGATTATTTGCAAGCTGAAGCACTACAGCCTGATGTACCAGATGCTCGTTGATTTCTACACCGAACACTGCATCATTAAGCTCCATGCTGCCAACTTCTTTGCCTTCCATATTTAATACAG
>URGA01000014.1 GCA_900547275.1 uncultured Oscillospiraceae bacterium | reverse complement strand
CAATCTGCGGTGGAGCCGGGGGAAATTAAAGGGCGCGGCAGCCACGACGACCTGCTGCTGCAAAAAGGACGATATTACGAACTCTGCACAGGCAAAGCAAACTTAAGCTAATAATTTTTAATCCGGGCACAGCCATATTTTGTGCTCGGATTATATTTTTTCAAAAAATCATACTATCCATGGACAGGCTGGTTCTTTTAGTAAAAATTACATAATATTTTTTCTGAAAAGGTCTTTACTTTCTGCGGTTTTAATGTTATAATCATACCAAATTGAACTAGTATGTTTCATTTACGGACAGAATTAAGGAAAGGTGTGTAATATAAAATGAAGAAACTTCTTTCAGTTCTTTTAGCTACAATGATGGCATTTGCGGCCGTAACAGTAACAACAATTTCCGCTTTCGCAGCAGACACATCTGTTGCAAGCCCGGAAACAACCGTTGTGACAATCGAAAAGATTGGTTACGTTAATGGTGCTCCCAGCAAGCTTGTTACTTATTCTGCAGATGAAAATGATCCTACATGCATCACTTTCACATACACAGGCACTGGTAGACTCATCGGTTGGGAATTCCCCGAACTCACCGAAGATAAGGAATACGAAGTTGTATCTGAAGAAGGCAACTCAATCACAGTTCAGCTTATCAACGGCTACACCGGCAGAGTTATTGCAAACGCAATCGTTGAAGAAAACGGCACAACCGGTGCTTCAGAAGAAACAACCGCTAAGAAATCAGAATCAAGCGAATCACCCGCTACAGGTTCTGCTGCAGCTGCAGGTATTGCTCTTGCAGGCGCGGGCGCAGCTGTTCTTATCGCTCTGAGAAAAAAGGACGCTGAATAATAACTGACTTTAAAGCCTGTTTCCCTAAAAGGGTAAACAGGCTTTTTTATTGTATTAAACACATTTGATTGCGTTTTTTAACGCAAAATTCCATTATCTGAATAAAGACACGGTGATTTTGTTTATGGAAGAAAAAAAAGAAAACCAGAATTCCTCTTCTAAAAATTCGGCAAAGCGGGCTATACTTACAATAGCAGGGCTTGTTATGCTGATTGCAGGCGTAGTTTACCTCGGCTATTATTTTTACGGCCAGTACACCGCTAATATTGAGGACGAAAAATATACCGAAGCGTCAACTGCTTCCCCGTCTCAAAGCCAGGAGCAGTACGCTGAAAATCCAATCGACTTTGATGAATGGCAGAAGAAAAACGACGAAATTTACGCTTGGATTAAAGTTGACGGAACAGAAGTGGACTATCCCATTGTGCAGAGCGGCACCGACGACGATTTTTATCTTCGCCACAGCGCTGCGGACAAAAGCTGGGTGGCAAGCGGTGCAATCTTCACCCAGTCCCACAACACAAAGACTTTTAACGACAGCGTAACTGTTATTTACGGCCACAACGGATACAGCGAAAGTATGTTTACTTCTCTCCACAAATTTGAGAAGAAAGACTTCTTTGGCGAGCATCCGTATTTCTACATTTATATGCCGCAGCGAAAGCTGACTTACCAGGTCGTTTCCGCTTTTAAATATGATGACCGCCATATCATGAACAGTTTTGATTTCCAGGATTCAAACGTTTTGGCGGATTTTCAAAAAATGATTCAAGACCCCAGTTCTTCGCTGAAAAATGTCAGAGAAGATCTCGATACCGAAATAAATTCAGAAAGCAAACTTGTTGTTTTGTCTACCTGTATTACAGGCCAGAAAAGCAGCAGATATCTTGTATGCGGAGTATTAGTTAACGATGAAAAAACCAATTGACCCCAATCTTGAAAATTTTGATACCGATGATTTTATCTTAGACGGTGCGGGTGCAGATGAAGAAAGCGCAGAGACAAGTTCTTACTCAAATCCGCAGTTTATGGTCTCTGAAACGGACGGAAGTTCCGCTAACCCAGAGGAGTACCACGCTTCTGAGAGTCACCGCCAACGCGCGGCGGACGGAGTGTCGAGTTCCTCTTCATCAGGAGAAAGCGGCGAACACCGCCATCACCACAGCAGTTCGTCATCCCACCACCATCACAGTTCTTCTTCAAGCGGAAGACATCATCGCCGTCATCATCACCACCATAAGCGCAGCAAAATGCCCTTGGCGACGAGAATAATTATTGCGGTGCTTGCTGTTATTTTGGCTATAGCAATAGCGGTAACAGGCACATTCTTCTACCTTAACTACAAGGGCGAAAAGGATATAACCACCACAGCAGTTGCCACCGATTACGCTGAGACTATTGAATATAACGGCCACACATATGTTTATAACGACAACATAATTACATTGGCGTTTATCGGCGTTGACAAGCGCAATCTCGGCGAAGAAGACAGCCATTCTACCACAGCAGGAATGGCTGACACCGACGTTGTTGTTGCAATAGACAAGGCTACCGGCAAAACTTCAATGATCTCTATCCCCCGTGATACTATGGTGGATGTTGATGTATACAAAGACGGAAAATTCATTGAAACAAAGGAGATGGAACTCTGTATCGCCTATGCTTACGGAGACGGTTTCGCTTTCTCCTGCAAAAACGTTACAAAATCCATCAGCCGTATTCTTTATAACGTTCCCGTAGACAAGTATTTCGCAATGGATCTCAACGGTATACAGCCCATTAACGACGCGGTAGGCGGAGTTGACGTTACATCTCTTTACGACCTTGACGAATACGGAATTAAGAAGGGTGACAAAATCCATCTCGAGGGAGATCTTACAGAAGCGTACGTTCGCACAAGAGACATGGACAATATTGAGGCCTCTCTTAACCGTACAGAGCGCCAGGTTCAGTATCTCAACGCTTTTGCCAACAAGGTAAGAACTTCTGTTACCCATGATTTCGGGATGATAACAGACCTTTACAACACCGCCAGCGAATACTGCACTACGGATATTACCATTTCAAACGCAACGTATCTCGGCTCGCTTCTGATCTCAAAGGGCGTAGTTGATTTTGACACATACAGCCTTGAAGGAACAATGAAAGAGATAGAAAACAAAGAGTTCGCCGATTACGTTTACGCAGGATTTTATCCTGACGAAGAAAAACTGATGCAGACAGTTTTGGACGTTTTCTATACCCAGGTAAAATAATCTAAAAGAAGCCGGAGAAGGGCAATTCCTCTCCGGCTTTATATTTTTATACAAATTTTGAAATTTAAGAAAAGTATTGAAGAGAACGTGCAATAATGTTAAAATAGAGGCGAAATTATTTTAAGGAGTTATCACTATGGATACTGCTACAAAAAAAGCGTTGCAGATATATGCCGCTAAAATAAGAATCGGCATTATCGAGAGCACCAACAGCGCAAAGTCCGGCCACCCGGGCGGCAGTCTTTCTGCCGCTGACGTTTTTGCCTATCTTTACGGCAAGGAACTGCGCGTCGACCCCAAAAACCCGAAGTGGGAAGACCGCGACCGCTTTGTGCTTTCGAAAGGTCACTGCGCCCCCGGTCTTTACAGCGCACTGGCTTACAAGGGCTTTTTCCCACCCGAAGATCTTACCACTCTGCGTAAGATCGGCTCATACCTTCAGGGCCATCCCAACATGAACACGGTTCCCGGAATTGATATGTCTACCGGCTCCCTCGGTCAGGGAATAAGCGCCGCCTGCGGTATGGCGAAAGGCGCAAAATACCTTGGAAAAGATATCAACGTCTATACTCTTCTGGGCGACGGTGAAATCGAAGAAGGTCAGGTTTGGGAGGCAATGATGTTTGCCAACCAGTATAAACTTGACAATCTCTGCATCATCATCGACTGGAACGGTCTCCAGATTGACGGTCTTTGCAAGGACGTTATGAGCGCCGAACCAATTGACGAAAAGGTTAAGGCATTCGGTTTTGAAGTCGTTACAATTAACGGCAACGATTTTGACGAACTTGAAAAGGCGTTTGACGCTTTCCACAACAGCACAAAACCTTTCTGCATTCTTATGAAGACAGTAAAGGGCAAGGGAGTTTCATTTATGGAAAATGAATGCGGCTGGCACGGAAAAGCCACAAATCCCGAAGAATACAAAGAGGCTATGAGCGAGCTTACCGCCGCTTTGCAGGAACTGGAGGCGTAAACAATGGCAGAAGTTAAGAAAATCGCAACTCGTGAAAGTTACGGCAACGCCCTTCGCGAACTTGCCGACAACGGCGCAGACAATCTTGTTGTTCTTGACGCCGACCTTGCCGGAGCAACAAAAACCGGCATTTTCAAAAAGGCTTATCCCGACCGCCATTTTAACTGCGGTATCGCGGAAGCCGACATGATGTGCGTTGCGGCAGGCCTTTCTACAATGGGTCTTGTTCCCTTCGCTTCAAGCTTTGCAATGTTTGCCGCAGGCAGAGCGTTTGAGCAGGTTCGCAACAGCATCGGCTATCCCCATCTGAATGTAAAAATCGGCGCTACCCACGCCGGTATCAGCGTTGGCGAAGACGGTGCGTCCCACCAGTGTTGCGAGGACTTCGCTCTTATGCGTTCAATCCCCGGAATGGTTGTTATCTGCCCCTCAGACGATGTTGAGGCTAAGCAGGTTGTAAACGCGGCTTACCACCACGAAGGCCCTGTTTATATGAGATTTGCAAGACTGGCTTCAGCCGTTTTCCACGACGAAAACTATAAATTTGAAATCGGCAAGGCAGAAGTAGTTACAGAAGGAAGCGACGTTACTATCGTTGCCTGCGGACTTATGGTATCCGAGGCTATGGCTGCCGCAGAAGCGCTCAAAGAAAAGGGCATCAGCGCAGAAGTAATCAACATGGCTACAATTAAGCCTCTTGACGAAGAATGCCTGCTGGCAAGCGCCAAGAAGACAGGCAAAGTTATCACCGTTGAGGAGCACAGCATTATCGGTGGCCTTGGCGAAGCAGTATGCGCACTTCTCAGCGAAAAATGCCCCACTCCCGTTAAACGCATCGGCGTTAACGACGAATTCGGCCACAGCGGCCCCGGCGCTGAACTTCTCAAGCAGTTCGGTCTCTCAGCAGAACATATTGCAGAAGTTGCCGAAGATTTCGTTAAATAAAAACACCTTTCAAAAGGCGGCTGAAAATCAGCCGCCTTATATTTTTGCTCCGTTAAAGCATAATATTATTGAAATAGCATAGACGTTATGGTAATATAAAATCAGGCGTTGTATACCCATTTAAACCCAAAGGAGAGATACTATGACAGTCGCAATTATAATAATAGCGGTAATAATCGTTCTTGTCTGCATTGCGGCAGGAATTTACAACAGTCTTGTTAAAAAGAAAAACACGGTTGAAGAGGCTTTCTCAACCATGGACGTTTATCTTAAAAAGCGCTGGGATCTTATCCCCAATCTTGTAAGCGCAGTTAAAGGATACGCCGCCCACGAGGCGCAGACATTGCAAAACGTAATCAACGCCAGAAGCGGTAGTTACGCTTCGCTGTCAACGGAAGAAAAAATCAAGGCAAACGCCGAGCTTTCCGGCGCGATTGCGGGCTTCAGCGCAGTTGTTGAGCAGTACCCGGACCTTAAAGCAAACCAGAATTTCCTAGACCTTAACGCTCAGCTTACAAAAGTTGAGGAAGATATCGCAAACGCAAGAAAATACTACAACGCCACAGTTAAGGAATACAACAACAAGGTGGAAATGTTCCCGTCAAATATCTTTGCCTCCATGTTCGGCTTTAAGCAGAGAACAATGTATATTGTTGACGACGTTTCCAACAGAGAAAACGTAAAGGTGGAATTCTGATGAAGAAAGGAATAATTCGCCTTGCGGTATTTTCGCTTCTGTTAACGCTGATGCTTCCGTTTTCTGCGGCGGCTCAGTCAGACGTTTCAGACAACGAATTTTTATCTGAGCATCAGTACGAGGATTACGCAATAACTTCCTACGATATAAATATTGACGTAAGCGAATACAACGTGCTTTCCGTCTCAGAAACGATAAACACTTATTTCTTTCAGCCGCGCCACGGAATTTACAGAACTATTCCGATTACAAACACAATTAAGCGCACAAACGGCACCGAAAGCGTAATAAGCGCAAATATAAAAGACGTCAGCGTTCCCAACGACAACCACTCAACGGAGATAACCAACGGGAATTACATAATTAAAATCGGCGACGAAAATTCCACGGTAACAGGCCCTCAAACATACAATATCTCATACACTTATGATCTGGGCAAAGACACCGTTGAGGGCGAAGACGAACTTTACTACAACATTATCGGCACTCAGTGGGAAAACGCCATAAATAACGTAACATTTACCATAAATATGCCAAAGGAATTTGACGCCGAAAAACTCGGCTTCTCTTCGGGAGATTATGGAAACGTAGGTACAAATAATATTTATTACAGCGTTGACGGTAATACTATCACAGGTTATTACGGCACTGACCTTGAACCGGGCGAAGCGCTTACAATGCGCCTCACACTGCCTGACGGTTATTTTAAATTTGACTACACAACGTATTATATAAAAATCGTGGTGTCGGCGCTCATCCCTCTGGCGGCGCTGATAATCGTGCTGATTTTGTTTTTCAAATACGGCAGAGACAAACACGTTGTGCCCACGGTGGAATTTTATCCTCCTGACGGAATGAACAGTGCGGAAGCCAGGCTCTGGTACAGCGGACTTGCCAACAACGAAGCCGTTATCTCGCTTCTTGTTTATCTTGCAAACAAAGGTTATATTAGAATTGAAAACGGCAGAACCAAGAAAGACTTTGTTTTGCACCTTGTTAGAAACTACGACGGAAGCGACGTAAACGAAAGTCTGTTTATGCAGGGATTGTTTAAAAACAGGACTACCGTTACCCCCTCTGATCTTGAAAACCATTTTTATATGTATGTAAACGACATACGGGCAAACCTGAACAGCAGAGAGAGCAGAAGCAGAATATACAATCCGAAATCGCTCACTATGAAGATAATTTCTTTCATAATCATAGCGCTGTGCTTCTTTGGCGGAATGTTCGTTCTTTTCTCGGCAGTGGGAGTAGGTCTTAATTTTGACAGCAACATGAAGATTGCCCTTGTTCTCATAATCGCATTTACGGTTGCGGCGATAATTATTGCCTGCTTTATGCTCCAGAGAACCGAAAAAGGCAACGAAATGATGGGCAGACTGATGGGATTTAGAGAATTCCTTGAAACAGCGGAAAAAGAAAAGCTCGAAGCGCTTGTTGAGGAAAATCCCACTTATTTCTACGACATCCTTCCCTACACTTACGCGCTGGGTGTTTCCGACAAATGGATGAAGAAATTTGAAACGATTGCCATGGAACCGCCTACATGGTACTCGGGAAACACCATGTTCAATTACATTATGTTCACAAGCTTTATGAACAACGCAATGCACTCCGCAACAAACGCAATGACATCACAGCCCCAGAATTCAGGCGGATTTTCAGGCGGCGGCGGTGGATTTTCCGGCGGAGGCGCCGGCGGTGGCGGCGGCGGAAGCTGGTAAAAATTTCAACACCTATAAAAAAGGCTGTATGCAAACGCATACAGCCTTTATAGTTTGAATTTTATTCCTGCCACTCCATAATCGTTTTGCCGAAAGATTTTTGAGTATCTTTTTCAAACGCGCGCTTAATATCGGTTGTTGTGCGCACAACGTTTACAGAGCTGATAAGATTGCCCAGGTAATCGGTAATCTCAGGGTACTTTTCATACATAGCAACTGTCTTTTCAAAATCCTTTACGCCGGAACGTGATGAGCCGAAAACGCGAAGTCCTTTTTCAAGTATCATTCTTGTATTGACCGGAACGGGATATTCGGAAACGCCGAGAATGGAAATTGTGGCTTCAGGTTTAATAAGACCGATTATCTGCTCTATGGCGATGGGCGAACCGTTTCCGCCTACGCACTCAAAAGCATGGTCCATTGAAAAACCTTCGGGCACTTCCGTGGTCTTGTGGGTTTCGTCAACAAAAGTGAAATCAGCAAGTTTTTCATCGCTGAGACCGAAAACGCAGATCTTGCTTTCCGGGAAAGTCTTTTTAAGAAACAGTGATACGATATATGCCAGATTGCCGTCGCCCCATACGCCGATAACGTCTCTGCGCTCATGGGAAATTTTTTCAAATCTGGAAATAGCGTGAACTGCAACGGAAACAATCTCCGTAAACGCGGCAACGTTCATATTGATATTTTCGGGAAGCTTTACCAGACGCTTCGGCGAAATCTCAACATATTCCTGAAGAAAGCCGTCCATTGAAGAACCGCAGAACTTAGAAGAGCGAAGGTAGTTTTCGCCGATATATTCGTCGGTTTCAACAGGGCAGTTGGGAACCATAACAACACGGTCGCCGGGCTTAAAAGTTCCTGTAGGATCGGCAACAACCTTGCCCACACCCTCGTGAATAAGCGCCATAGGAAGTTTTTCAGCCAAGACTTTCGCGTCACGTGTGCCGAGATAATATCTCATGTCGGCATTGCAGATAGACAGGTTAGTCGGTCTTACAATCGCATTTTCGCCGAACATATCAATATCTTCAAATGCGATTTCAAATCGCCTCGGAGCAACAAGGCGGTAAACGGTGTTAATCATTTTCTTCCTCCTCAAGGAGGGATTTTGCCACGCGCAGGTCATAGGGGTAAGTTATCTTCATATTGAAGGTCTCGCCCTGAACAAGCGCAACACGCTCACCTTTCATCACAAATATCTTGGCGGCGTCGGTAAGAATTTCCTTCTCCTCTTCGCTCAGTGAGTTGTAAAGATTTTTAAGCTTAACCGCGTTGAAAGACTGGGGTGTCTGGCCCTGGTACATAACTGAGCGGTCGGGAATTGATGAAATTACGCTGTGGTCCAAAGATTCAACGATAGTATCTGTCGCCGGGATAACCGTATCGCAAGCGCCGTACTCTCTTGCAGCTTTGATATTTTCCTCAATAATGCGGTATGTAACGAAGGGACGAACGCTGTCGTGGGTAACGATAATCGTGTCGTCGTCAAGTCCGCCCTGAGCATCAATATATGAAATTGCGTTCATTATCGTTTCGTTGCGGGTTGAGCCGCCTTCGATAACTGCAATTCTTCCTTCAGCGGGAGCAATATGTTTCTGGATAAGATTTTTTGTATGCTCTACCCACTTTGAGGGGCAAAGCACGATAACCTTTTCAAGCTCGGGAACCGAGATGAATTTTTCAATAGTATAAATGATAATCGGCTTATCTTTAACAGTAAGATACTGTTTCGGCTTATCGCCGCCCATTCTTGAGCCGACGCCGCCCGGCAATACAAAATGAAAAACCCCCCCTGCCAATACAACACCGTAAACCATAACAAGCAAATTCCTTTCTCTTTTTCAATTTACTGTATTTCTATTATAAATAAGTTGAGTTTTTTGTCAATATAAATCATCTGAGAGCGCAAAACATTGTATAAATATCTTCCTCGGTGAGAGTAACGGGATTTAATGTCATAAGCATTGACATACTCTCTTTCGCCAGCTGACGAATATCCTCATCAGAAGTACAGCCGATTTCGGAAAGATTTGTTTTCATTCCCATTCTGTTTTTCATTGCGTGAATCTCCGCCGCCATTGCCGCCGGAGAATCAAATCCGCAGTCCCTTGCCAAGGCGGCAATACGTCCGTCGCCGTCAGCGTTCTCTGCGTTGAAACGAACGAAATAATCAATAGTAAAGGCGCAGGCCTCGCCGTGGGGCAGGCCGTAACGGTTTGTCAGCGGGAACGAACAGGCATGGGAGCCTGTTGTGCGCGGATGGCTGAAGGCAACGCCCGAAACGATAGACGCCTCGGCCATTTTTTCTCTTGCTTCAAGGTCGTTTGGATTTCTGTAAGCCTTTTCAAGCCACTGGAATACAAGACGCGCCGCGTGAACGGAGCAGGCAGAACAAATCGGCTGATGATTTTTTGACCAGTAACTTTCAATAGCGTGACACAAAACGTCAAGCCCGGTTGAAGCCGTTACCTGGGGAGGAACGGTAAGCGTGAGTTTCGGGTCAACAACCGCGATCTTGGGATACATTGCGGGGTGGTTCATCGGCTTTTTAAGCCCTTTTTCAACGTTTGTAAGAACTGAGATATTTGTTACCTCGGAAGCAGTTCCCGCCGTGGTGGCAAAGGCGATCATCGAAATAGCCTCTTTTTCGCTTACTTCCTTTTCGCCGTCGTGATAAGGCTCAATAAAATCACTGCCTTTGGCAATAGCGCATGCCGCCTTACAGCAGTCCATAGGTGAGCCACCGCCGAGAGCAACCGCAAAGTCAGCATTTTGACTGCGCATAAGTTTTACGCATTCGTTTACATTTTCAGTTGTGGGATTTGGTCTGATGTCGCTGAAAACGCTTTTGATTGTACCTCCTGAAGAGGCGATAAATCTGTCCGCAACGCCGTTGCGCACAAAACTTTTTCCGCAGACAAGCACTCCGTTAGTGCCGCCTATACGGTCGATATATTCCTTAACTTTTTCCGCTGTGCCGCTGCCAAAAACCAGTGCGACAGGCAGATTAAAATTCCAATCCATTTGTTTCATCTCCTGTAAAATTTAACAGTTATATTTTATCACGGCGGGGCTGTCTATTCAATATAAATGATAATTTTTCATTTTCTCTTTACTTTTATAAAAAATAATGGTATAATGCGCACATCACAGGTGATTTAGCATGGTAAATCGGTAACGTGATACCAAGATAAAAAGCCGAAAAATAAATTTAGGAGAATGGAAAATGAAAAAGGTATTTTCAGTATTGCTCGCTGTTCTTATGACAGGCGTTATCATCGCTTCATTCGCAGCGTGCTCAAACGAAAAGAAAGACAGCGGCAGCACAGATACAAACGCAGCAACTCAGGCTGACGTTGCTTACATTCAGGACAAAGGCACAATGATCGTAGGCATCACCGACTACGCGCCCATGAACTACAAGGAAAAGGGCTCAACAGAGTGGACAGGCTTTGATACCGAATTTGCTCAGGCTGTCGGCGAAAAGCTGGGCGTTAAAGTTGAATTTATCGAGATCGACTGGGACAACAAATGGGCTGAACTTGACGCAAAGTCAATCGACGCCGTATGGAACGGTATGACAATTACAGACGAAGTTAAACTCAACGCTTCTGTTACAGACCCTTACGTTAAAAACGCTCAGGTAGTTGTTATGAAATCAAGCGATGCTTCAAAATATACTTCACTTGACCAGATGGCTGACCTCCAGTTCGCTGTTGAAGCGGGTTCAGCAGGACAGGGCGTTCTTGACGACGCAGGTATCACAACCTACACCAGCGTAAGCACTCAGTCAAACGCTCTTATGGAAGTTGCTTCAGGCTCTGCAGACGCCTGCGTTATCGACATTACAATGGCAAACGCAATGACAGGCGAAGGCACGAGCTACGAAGATATGAGCGCCGCTCTTACTCTTAATGAGGAAGAATACGGCATAGCATTCAGAAAAGATTCTGACATGACAGCCAAAGTTAACGAGATCATGAAAGAAATGAAGGCTGACGGTTCACTTCAGAAACTGGCAGACAAATACAGCCTTACTCTTGCATAATCTCATTACACACTGACAGAAAAAATCTAAAGACCGTGGCGGCTTCCTGCTGCCACGGTTTTTGAACGAAAATCCGAAAGGAAATATTATTATGTTTTGGGAAGTTACCCTTTCCCTGCTGGAAGGCTTCGGAAAAACGCTGGAAATATTCGCGCTGACGCTTCTGTTTGCACTTCCGCTGGGACTTATAATCAGTTTCGGCTCAATGAGCAAGTTTAAGCCCCTTAAGTGGCTGGTTAAAACATTCGTATGGATAATCAGAGGAACACCGCTGATGCTCCAAATGATAATCATTTACTACGGCCCCGGTCTTATCGGCGCATGGGCGCAGAACATTGAAAATCCCAATGTCATTATATCCTGGCTGGCGTCCTGGAGCGTCTTTGACCGATTTGTGGCGGTGCTGGTTTCCTTCGTTATCAACTACGCCTGCTATTTCTCTGAAATATACAGAGGCGGTATTGAAGGAATACCTGTAGGCCAGTACGAGGCAGGTCAGGTGCTGGGAATGACCCGCACCCAAATCTTCTTCAAGGTAGTACTGCTCCAGGTTATCAAACGCATAATTCCTCCCATGAGCAACGAGATTATTACCCTTGTAAAAGATACTTCGCTGGCTCGAATTATTGCGGTTTACGAGATTATCTGGGCAGGTCAGAATTTCAGCAAAACAGATGGTCTTATCTGGCCGCTTTTCTACACAGGCGCATTCTATCTTATTTTCAACGGTCTGCTGACTGTCATCTTCGGCAAACTGGAAAAGAAATTGAGTTATTACAGAGGTTAATGCCATGTCAATCTTGGAAGTTAAAAACATACATAAAAGTTTCGGCAGCAACAAAGTGCTTAAAGGCATTGACTTTTCACTGGAAAAAGGCGATGTGCTGGTTATCATAGGCTCGTCAGGAAGCGGCAAAACCACTTTGCTCAGATGTCTGAACTTTCTTGAAAGACCTGATAAAGGTCAGATAATCGTCAACGGCGAAACGCTTCTTGACGCTTCAGACGCGTCTACACTGTCTGAAAAAGAGATAAGGCGCAACCGCCTCCACTTCGGTCTAGTTTTCCAGCAGTTTAATCTTTTCCCCCAGTACAAGGTAATCGACAACCTTACCCTGGCGCCGAAACTGGCAATGAAAGAAAAAATCAAGGCGGCGAAGAAGGACAAGTCCGTAAACGCCAAGGAATACAAGTCAAAACTTGAAAGCGAAATTGACGAAACCGCAGAAAAACTGCTCCAAAGAGTAGGACTTTCGGATAAAGCAAATTCTTATCCCTTTGAATTGTCCGGCGGTCAGCAGCAGCGAGTAGCAATCGCCCGCGCGCTTGCCATGTCTCCCGACATTCTTTGCTTCGACGAACCCACATCAGCCCTTGACCCTGAACTTACAGGGGAAGTGCTCAACGTTATCCGCTCGCTGAAAAACGGCAATTCAACAATGATAGTCGTTACCCACGAAATGGAATTTGCACGCAACGTTGCAGACAAAGTTATCTTCATGGCAAACGGCGTTATTGAAGAGGCGGGAACTCCCGACGAACTTTTCACCAACCCAAAAAGCGAGATACTCAAAGGATTTCTCAACAAAGCGCTTGACGCGTAAAAAATGCAAAACAAAAAATCCCTGAAGCGATTTATGCTTCGGGGATTTTTATTTATGCTGTTTATGCGTCAAACTGGGAAATCAGTTTTCTTGTTTTCAGTATTGAAGACGCAGTTACCGAGAACTCGTCAAGGCCCCATTTCAGCAGATCCGGGATAAGGCGTTCGTCCGCCGCTCCCTCGCCGCACATTCCAACGGGAATGCCCGCTGCCTTGGCGTTTCTTATAGTCATTTCGATTGCCCGCTGAACAGCCGGCTGCATAATATCATAAAGATTTGAAACAGCGCTGTTGCCGCGGTCAACCGCCATTGTATAACCTGTAAGGTCATTCGTTCCGATCGAGAAGAAATCAGAAACTTTTGCCAACTCGTCAGACATTATTGCCGCCGCAGGAGTTTCAACCATAATGCCAACGGGAATAGCGTGAACATCCTGGTCTTCGCTGTTTAACTCCTCAATACATTTTCTTATAATATCGCGTGCTTCCTCCACCTCACGAACGCAGGTGATAAGGGGAAGCATTATCTTAAGGTCGCCGAATTTTGCAGCACGGAGAATTGCCCTGATTTGGGTTTTGAACAACTCAGGATTATCAAGACAGTAGCGGATAGCTCTGTGACCCAAAAACGGATTATCTTCTTTTTCTATTCTGAGATACGGTATCTCCTTATCTCCGCCGATATCAAGAGTACGGATAATAACTTCCTTACCGTTCATCGCCTTAGCCACAGTTGAATAAGCCTCAAACTGCTCGTCTTCTGTGGGCTGTGAATTTCTGTCCATAAACAGGAATTCCGTGCGGAAAAGGCCAATGCCTTCGCCGCCGTTCTGGACAACGGACTGCACGTCCTCAGGCTTTCCGATATTTCCGTAAACCGCTTTTACAATGCCGTTTTTCGTAATTGTTTCGCGGTTGCAGTACTGCTTGAGTTCTTCTTTTTCCTTTGCGTACTGCGCCTGCTTTTCAGCGTACTTCTGAGCCTGCTCCTCTGTGGGAGAAATAACAATATCGCCTGTAAAGCCGTCAACGATAACTCTGTCGCCGTCTTTTATCTCTGTTGTAGCGTTTGCTACTGACAATACGGCGGGAATACCCATCGCACGGGCAAGAATAGCGCTGTGGGAAGTAACTGAACCCACCTCCGCAATAATTCCGGCAACGTTTTCTTTATTTATTTTACCTGTCATTGACGGTGTAAAATCATGGGCAACAAGAACTGTTCCCGGCTTTACACTGCCGAGATCAACAGATTTTACGCCAAGGAGGATTGCCAGAAGATCGTCACGAACGTCCTTAATATCGCTGGCTCTCTGGCGCATCATCTCGTCCTCAATTCCTGCGAACATTTCCATAAAGGAATTGCAGACTTTGTCAACCGCCGCTTCTGCAACGGCGCCTGCGTCAATCGCCTCTTCCATCTGGGACTGCATAAACGGGTCCTTCGCCATTTCAATGTGACCCGCCATAATTTCCGCCTCTTTTTCTCCGGCGGATTTTACAAGTGCCTGTGCCGTCTCCTCAGTGCGCTTAATAAATGTATCAACGGCTGACTTAAGCCGTTCTTTTTCTTCATTCGCTCCCGAAAAAGCAACTCCGCTGTAATCAAGATTTATGTCTTTGATAACCGCCGCAATGCCGTTTCCGCAGCCGCTGCTGACCCCTGTTCCTCTCAGCATAGGCTCACCCTCTCTTTCTCATTCAAACACACAACGGGCGTGTTGTGCCTCAGCGCCCCACGCCCGTGTATTTTTGTTTTATGCTTCGCCGAGACCTGATTCAATAAGTTTTACTGCCTCGTCAAGCATTTCTGCCTCATCTTCGCCGCTGCAGCGAACTTCAATCTCGCTGCCGTACTTAATGCAGGCCGCCATAATGTTCATTATGCTTTTGCCGTTAACGGTATTTCCGTTGAATATCAACTGAATATCGCTTTTGTACTTTGACATTTCTTTAATGAAATAGTTTGCCGGGCGCATATGGAAGCCCTCTTTATTTACAACTTTTGTTATCTTAGAAACCATAATTTACACATTCTCCTTTTCGGTAGTTCTGTTCTTTTTAAGAATTGCCAGCATCAGCGCTCCTGCAACAGAACCGGCTACCAGCGCAACGAGATAACCAAGCGGATTGTCAACTACCGCAAAGGTAAAGATACCGCCGTGGGGCGCCGGGCACGCACATCCGAACAGTGCGGAAACAAGACCTGCAACCGCAGAGCCGACCATGCATGAAGGAATTACGCGAAGCGGGTCTGAAGCGGCGTAAGGAATTGCGCCTTCTGTGATGAAGCAAAGACCCATTACATAGTTTACGGGACCGCTCTTAAGCTCTTCTTTTGTCCACTTTTTCTTATTAAATGTTGTTGACAGCGCAATGGCAATGGGGGGAACCATACCGCCGATCATAACCGCAGCCATGATCCAGGTGTTGCCGTCTGCAACAGCCGCTGTACCGAAAACGTAAGCCGCTTTATTGAACGGACCGCCCATATCGATAGCCATCATTGCGGCAAGTACGATTGAAAGCAGAACTTTTGATGTTTCGCCGAGATTGGTAAGACCTGTTGAAAGTGCGGTATTGATAAATCCTACAAACGGGTTGATGCAAAGCATTACCAAACCGATAAGCACTGTTCCGAACAGCGGATAAAGGAATACGGGTTTAATTCCGTCCATGCTCTTGGGCAGCCAAGAGAACGCTTTTTTAAGCAGATTAACAAGCAGACCTGCAACGAAACCTGCGAGAAGCGCGCCGAGGAAACCTGAAACCGCTGTATCGTCACCTGTGGGCGAAGCAAGCGTTGCGCCTGTTGTGGCAAGATAACCGCCGACAATACCTGGAAGCAAACCGGGACGGTCTGCGATAGACTGTGAAATATAACCGGCAAGGATCGGGATCATGAACGAGAACGCCGCTTTACCTATCCAGAAGATTACGGACGCAACCTGGTTCGTCTGGCCGAAGTTTGCACCGACGTCTGCATTGCCGGCAATTGTATCGATAAGGAAGCCAAGTGCGATAAGAACACCGCCGCCTACTACGAACGGAAGCATATGGGAAACGCCGTTCATAAGATGCTTATAAATCTGATGGCCGAAACTCTCTTTTTCCGTTGAGTCGTCGGCGCTTGTGTCTGCGCCGCCTTCAGCGTGATATATCGGGGCCTTGCCGTCGATAATTTTCTGGATAAGTTCCGCCGGCTTGTTAATACCCGCGGAAACATTAGTTTTAAGAACGGGCTTGCCGTCAAAGCGTGCCATTTCTACATTTTTGTCTGCGGCAATAATAATACCGTCGCAATTGGCGATTTCTTCTTTTGTAAGAGCATTTTTAACTCCGCCTGAGCCGTTTGTTTCAGCTTTCAGGGGATAGCCCATCTTTTCGCCCTCTTTTTCAAGAGCTTCAGCCGCCATATAAGTGTGGGCAATACCTGTCGGGCAGGCAGTAACTGCAAGAATACGATAACCCTGTGGCTTCTGTTCCTCCTGCTCTTCAGGCTCCTCGTCGGGATACTTGATCTTTTCCTGTTTGTCGATGATTTCAACAAACTCGGCAGGAGATGAAGCCTTGCGAAGCTTTGCGCAGAAATCGGGATCCATCAGCATTACCATAAGTCTTGAAAGTATCTCAAGATGAACGTCTCCGTTCGGAGGTGCGGCAATCATAAATAAAAGTGTGCTTGCCATACCGTCAGGCGCTTCGTAATCAACGCCGTTCGGAACTGTCATTGCTGAGAGTGCGGCGTGCTTTACGCTGTCGCTCTTTGCGTGGGGAACGGCAATTCCCTCTCCGATAGCCGTTGTTCCCTGAGCCTCTCGGGCAAGTATCGCCTCTTTGTAAGCCGCGGCGTCATTTAAGTTGCCCGCCTTTTCGTGAAGCGCAACCAACTTGTCAATAGCGTCCGCTTTATCTGTAACTGACGCTCCAAGGGTTATGGCTTCAGCCTTTAATAAATCTTTGATTTTCATACAGAACCCTCCCTGTATTCATTAAAATATTTGTTCTTTATACGCATAATGTCGTCGTGAGCCGCTACGCCCTCGCAGAACGCCGAAGCATTTCCCGCCGCAGACGCTAGCAACAACGCATTACGGTAATTCCCCGTCTGTGCATATCCTGCAATAAATCCGGCAACCATAGAATCGCCGCAGCCGACATTGTTTACCGGCTTTCCCGGAACGATGCCCGTTGTGCTGACACAGCCTGTTTCATCTACAAGCGTTGCACCGTTCTTTCCACGGCTCACCAGCACATTGACCGCTCCCATTTCCTGGAGCTTTTTAGCAAAGTAAACTATCTTTTCCTCGTCGTCTGATTTTATATCTGTTTCAAAAATCTCTGAAAGCTCATGGTGATTGGGCTTTATCAAAAACGGATGATATTTAAGCACCGCCAGAAGATAACTTCCCGTTGTATCCACCGCCGCTCTCACTCCTCTGTTTTGGAGCTTAGCAAGTATCTGCTCGTAAATGGTGGGTGGAATATGCTTTGGAACCGAGCCTGCAAGAACTATGAAGTCGCCTTCATTCATCCTGGTCATCTTATCAAAAAGCATTTCCAGCTCCGCTTCGTCGGGAACAGCGCCGGGAGCGTTTATATCCGTCTGTTTATCCGCAAAGATTTTTACGTTTATCCTTGTCATTCCCGATTTAAGAGCAATAAAGTCCGTTTCTATGCCCTTTGCCTCAAGCATATTCTTAAGCGCGTCTCCGGTAAAACCGGCGATATAGCCAAGGGCTTTTGTGGGAACGTCAAGCTCTGAGAGCACCATTGAAACGTTGATACCCTTACCGCCGCAAAGCAGCTGAGCGCTGTCCGCTCGGTTTACGTCCTCACTGCTCAGACTGTCCAGCCTCAGCACATAGTCAAGCGCAGGGCTGAGTGTAACTGTATAAACCATAAATTACATGACCTCCTTTACTACGGTCAGCTGTTGATAACTTTTGTCAGGCAATCTGTCCGTTATTATCGCTGCCTCCTCCAGTTTAGCAAATGACACGGTGGAAACCCTGTCAAATTTTGAAGAGTCGGCAACAATATATGAAACAAAACTGCGGGATATTGCGGCGGCTTTAAGGAAAGCCTCGTCAGTATCCGGGGTGGTAAATCCCTGCTTTTTCGCAATTCCGTTTACTCCGATGAAAGATTTTGAAAAGTTGTAGTTGTGAAGATTTTGGGCCGCCGCAAGGCCGATAACCGCTTCCGTGCTGGATTTCAGCTCGCCGCCGATTATATATGCCTTGAAGCCTTTTCTAACAAGTTCTCTGGCATGAACAACTCCGTTTGTTACAAAAGTTGCGTTTTTTGCTTTAATATAATCTATCATAAGAAGCGTGGTCGTTCCTGCGTCAAGGTAAACGTAATCATTGTCCCTGATCTGAAGCGCGGCGTATTTTGCGATAGCCTTTTTCAGGTCCATATTCTTTGAAAGCTTTTCTTCAATATTATCTTCATTTTGGATAAAAGCTTTCTGGGTCAGCGTTGCGCCGCCGTGTACTTTATTAAGTTTGCCCATTTTTGAAAGAGCTATCAAATCACGCCGAACAGTGCTTTCGCTGGCGCCCAGAAGCTCGGTCAAAGTGGTTACGGAGACGGCTCCTTTTTGCTCTAATATTTTAAGAATTTCTTCGTGTCTTTTCTGCAGCAACATAGAGGAACGTTCCTTTTCTCTTAAGTTGTTTTTACAGCTAAAGTTTAACATTTCAATCACAACCCGTCAATACCATTCAAATATTTTCAGTCAAATGCACCATAAAAAGAGATTTCCTTTGTTAAAACTGCTCAATATTCGGTTTTAGTTTGACTGATTTTGACCGTTTTATTCTTTCCTGCCACCAAATTAGCCATTCAAAAAGGCGCAAAATTTTCAGCAATCAAAAAGCCGCGCAAAACATGGACGAAACGTTTTGCGCGGCTTAGCATTATATATTATTTATTTTACATATTATCATTATTCAATCCAGGAGAAAATAACTTCAGGATTTGCGAAGATCTCATCCATTTTTTTAATAAACGGAACTATATCGCCGAAATCCACTGCACGGTGGTCAAAAACAATAGTAATGGGAAGCACCTGCCTCGGCTCAACGGTTTTTCCGCCGTCCCTTCCTCTTACAACTACCGCTTTATCCTGAACAGCGCCGATGGCAAAAGCGGCAACCTGGGGCGGAACAATCTCGATAAGAGTGCCCGCGCCTCGCTGGTCTCGGTAAAGCGAGCCGAGATTTGAAATAGTAACTGTTCCCTGCTCAATATCCTCTTTTGTCAGTCGGTCTTTCTCCGAAATAGAATAATACTTTTTCTTTTCACTTCCCGTAAGATTACGAACGCGGTGCTTTCCCGTCTTAGAGCCAATCAGTCTGCAAACCGTCTGGGCAATTTTTCCGTGGGCGAGACCATTAAGTGTATTGTCAAGGGAAACGTCATACATAACCTCGTTTAAATTTGTCTTTTCAACACGACGCTGAACGTCCGCTATGCTTTTCGTCATTTCAACAAGTGATTTGTCCTGGAAATTTCTCAGGTTGATTGTCATCATATCGCCGCCCGGCAGTACCATCGGCATAGATATATTAATATTTTCAAAAGTGCGCAGTGTGCCCCTAACCAGTTTGCGGTTAAACTCAAGGTGGGAATTGAGCACAGGCGCCGCCTTCATTCCCTCTACTATCGCTTTCATTATAATTGTATTAAGGGTGATTTTTACTGAAGAAGTTTTGCGCAGTCTTGAACAAGCCTCCATAAACTCGGTTACATCAGGCTCATAAACATATGAAACGTGGGGAATTGTCTCCCAGCTCTCAGTGGTCATATTGGCAACGATTTTTCTCTGAATTCCGAAATGTTCGGTTTTTGTTACATGAAGATTACTCATAAATATCTGCTCCTTTTATATGTATATCCGCTCATCACATTTTAATGACGGCGTTTTTTTCTAACTGACACTATCATACTCACAACCGCCCGGTTGCACAATAAACTCCTATTTCCAAAGCAAAAAAAATGCCGCAACCGGCGGTTGCGACAGGCAAATAAAAAACAACTCCCGAAAAGCAAACGGAAAAGCCCACAGCTCTTCACAATACTGCTCCAACGGGAGAAGAATATATATTATTATTTTTTACATTATATATAGACGATAATCAGACAGCGAACTGGAAGTAAGCTTCAACCGTTTTCGGGTCTTCGCCTTTTACAAAAGCAACCTCGTCGCTGATGATATGGAGCGCATTCTTAAGCAGCTTTGTATCCGACAGATACATCTTTTTGCCAGCCTGCTTTTGCTCTTCCTCGTGGCAGCGCAAAGTCTTAATCAGTCTGATTATGCGATGGTGGTCCGAGCTCTTTATTATTTCTTCGCTCTTCGCTTTTCTTTCGTTTACATTGCCGAGCCACTCAAAGGGTTCGCAGTCTTTTGCGAAAGCAATAAGTTCCTCAGCGTCGGAAGCCTCAATAGCGCTTCTTATTTTAACTTTTTCAGGGTCGTAATCAGTGGGGACATAGTATTTTGAATTTTTGTCAAACACAGGCACTAAAATATAATAATCCTTTTCCTCACCTGAGAATTTCAACCTTTCAATATCGTTCACCTGGCAAATGCCCTTTGTACTGTAATGAACGAATTCGCCGATTTCCATTTTTCTCACCTTTCTTCTGTATGTATATTTCGGCATATATCCCTTATTAACATATCAATTATAACACAAATCGCTGAAAAATGACATAGGCGAAGTGAACAAAATTCACCGTCAAAAAAAGCTTTCTACACTGGTATTTTTTGCAAAACCACCGAAAAAACCAATGTAAAAAAATCTTAACAATCGAAAAACAAGTTTTACTTTCATTTTACCTCGCCGGAATACCGGTTTAACAAGGCGGAAATATAATAAAAATGCGGCAGACGAAAAGAATAAGAAAAGAGAAAATCTGCCATAATAGACATATATTCGTTATGAAAGTCAATGTCAAAAGGAGAAAAAAGTATGAAAGAACAGAAACCTCTATCTAAATCAACAAAAGTTATCATCAGCCTGCTGGCGGCAGTTGCTCTTATCTGCTCCGTATTCGCAGGATGCAGCGTAGCGAAGAACAACAACAGCGACGCAACAACAGAAAGCGGCTCTTCACAGAACGCCGCAATGAGCGGAACAATCTCGCCCATCTCAAGAGAAGACGGCTCAGGCACACGCGGTGCTTTCATTGAACTTTTCGGAATTGAAGAAAAAGACGCAGACGGAAACAAAATCGACAAAACTGTTGAAACTTCCGAAATCACAAACAGCACTTCCGTTATGATGACAACCGTTGCAGGCAACAAACAGGCTATCGGCTATGTTTCTCTCGGTTCACTCAGCGACGACGTTAAGGCGCTTAAGGTTGACGGCGTTGAAGCAACAACAGACAACGTTAAAAACGGCTCTTACAAAATTGCCCGTCCTTTCAACATCGTAACAAAGGACAAGATCTCAGACGCGGCTGAAGACTTCATGAACTTCATTCTCAGCGACGAAGGCCAGAAAGTAGTTACAGACAACGGCTATGTAAGCCAGTCCAGCACAGGCGCTTTCAAGTCAAACGGAGCTTCAGGAAAAATCACCGTTGCAGGCTCTTCCTCAGTAACACCGGTTATGGAAAAACTTAAGGAAGCATACGCAAAGGTAAACAGCGCAGTTACAATTGAAGTTCAGCAGAACGACTCAACAACAGGCGTTACCTCAGCTATCGACGGCACATGCGACATCGGAATGGCTTCCCGTGAACTGAAAGATACAGAAACATCACAGGGCGTTAAAGCAACAGTTATCGCAATGGACGGTATTGCGGTTATCGTAAACAATGAAAACGCACTGAGCGACATCACCTCTGACAGCGTAAAGGGAATTTACACCGGAACAATCACAGACTGGTCCGAAGTAAAATAAAAATATCCGAAAAACAATATTATTGAAAAGGGACGGTAACACGTCCCTTTTCGGAAATTCAGGAAAAGATATATGAAAATAAAGGAAAAAGTTATGCGCGTCGTGTTCGCCGCGGCGGCTTTTCTTTCAATTGTTGCAGTAATTCTTATATGCGCCTTTCTATTTGCAAACGGAATTCCGGCAATGAAAGAAATCGGTGTCTGGAATTTCATATCGGGAAAATCCTGGAAACCATCCCAGGAACTTTACGGTATATTCCCGATGATAATAGGCAGTATTTACGTTACCGCAGGCGCAATTATACTCGGCGTTCCGCTGGGAATACTCACCGCCGTATTTATGGCGAAATTCTGCCCGGACAGACTTTACAAAATGCTTAAACCCGCCGTTGACCTTTTGGCGGGAATTCCGTCTATTGTTTACGGTTTCTTCGGTCTGACGGTAATCGTGCCTGTTGTACAGGACCTTACGGGCACATCGGGAAAAGGAATACTTACGGCATCTATCATGCTTGCAATAATGATACTGCCGACTATCATCAACGTGTCCGAATCGGCGATAAGAGCCGTTCCAGACAGTTATTACGACGGCGCTCTGGCTTTGGGAGCGACCCACGAGCGAGCTGTTTTCGCAACCGTTTTGCCGGCGGCAAAAAGCGGCGTTACCGCGGGAATTATCCTGGGAATAGGCAGAGCAATCGGCGAAGCAATGGCGGTAAGCATGGTTGCAGGAAACCAGCCGATACTGCCTGACAGCATTTTAAGCGGCGTTCGCACTCTCACCGCAAACATAGTTATAGAAATGGGCTACGCAACTGACCTTCACCGCGAAGCGCTTATTGCCACAGCCGTTGTACTTTTCGTATTTATTCTTATTATAAACACCCTGTTTTCACTGCTTAAGCGAAAGGGGGACGCAAAATGACGAACGGCAAAAACACCGAAAAAAGACCCTCTTCGCTCCACATGGGCTCAAAAATTACAAAGGCAATTGTTTGGATTGCAGGAGCGCTGACAGCGTTTATCTTTGTCTTTCTTGCCGGCTACATTCTTGTAAAAGGCGTTCCCAATCTTAAGCCGGAACTTTTCAGCCCCACTTACACAACGGAAAACGTCTCCATGCTGCCGGCGATTATCAACACGGTAACTATGACTTTCCTCACACTGCTTTTCGCCTGCCCAATCGGTATTTTTTCGGCGATATATCTTTCCGAATACGCGCGGCGGGACAACAAATTCGTTAAACTTGTTCGCCTGACAACGGAAACTTTGGCAGGCATTCCCTCAATCGTTTACGGTCTTTTCGGCTATCTTATCTTCGTTAAGGCGATAAAACTCAGTTATTCAATTCTTGCTGGAGCGCTTACTCTTGCAATAATGACACTGCCCACAATTATGAGAACCACCGAAGAGGCGCTGATAAGCGTTCCCGACGCTTACAGAGAAGGCAGTTTCGGTCTCGGCGCCGGCAAACTCAGAACGATTTTCGTCATCATTCTCCCCTCTGCAATGCCGGGAATACTGAGCGGAATAATTCTCTCAATAGGCAGAATAGTGGGCGAAACGGCGGCGCTTATTTATACGGCAGGCACCGTAACGGGAGTTGCGGGACTTCTCTCCAGCGGAAGAACGCTGTCCGTTCACATGTACGCCCTTATTTCCGAAGGGCTTTACACCGACCAGGCATACGCCACGGCGGTAATTCTTCTGATTTTGGTTGTGCTCATAAACGCACTTTCCGGTTTCGTATCAAAGAAACTGGCAACACGAGGTAAAAATGAAAAAGTTTGATATTCAGAATCTTAATTTGTATTACAGCGATTTCCACGCGCTGAAAAACGTTGACCTCGCCATTGACGCCAACGAGATAACGGCGTTTATCGGCCCTTCAGGATGCGGAAAGTCAACTCTGCTTAAATGTCTCAACAGGATGAACGACCTTGTTGAGGGATGCAGAATTGAGGGCAAAGTTCTTATGGACGGCGAGGACATCTACCAAAAAGGAACAGACATAAACGCACTTCGCAAAGAAGTGGGAATGGTTTTTCAGAAACCAAATCCTTTCCCTCTCTCGATTTACGACAATATTGCTTACGGCCCCCGCACCCACGGAGTACACAAAAAGAAAGAACTGGACGAGATAGTTGAAAGCGCTCTCAAAGCGGCGGCAATTTGGGACGAAACGAAAGACAAATTGAAAAAAAGCGCCATTGCTCTTTCAGGCGGTCAACAGCAGAGGCTTTGCATTGCCAGAGCGCTGGCGGTTAAGCCTAAGGTGCTTTTGATGGACGAACCCACCTCCGCCCTTGACCCCATTTCCACTTCAAAGATAGAAGACCTGACCCTTGAACTGAAAAAGGAATACACTATCGTAATCGTTACCCACAATATGCAGCAAGCGGCAAGAATCAGCGACAAGACGGCGTTCTTCCTGCTTGGTGAAGTGGTTGAATACGCTCCCACAGAGGAACTTTTCAGCCGTCCGAAAGAAAAGCGAACAGAAAATTACATCACCGGGAGGTTCGGATAATGAGAGACCGCTACAACCGTCAGCTTCAGCAGCTTAATACTCAGCTTACCGAAATGGGGGCAATGTGCGAAACGGCAATTTCCGCCGCACTGAAAGGACTGCTTGACAACGACCCACAGCAGGTTAAGATTGCCTTTGAGACAGACAGCGAAATAGATAAGCAGGAGCGAGAAATAGAATCCCTCTGCCTTAAACTGCTTTTGGAACAGCAGCCCGTGGCTTCAGACCTGAGAATGATATCCTCCGCAATGAAGATAATCTCAGACATGGAGCGCATCGGCGACCAGGCGTCAGACATTGCCCAGCTTTCAAAGCATTTCAGATCAACTTCTCTCCCCGCCCAGACCGAGATGCAGACAATGGCGAAATCAGTAATCAAAATGGTTACCGCCAGCGTTGACAGCTTTATCAAAAAGGATATGGATATCGCAAGAAAAGTAGTTGAATACGACGACAAGATAGACAGCCTTTTCGACCAGATAAAGAACCAGCTTATAAACAATATCGCAAACGGCAGATGGGACGGCAATGACTGTCTTGACACGCTGATGATAGCGAAATACCTTGAGCGTATCGGCGACCACGCCGAAAACATCGCCCAGTGGGTAGAATACGCCGTAACCGGCGAGTACGAATTTTAACGGCACGAACGTCCTGAACAAAGCTCGAACATAAAAAGTTCGGGCTTTTTTCGTTTATTTGATTTTTGTTAACAATGGTGATATTATATATTTATAAAATTTATTTTGTTTTAAGGACGTGAGGAAAGTGAAGAAATGGTTTGGGAAAATATGCGTTTTACTGCTTGCAGTGATACTGGCGTTCTCTTTTGGCGACTGCTCATCAAGCAACGATAAATCGGCGAACGCGTCAGCCAGCGAGAACGCTTCTCAGTCAACCGGCGAAGCGGCAGACGTTTCAGACACCTCTGTTCAAAACTCTACAACCGGCAAAAACAGCACATCGTCCAAAACCAAAAAAAGCACCACGACCACTAAAAAAACCTCCTCACCGTCATCAAACAGCAGTAAACAGACAACGACCAAGAAAAAGTCATCTTCCTCAAGTGAAAAAACGACGAAAAAGCAAACTACTACAAAGAAAAAATCGTCTTCGGGAAGTTCTTCTAACAAGAAAAACTCGGGCAGTTCATCATCAAGTGGATCTTCATCAGCAAGTCATTGCACCAATAATAACAATCATAGTATAAGTTGTGGTAATATTGGCAAATGGTTTAATAGTAGAAGTGAAGTTCAAACATATTGGCAACAAGTTTGCAATGAATGGGGGAACAAATGGGAAAAAGGTGAAATTACAGACGATGAATATTATGCTAATTCACCATATGGTTATGAATGTTGGTCTTGTTCATACTGTGGTAAATGGACTGGAAACTTCAAATATCGTTGATAATACTTGACAAACACAATTTTTTAAGTTAGAGTATAATATATAAAAGCGGTCAAACGCATAGACCGTAATAAAAGTGCTGATCTCTAACCTGCTAAACGAGAAAGAACAGCAGCGTGTTTACCCTGCACCAAAAGGGTCGTAAAAGAAATTAAGAAGAAGCTGTTATGCTTCTTCTTTTTTGTTTTTTGGGCGGTTTAACTAACGCTTAAACTTTTTGGGGCTTTTATATATTGCTTAAACAATAAATTTATGATTAAATAGAATTAAACGTGACACTGCGGAGGCAAATTTATGAATAGTTTTAAAGTGGCAATGCTTCAGATATTGCCGGAAAACACCACAAAAGGAAATCTTGAAAAAGGGTTGGAATACTGCCGCAGGGCAAAGGCGGCAGGAGCGGATATTGCGCTTTTTCCGGAAATATGGAGTAACGGCTACAATCTTTCCCCCTCTGCCGAAGAACTGAAAAATTCCGCTGTCGAACCTGAGGGCGAGTTTGTCCACGCTTTTCGCGATATTGCAAAAGAACTTAATATGGCAGTGGGCATTACTTTCCTGGAAAAATTTGAGCCTTTGCCGAAAAACACCCTGTGCATTTTTGACCGATTCGGAAACAGAATTCTCTCTTACTCAAAAGTCCACACCTGCGATTTCTCTTACGAAAGGAAACTGACGGCTGGAAATGATTTTTTTACTGCCGAACTAAACACGGAAAACGGCAATGTAAAAATCGGAGCTATGATATGCTATGACAGGGAATTCCCGGAAAGCGCAAGAATTCTTATGCTGAAAGGAGCAGAGATAATTCTCGTTCCAAACGCCTGCCCCATGGAAATCAACCGACTTTCACAGCTGCGGGCAAGAGCGTATGAAAACATGGTTGGTATTGCTACGGTAAATTATCCCCGGGGCAAGGAGGACTGCAACGGCCATTCCTCAGCTTTTGACGGAATTGCTTACAGACCTGACGGCTCAGGCTCAAGAGACACTCTTATTGTTGAGGCAGGCGAGGCTGAGGGAATATATATTGCTGATTTTCCCATTGAAGAAATCAGAGAATACAGAAGGCTGGAGGTTCACGGCAACGCTTACCGTCATCCAAACAAATACAGACTTCTTACCGAGGAAAAAATCGAAGAACCTTTTATCCGCAATGATTACAGAAAATAAAGGGTTGGCTACGCCCGGCAGGGTGTGAACAGGCTAACATTTTTTACCCGTTTTTTAGCCGTTACTATTGATTTATCAACGATAATCTTATATAATATATAAGTACAGGCGGTTGTACCAAGGTGCAGCCGTTATTTTTATTTTGTGTTAGAAAAGGAGCAACCGAAGAGAGCGGAATATGTATAAAATCGGATTTGACAACAACAAATATCTTGAAATGCAGTCGGAGCGCATCCGCAAAAGAATCCACGAATTCGGAGGCAAACTTTACCTTGAATTCGGAGGCAAACTTTTTGACGACTACCACGCGTCAAGAGTTCTTCCGGGATTTCAGCCGGACAGCAAGCTCCAGATGCTCATGCAGTTAAAAGAGCACGCCGAAATTGTAATAGTAATCAGCACGGACGATATCGAAAAAGACAAACTCAGAGCGGATCTGGGCATAACTTACGACGAGGACGTTATCCGTCTTATTGATGCGTTTACGTCAAGAGGTCTTATGGTGGGAAGCGTTGTGCTTACAAAATACACAAGCACTCCAAAAGTAAACGCTTTTGAAAACAGACTGAAAAATATCGGACTGCCGGTATACCACCACTATGTTATTGACGGTTATCCCACAAATATTTCAAAAATCGTAAGCGAAGACGGATACGGCAAAAACGATTATATCGAAACCAGCCGTTCTCTCGTAATCATCACTGCTCCCGGTCCCGGAAGCGGCAAGATGGCAACCTGTCTTTCCCAACTCTACCACGAAAACAAGAGAGGTATTAAAGCGGGCTACGCTAAGTTTGAGACTTTCCCGATTTGGAACCTGCCCCTTAACCATCCGGTAAATATCGCATACGAGGCGGCTACTGCCGACCTGGGCGACGTCAACATGATTGACCCGTGGCATCTTGAGGCTTACGGAGAAACAACCGTCAACTACAACAGAGACGTTGAGATTTTCCCTGTACTCAAAGCAACTTTTGATAAAATCTACGGCACCTGCCCTTATAAATCACCCACGGATATGGGCGTAAACATGGCAGGCTACTGCATCGTTGACGACGAAGCGGTAAGAAACGCCGCAAATCAGGAAGTTATCCGCCGTTATTACTCCGCCTGCTGCGATCTGCTTTACGGCCGCGACTGCCGCGAAGAGGTTTATAAACTTGAACTTCTTATGAATCAGGCGGGTCTCTCAATCGCAGACAGAAAGTGCGCGGCGGCGGCTGAAGAACTGGCTGAAAAGACAAACGCTCCTGCCGCGGCAATCGAGCTTGAAGACGGCAAGGTAATTACAGGCAAAACGACGCCTCTTCTGGGCTGTTCCTCGGCAATGCTCCTCAACGCGCTTAAATATCTCGGCAATATTCCAGACGAAGTTCTTCTTGTTGCGCCGGAAGTTATCGTTCCAATCCAGTCGCTGAAGGTAAACCATCTGGGCAACCACAACCCGAGACTTCACACCGACGAAGTGCTTATCGCCCTTTCCATTTCCGCCGCCAACGATGAAAACGCCGCTCTTGCTCTCCAGCAGTTATCAAAACTTCAGGACTGCGAGATGCACTCATCAGTTTTACTTTCCGACGTTGACGACAACATTCTTAAAAAACTCGGCGTTCGCGTTACCTGCTCGGCAGTATCAGACAAGAAAACACAATAAGTCAAAATTTAAGGTCTGCTTCACAAAACAGAAGCAGACCTTTTTTATTGCAAATATTATAAATAACTAACAAAACCTTAACGGTGATTTTCACTTTATCTTTTTTTCGATTTCAATAACAATATCGCTCATTCTGACGTTAAGAGCTGTTGAAATTCGGTAAAGGGTTTCCAGCGTAGGCTTTCGCTCGCCCCGCTCAATTGCGCTGAGATGAGTTCTTCCTATATCCGCAAGTCCGCTCAAAACTTCCTGGCTCAACCCTTTCTTTTTTCTGAACTCAGCGATAACCGAGCCGACAATTTTCGAATCAAGTGTGGGAACAAACATCGGGTACACTCCTAACTGTTTTTATAATATGAGTGTATTATTTTTTTATGCTCATTTTGAACACATATGTTGACATATTGAATACTTATGTGTTATAATTCAACCATGACAAAGAAGGAGGATTTATTATGGAAACAAATTCAAACAACAATGCTGAAGTTCAGCAGGCGGTAAACGAAGCGCTTCAGCAGGAAAAGAAAAAGAAGAAAAAGAAAAAGTGGATAATCATCGGCGTTGTAATTGTAGTTTTGATAATAATATTTGCGGCGGCGGGGAGGTCAGGGAGGCCCGACTCAGGGGAGTCTGCGTAAGGAAGCTCCGACTCAGGAGAAACAGCAAACACAACTGAAGCGATATCCGACACCCAGAAAGAAAGCAAATCCGAAGATACTGAAGGTTCTCAGGTAATCCAGCCGGGAACGGCGCTGACCACCGACGAGCTGAAGATATCATATGTTTCCTGCGACGCAGATTACACAGATTATGACGAATACTCAAAACCGTCAGACGGCAAAAAAGTAATTCGCGCAAAGTTCAGTTTTGAAAACATCTCTAAAAACGATTATTCCATTGACAGCATTGAATGTTACGCAGACAATAATAAATGCGAGCCATATTACTACGCTGACGATTACGCAAGTCCTGTACTGGAAAGCATCTCACCCGGAAGAACGCTGGACGCTGTAGTTTATTACGAAGTTCCGAAAAATGCTGAAAACATAGAGATAGAAATGGAAACAAATCTTTGGACAGAAGACAAAATAGTTTTTGAGGTAAAATAACTTCATAAAGCACTTATATTTCAGGGAACGATAATATCGTTCCCTGATTTTTTTTGAAAAAATAAAAATACAACTGTCGTTTAGCAAAATACAAGGGCAATAACAAGATGAATTTTATAATACTAGGGGTTGTATAATTTATGAATAAACGGTAAATATCAAGCCGCCAAAACCCACCGAATATTGAAAATTAGGCGCACATATGGTATAATTGGGCTACCAAATACGGAACGGGATACACAATATGTTGTGCACGTCATATTGCCGTTTCGCAATGGTACAGGCAGACAATATGCATATGATGAAAAGAAAAGGACCGTATTTTTGCGGAGGTGAGACTGATGAATATGGTTGTTGTATGGGCGCTGGCCATACTGGTTTTCGGAATACTTGAAGCGATAACCGCGCAGCTCGTTTCAATCTGGTTCGTTTTAGGCTCCATCGGCGCACTGATAGCAACATGGTGCGGCGGGGAATTATGGGTTCAGATACTCGTATTTATAGTAGTATCAGTTGTTGCCCTGATAGTCACAAAACCATTGGTCAAAAAATACATTAGGCCCAAAATGCAAAAAACAAACGCTGACCGCTGTATCGGAAGCGAAGGACTGGTAACAGAAGAAATAAACAATCTTGCCGCTACAGGTCAGGTAAAAGTCAACGGAAATGTCTGGACCGCTCGTTCAACCGAGAACGAGATAATCCCCGAGGGGACGGTTATCACCGTTGATTCAATAGAAGGAGTAAAATTGCTTGTTACTTCGGCAAAAACGGCTGTAACAGCCGATAAGAAATAAGAAAAGAAAAGGAGAAAATTTTATGGAATGGATCATTTTTGTTGTAATCGCAGTGGTGATCATCGCTCTTGTGCTTGCAAACATCAGAGTTGTTCCCCAGTCAAAGGCGTTCGTTTTGGAGCGTCTCGGAACTTACTATGCAACATGGCAGACGGGACTTCACGTTAAAATCCCGTTTATTGACAGAATTGCAAAGACAGTTTCACTCAAGGAACAGGTCGTTGATTTCAAGCCCCAGCCCGTTATCACAAAGGATAACGTTACGATGCAGATTGACACGGTTGTATTCTTCCAGATTACAGACCCGAAGCTTTACACCTACGGTGTTGAGAGCCCGATTTCCGCAATTGAAAATCTTTCGGCTACAACGCTTCGTAACATTATCGGTGAACTTGAGCTTGACTCTACTCTTACATCAAGAGACACAATCAACGCAAAAATCCGCGTTATCCTTGACGAAGCCACCGACCCATGGGGCATCAAGGTAAACAGAGTTGAACTGAAAAACATTATTCCGCCAAAAGAAATTCAGGACGCAATGGAGAAGCAGATGAAAGCTGAGCGCCAGCGCCGTGAAGCTATCCTTACGGCGGAAGGTGAAAAGCAGAGCCGTATCCTTGTTGCGGAAGGCCACAAGGAATCAAAAATCCTTGAAGCGGAGGCTGAAAAGCAGTCTGCAATCCTTCACGCGGAAGCTGTTAAGGAAGCCAAGATCCGCGAGGCGGAAGGTGAAGCACTGGCTATTGAAACAGTCCAGACAGCTACTGCTCAGGCAATTAAAATGCTCAACGAAGCCAACGCAAACGAAGCCGTAATCAAGCTGAAAGCTCTTGAAGCATTCGCCAAGGCGGCTGACGGCAAGTCAACCAAGATCATCATCCCCTCAGAAATTCAGGGACTTGCAGGATTGGCGGAAGGCGTTGCCGAAACCATCAAAGGAACTAAATCCGAAACAAATTAATGCAAAGAAAAAGGCGGAAGCACTTTTGTGCTTCCGCTTATTTTTATACCGCAAAAAAGCGTGGTATCTCAGGTATCTCTTTTTCATCTGACTGCTGTCTTGCGGCTTCTATCTCAGTTGAAAGAAGCTGCATCGTTACACCGTGGCAAACAGGCGCCAAAAGAGGCAGACTGTCGGGGAAAGCAAAAACATGGCTCTGTCCTGCCGCCTGCATAACAAGATTTTCGCTTGTGCAGACAAGAGTTGACGCGCCCCTTATCCTTGCCTGGGTAAGGGCTGAACAGGTCTTTTCTGCCAGTTCCTTTCCGCTTACAAAGGCGAAAACAGCTGTATCGCTGTCTACCGCCCAAAGAGAAGTATGGCGTATCTCTCCGGCGGGCACTGCC
>URGA01000013.1 GCA_900547275.1 uncultured Oscillospiraceae bacterium | reverse complement strand
GTTTGCCGCCGTTAGTTAAACTATATTTCATTGCTTCAACAACCTCATCCTGACCGTTAAGAGCGGACGGAAGAAAAGACGGAAGAGAATTTTCTACAAGTCTTTGATCGTTGGCAAGAATATTTTCAAATTCGTTATTGGTCATATTATTCTCCTGTCAATTCAGTTATTTTCTGCTTTGCTTCGTCAAGCTGTTTTTTGCAAAAATCAGTTAGCTTTGTTCCCTCTTCAAACAGCTTCATTGACTCTTCAAGTGAAGTATCGTTTTTTTCAAGCAAATCGGCAATTTCCTCCAGTCGGCGGATTGCTGATTCATAAGTCATTTTATTCGCCATTTTTTATAACCTCACTGACTTTTATGTTAACACTTCCGTCAGAAAAAGCAAGACTGAGCGCCGCGCCTTCCCTGACATCATTCTTTGATTTTACTGTTTTTCCGTCGCAGGTCACATATGAGTATCCCCTGCGCAAAACGGATATGGGGCTGAACGCATCAAGTATATCCATATAATGGTTTATTAAACCATCCTGAACTCTCAGAATATTTTTATAAGCATTTTTGGCTCTTTGCTCATTATTGATGAGGCGTTCACACTGAATATTTAAGAATTCCAGCGGATTTTGAAGAAAAGGAAGAGAGGTTAATCGGTCAAGTCTCTGCATCTCCGCATCAATGCGATAAGAAATGCTATCAGCCATTCTCTGCTGAATTCTATCCAGATTATCAATAAGCGTCTTTGCATCAGGCAAAGCCAGTTCAGCCGCTGCACTCGGAGTAGGCGCTCTCATATCAGCAGTAAAATCGCAGATAGTAAAATCCGTTTCATGACCAACAGCAGATATTACAGGAGTTTTACAGGCAAAAACTGCTCTGGCTACTTCCTCGGTATTAAAAGCCCACAGGTCCTCAACAGAACCGCCGCCTCTGCCCACTATAATTAAATCAATATCTTCCATTGCATCCAACCGCTGAAGGGAGCGCACAATACTATTCGGTGCTTCTGCACCCTGAACAACAGTGGGACAAATAACAAGTTCGCAAAGAGGATATCGCCTGTTACAAATATTTTTTATATCTTCAACCGCCGCACCTGAATTTGAAGTTGCAACGCCTATCTTTTTAGGAAAACGAGGAAGCGGCTTTTTAAATACATCTGAAAACAGTCCTTCTTGTTCAAGCTTTTGCTTCAGCTGTTCAAAAGCAACACTCAGTGCGCCAGCTCCTTCAGGCTGCATATCGTCAACATACAGCTGATAAACTCCGTCTCGTTCGTAAACGCTTATTCTGCCGCGGCAGATAACGCTCATTCCGTCCTCCGGAGTAAAGCGCAGTCGTGACGCATTTGATGCAAACATTACGCACTTAAGCTGACTTTTCGCATCCTTAAGAGTGAAGTACATGTGACCGCTTCTCAGGTAATGGTTGAAATTTGATATTTCACCGCTGATATAAATATTTTTTAGAAGCTGACTTTCATCAAGCAGTGCTCTGATATAAGTATTCAGTTGTGTAACTGTATAAACATTCATATTACCCTGCCCGATTTTAATGCCGCATACACCGCAATTCCGGCGGCGTTGTCACAGCTGTACTGAGATTGTGCGAACTTCGCGTCATATTTATTCTGTATTCTTTTGCGGATTAGGACGTCAGACATAACTCCTCCCGCATATACCAAAGGAAGATTGCCGTATTCTTTCAAAAGTTTTTCCGTCATAGCGTCAACAGTAGTTCCAACATAATCAAGAACAAACTTAGCAATATCTTCTCTCGTTTCGCCTTTTTCTATCATGGCTTTTACTTTGTTTTCTACTCCTGACAGAGAACAGTTTACACCCTGCATTGACGGTCTTATTTTAAACTCAGCACTGCTTTTTGAAGCAAGTTTCTCCAGTTCCGCTCCGCATGGAAAATCAAGTCCAAGCAAAACGCCTGTCCGGTCTATTAACTGCCCTGCTTTAAGGTCTGTACTTTCTGCCGCGAGATCAACGCTTATTATCCTTTCTTCATCAGGACAAATATACAACGCTTCGGTTGTTCCGCCGGAAACGTGAAACGCAAGAAACGGCGCTTTGATATACGGCAAACATTCTGCAGAATAAAGAGCCGCAAGAATATGCCCTGTTTGGTGGGACGTTTTGTAAATGGTACAATCTGAAGATTTTGCAAAAGCTGTCGCTGCGCTAACGCCGGCAAGAAAACACGGCATATAACTACCCTTAACACAGCGTGGTGTTGCGCTTACAGCAACTGCGTCAACCTTCTGGACAGAAGGCATGGCAGAAATAAGTTCAGGCAGATTTACCGTATGCTGAAAAAGTGCTTCGCTTTGGCGAAGTCCCCTCTCGCCTTTCTTTACTGACAAAAGTTTTTTCTGCTGAACAATGTTTTCGCCGTCATAAAAAGCGACAGAAGTAGTGTAATTGCTGGTGTCAAACCCTGCAAACATTATTCTGCGCTCCTTGCAAGAGAACCGAGAATACCGTTTACGAAAGAAGCGTCGTCACCGGAGCCGTATTTTTTTGCAATTTCCACAGCTTCATTGATAGCGATACTGTTTGGTACTTCGTCAACATATTTCATTTCATAAACGCCGATTCTCAATACCGTGGCGGTAACTTTCGGCAGACGGTGAACTTTCCAGCCTTTTGAGTAAGAAGCAATTATTTCATTAAGCTTGTCCATTTCCTCAATTACGCCTGAATAAAGCTTCTTTGCGTAATCAGAAACAGGCTCAATATTTTCTTCATAAATTGCAACAAGATCGTCGTCAGGCAAAAATTCGTGCTCAAATAAAAGTACAAATGCCTGTTCGCGCTGTTGATATCTTTTCATATTTCCCTCCGTAAAGAAAAAGCCGGCAACAATATAAGTTGTGCCGGCTAAATCATTAGTTACTCTTCAGTTTCACAAGGTTCATCAGAGCTTTTCGGCTCTTCAAATTCAATTCCGGCGATTATCACATTTACTTTTGAAACAAGTCTGCCGGTCATATTCTGAACAGAATCTTTTACGGCAACCTGAACGTCCTCCGCTGCCTTACGGATTTTAATGCCCGGACGCATATTCACGTAAATACTGATATTCAAATCGTCTCCGTCCGCAAGAACACGAACAGGACTCATGACTTTAAGGCTGCCCTTTTTGATGGTATTCATAACGTCCACCGGCCTGTTGGAAAAGCCTGCAACGCCTTCAACATCTTTCGCGGCATTGGTGGCAATTGCGGAAATAACTTCTTCAGAGATAACAAGCTCGCCCATAGATGTGCTTGTGTTGATTTCCATTCATGAACGCCTCCTTTTATCTGTTATCAGGCGTTTGATTTCTTATCAAACGTGCGTTCATTATAGCACAACATCCGGTAAGTTACAAGTAAATTTAATTAAATTTATTATTTTGACTGAATTATCGAAACATTTTCATATGAACATGAAAGCTGTTCGACAGCGATCTCTTTTATCTGCAAAATAAGATTGTCGGAAAGTTCTTTACTATCGACGATTATATCTACTTTTTTGCAGTCGTCGCTTACTATTGCAAGGCAATTTGAAACACCCTTTGCGGTAACAAGAGTTTCGATTTTATTTTCCGCGTTAATTGCATCCGAAATTTTTGCAATTTTTTCCGCAGCTTCTTTGTGTGCCGCTTCGCTTTCATCAGCGCTGTCTACAACTTTTTGAAGCTTTTCAAGACTGGCGTCTCGAGCACTCTGGCGTTCCGTTCTTGCCTGGCTGAAATATGCGCTTTCAGTTGTTGCCTCGGTAGTCGCGTCAACGAAAGTAGCTTCTCCCAGCGTTTTCGTTCCCTGGGAACTTACGGTACTGATCTTTGTTGAAATATCGCTGTTTTCCCAGTACCAGTTGCCTACAACGCCCACTGCAAGCAAGAGCACAAAGCAGGACATACTAATTTTTGCACGGCGGCTTTTTCTCTTTCTGATTTCATCTTCCGTCAAAACAGGACTTGTTTTTTCAGGTTTTGCCTTTTTTTCTTTTTTCATGTTATCACCCGTTATTCTTTAATTTTTGAAACCGATATTCGGTTTGTGGGAATACCGAACAGCGAAGACACTGTTTCAATGATTTTTTCCCGTACAGCCGAGTCGCCTCCGCCGGAACACACTACGGCAACCCCCTGCACCTCAGGAAAATATTCATCTATCAAAAGCGGACTTTCTCCGTCTTCACTGTCGTAAATTACATAGTTATCCTCTCGGCTTTGGGAGGAGTCGTCTGTTTTGCTTTCGCTGTCCTTGGCATAAACGCTTTCTCCGCTTTTTGCCAAAGTTATCATTACATTGCATTCGCCCACGCCTTCAATTGATGAGATCGTATTTTTCAAACGTTCTTCAAGAGTGTTCGTATAGGCTTCATAATTGAATGACGTGGTTTCCTGCACCTCATTCTTTTTTGATGGAGAAAACGTATTACTTGATAAAAACACGATAATTATGCCAAGCACCGCAAGCAATATAAAGATTTTGCGCCTCAAAGAAGAGTCGGCCAATATTTCTTTAACTTTTTCCTGCATTTTAATCACCGATAGAATATACTTCGGCATTAAAGCCCAAGTTGTCATAGATATATGTTTTTATCTCCTGCAAATTATAGCCTGTAGGGGCGGCAACCTGCAGCTTATCTATAATAATTTCATCATCTTTAATCCGTACCTGTGCCGAAACGCTGCAAGCCGGATAGCCGCCCTCTTCAAGTCCGCTTTTAACCAGTGTTTCAATCTGTTTTTCATACGATTCATCGTATTCTTCCGCCTGAGCAAATGCCTCCGGTGACAAATCAAAATCCTTAATTTCGAAATCAGCCAGCGGAACAAGAAAAGCCGCGGCTATAAACAGAGAAATAATGGTTTTATAAAACCTTCCCATTGTGCCGTTAGGCGACACAAAGGAAAGAATAACGGCAATTATAAGAGTAATACACACGCTGATTGTCCACTGCTTTATGTAATCCACATTTTCACATCCTCATGCTGCAGTTTTTGCGGCAATAAGTATACCTATTGAAATTATCGTAGTAACCATTGCAAGAATGAGCACAACATTAAGCAGAAGAAATGCGTCGCTGAAAGCTCTCAGCATTTTACTTACTGACTTGTCATCGAATATTTCGCTTACCGCCAATGATATGCTTATAGATATACGCCAGCCTACAACGTTTATCAATGCAGGCAAAAAAAGCGCCGCAACGCCGATAATTCCGACTATTCCTACACTGCTTTTTATCAGGCTCGAGTAGCTCTGTATTGAAAGCAGTCCTTCACTTATTGCACTGCCGATTACCGGAACAACAGAGTTTATAGCAAATCGCAGAGAACGCAATCCCAAAGCGTCCGCTCTTGATGCAACTGCTGTTTTAATCGAAAGCACCGCAACAAACGCGCCCGCAGAAAACGAAATGATACCTATCAAAACACGTTTTATTACTCTCAGAGCGCCGTCGATGTTAAGTTCGCTTCTTATTCCGGAACAGATACTCAGGGCAAGAAAACAATTTATCAGCGGAACAAAAATATTACTTGCCAGAAGATTAAGTCCCTGGGCAAGCGAAAGCAAAAGCGTGTTGGTTGAAACGCTTGTCAGTGCTCCTCCGGAAACTGTGATTATAACCATAAACACAGGAAAAAAAGCATAAATAAAATCGGAGCAAACTTCTATCGTAGTGCAGGCAACGGCAATCGTGTCTGCACACTGAACTGAAATTATCACCGCAATTACAAGAGAAGCCGCAGTTGAATAAACAGAGGTATCAGAAAACAGTCTGTTTCCCGAAAATCCGGAAAGAAACGCTGATAAAACCGTAAAACAAAGTATTGTTACTGCAGCTCCGAGAGGCTCTGTAAGATTTTCCTTAATAAGGTTCCACAAAACTTCAATACACGTTTTGGCGTCAAGTTCTGTAATTTTCGTATAGTCAAAATCATCTATACCGAGCTGTTCGAGCACCTCGTTTGCGCTGTCCCCCAATTCTTCAAAACATGAAAAATCATATGAAGACAACGCTTCTTTATATGTATCTTCGTCATCAGTTTGAGCGTAAGCGGTTATTGTTCCGCATGACACAAGAAAACTGAATGACAGAACAAAAATTATCAGGATAATTTTAAAATTTCTTTTCATTTTACAAGTCCCGTCACAATCTGAATTACAGTCTGGAACAGCGGCAAAAGCATTGCAAGAACCATGATTTTTGACGCTATTTCAGTCTGGGACGCAAGAGCGCTTTCTCCGTTGTCGCGGCAGATATCACACACAACCTGAGTAACGATTGATATACCCAGCACTTTCAGCATCATAGTTACGTAAGTACCTGTATATCCAGCCGAATCTTCAATATCGGACAGAGCGTAAAAAACATTAAACGCCGCGTCAGAAGATATAAGAAAGATCAGCACCGCGCCGCCGAGGGTTACGAGAAGCGCAAACATCTTATTCTGGCTTTTTAAAAACACCGCAAGCAAAAGGCAAACAGCGGCAATACCGAACACCTGCATCATAAGTCAAACATTGATTTGATGCTGGAAAACAGATCGCTGATCTGAGGAATAAGCATCATAAGTACAACGATGACGCCTGCAAGAGTTGTAAGCATCGCTTGGTCTTCCCTGCCGCTTCTTATCAACAAAGTGTTCAAAATCGCGATGATAATTCCAATCGCCGCAATTTTGAAAATAAAATCTACATCCATTATTTTGCCTCCTACGCCAGCATCAAAGCCAGAACCAGACCGCCTGACACTCCGAATGCCGTATAAAGCTTTCTTCTCTTTTCATATTTCTTTTGAAAATGATTTTTCCGTGACTCTGCAAAAGCTTTGTATGCTTTTACCAGTCTCAGTTGATTTTCTATATCAGTAGTGCCGAGTTCGGCAAGAAAAGACGCAAGTTCTCTGTCGTCTGTTTTATCAAGGTTTGTTTTAACTGGCGTTTTTTTCTCCATATCATACGATTTCACAAATTGGAGAGAAGAAAAGCGCTCGTCCTGACCGATATGACGAAGAATATCGCCGGTGGAAGTAAGTTTAAAATCCATCAGTAATGCAACCTCGTCGGCAAACTTGCAGAGCAGCTGCGCCGTATCGCATTTCTTTTTAAGGTCTACGCTCAGAGAAATACCCGTCATTGTTGAGAAAATTACTATCATTAATAGTCCAAGGAGTTTCATCGTTACACGACCTTATATCAATAACCGTAAATGAATCGGCGTAGTCCTCCAGCAAAACAATATAGTCGAATTCGCCGGTAAGAATAAGTTTTTTTACTATCGATTTATTAAGAACATCCTTAGGCTCCTTTACATGGACGGATACTGCAAACGCCACGCCTGAAGAAAAACCCGAATGAATCGTATCTACCTCTTCATCATCTGCAATCTCGTCGCAAACAATCATATCAGGAGAAAGTGTTCGCAGGGCTATTTCCATTCCTTTTTTCTTCGGATAACCGTCAATTACATCTGTGTTAAGGCCTAAGTCAAAAGCGGCAATTTCACTTCTTTCATCCACCACAGAAATTTTTCTGTAATGGCCGCCGAAACCGCCTGAAAGCAGTCTTGTCATATCTCTGAGGAACGTTGTTTTGCCACCCCCCGGCGGAGATGCGACGATTATGCTGGGAAACGAATTTACATAAAGAGCATTTAGCACTCCCCTGGCGCAGTCAGTCACGTTTTTCGCAATTCTGATATTCAGCGAAGAGGCGTCTTTTACTGCGGTAATTTCGCCGTTTTTTGAAACAGCTGTTGCGGCAACGCCTATCCTGTTTCCGTTCGGTGCAGTAACATAACCGTCAATCAGCGTGCCCATATGTGTATGTACTGAAAAAGAGCAAACTCTGGCAAAAACTCCGTCAAAATCACTGTCGGACACTGAAACGCAGTGTGCCGAATAGTGGTTTATAAGTTTGCCGCCGTCTGTTAAAAAACATGCCATATCGCCGAGCATTACAACAAGCGGTTTTGAGCGGCGAACTCTCAGTTCGGTAACACGGTTCTGGTTTTGCTCAGGAAGCTGTAAAAGCAAGTGTGCAATGCTTTCCGGCAGAAGCAATGCGGCATCTTCAAAGTTTCTCATAAAATACCCCTCAAGCGGATTATTGTTTCGTTTCTGTATAAACATATGTAACGCTGTCCAAACATATGACTGTTAAGATTATTTTGGTTGAAGTCGGCCTATAATTATGATAAAATAAGTTATCTTACTTTAAGACGGAGATAAATATGGATATTACCAGTAACAACGCAAAATTATTTTCCAACAGATTATTTAATGTTGAAACAGTAAATTACACAGCAGTAACGCTGTTTTGCTTTATTTTCCAGCTGGGCATAATGCAGTGTATTAAGAACTTTTTCAACGCTTCAACAGTCATTGTAGCAGTTATTTCATTTCTTGTAGTCTCACTGATTTCATTTTTCATTGAAAAGAAGTTTGTTTTTACAAGAGGCATAGCATCCACTGCCAAGCAACTGACTTTTATATTCAGAGTTGCCGTAGATTTTGGATTTTTCAAAGTTTTTGATTTTCTGTTCGGTACTGTACTTTCCCGCAATTCCTCTTTCGTTTGGCTTGCATCTTTTACGGTAATATTTGTTTTTAATTATTTTTATGACCGTTTGATTGTTTTTGAATGCATAGACAAAGCCGAAGACAAATGCAAAGGCAGATTTTACAGATTCTTTTTCCGCAACAGATTCGTTGCGGCTTCCGCTGTTGCCGCGCTTATCTGTATCTCATTTATCTTTATAGTTTTTGCAGTATTCCCGTTTGGCGATTCAACAGTTATGAGAATGGACCTCTACCATCAGTACGGTCCTCTGTTTGCCGAACTATACGACAGAGTTGTTGAAGGAAAAAGTTTTCTTTACTCGTGGGAAAGCGGCGGCGGTAGCAGTTTTCTCGGCAACTACTTCAACTATCTTTCAAGCCCGTTTTCTATAATCATTTTCTTCTTTGACAAAGCAGACATTTCTTTTGCAATTACTACTATGGTAATTGTAAAATGCGTTTTCAGCGCCGCAACTTTTACTTTTTATCTTAGAAAAAGTCTTAACCGCCATTCCTACATTACTGCTGCATTCGGCGTATTTTACGCGTTTTCTGCGTACTTCCTTGCATATTACTGGAACATAATGTGGATTGACGGAATGATCTGGCTTCCTCTTATTGCGCTGGGAATTGAGCAAATCATTAAAAGCGGCAACGGAAAACTTTACGCCGCGACACTTGCTATTCTTCTGTTTTCAAATTACTATATGGGCTTTATGGCTTGCGTATTTTCGGTAATATATTTTCTGGCGTTCTATGCCATCTCTTACAAACCTGTTAAAAAAGTTAAGGAAACAGACCTTACAGTAAAAGAAAAATACTCTGTCAAGAAGATTATGGAAAACAATTTTCTCAACAGAGCTGTGCGATTTGCATTTTATTCTGTAATTGCGGGAGCAGTTTGTGCCGCAACGTTAATCCCCACTTATATACTTCTCCGTTCCTCTTCTGCAACATCAGATACGTTTCCCACAACGTTTGAATCATATTTCCCGATATTCGACTTTATCACTTCTCATCTTGCAAGTCTGGAAACGACTATCCGAAGCAGCGGAGACGACGTTCTGCCCAACGTTTACTGCGGAATGCTGGCGCTTATAACAGTACCTCTTTATCTGATCAATAAGGAAATCAAGCTTAAAGAAAAACTCGTCTATGTGCTTTTGCTGATTTTCTTCCTGTTCAGTTTTGACAACAACGTTATGAATTTCATGTGGCACGCTTTTCACTTCCCCAACGATCTGCCGTTCCGCTATTCATATATGTATACATTTATCCTGCTTGTAATTTCCTTTAGAGGACTTATGCATATCCGTTCGATAAATTATAAGGATATCATGTATGTCTCTCTTTCCTGGATTTTCTTCATCTGCGTTGCCCAGAAATTCATTACAACAAAGATGAGTGAAGTTACGATTTACGTAAGCATTGCGTTTATCATTGTTTGGTGCGGCGTTTTGCTCCTTCTCAAAAAGACTGATTACAAAAAAGCACTGCTTCACTTTACGGTAATTGCAATGGCATTCTGCGAAGTTATTGTTTCAGACTGCAATTCAATGGTAATCACTCAGGACAATTCTTCATACAAAGCAAACTACGCATCCTATACGGAAGCAATTTCCGCAATTGAAAAAGAAGACAAAGGATTTTACAGAACAGAGCTGACTTACCTCGAACGGAGAATGGACCCTTGTTATTTCGGCTATAACGGAATGTCGGCATTCTCATCAATGGCTTATGAGGACTACGCAACGCTTCAATACAATCTCGGTATGTTCGGCAACCGCATCAACAGCTACACCTATAATCCGCAAACAGCTGTTTATAATATGATGTTCAATATCAAGTACCTGATAAAAGCAGGCGATAATCCGACGCCGAGCTCATCATATTTCAGTGAAATTTACACAAGCGACACCAGCGCTACTTCTGTTTACCGCAACGACTACTGTCTGCCGATTGCTTATCTCGTTAACTCAAACGTCAACGATTGGGTAACGGAAGAAGGAGATCCGTTTGAAATTCAGGGTAATTATTTCAGCCTTGCCACAGGATATGACGGCGTTTTCCGCGATTGCACGTATCTTTCTTCGCAGTATGACTGCCTCAGCGGCGACGACTTTACAGGCAACGGAACATTCTGGTTCAGCAAAACCGAATCCGGCAGTCAGTACGGCTATATTGACCTTGAGATAACTCCCGATAAAAACGGTGACGTCTATGTATATATCACCTCACCTGACGTTAAAAGCGTTGAATTTTCGTCTGCTGAGATTGATACAATTACACAGAACATTGAAGAACCGTATATTCTTGACCTTGGCTATCATGAAGCAGGAGAAACAATTTCAGTTTCAATCGACGGCGGCTCAATGGAAAGCGACGACAGCTATGTAACAATGTATGCCTATTCAATAGACAACGACGTATTTGAAAAAGGATACGACAAACTTTCATCGGGTGCTCTTGATATTACCGAATGGAGCGATACAAAGATTGAAGGAACTTTGACCGCTGACGATAACTGTTTCCTCTACACTTCAATACCCTATGACGACGGCTGGAAAATTTATATCGACGGTCAGGAAACCGAAACGTTTAAAACGGGCTCAAGCATGCTCACCGCCGCAGTAAAACCGGGAGAACACGAAATTGTAATCAAATACACACCCGGCGGCCTTTCTTACGGAATAGCAATATCCGGAACAGTTCTTGCAGGTATTGCAGGCTACTATATTTACAAAGCTGTGAAAGCAAGAAAAAATAAACAAATTAAGAAATATTGAAATAATTTGTAAAATCAGTTTACAACTTGTTTTCATTGTTGTATTATATTGGCGTAAAAATTGAGGAGGAACAAAATAAATGCCCAGAAAAACCGCAGAAAATGTAGAAACAATCCCCGTAGGCCCTCTCGGTATAATTGCAATGCCGGGTTGTGAAGAACTTGGAGACAAAATCGACAAGTATCTCATTAAATGGCGTGCCACTCAGGCAAGCGAGCACCACCAGAACATTGCGTTTTACGGTTACCAGCGAGGAACCTACAAAATCGACGTAAGCCTTCCCCGTTTCGGATCAGGCGAAGGTAAAGGCGTTATCAACGAAAGCGTCAGAGGTTTTGATATTTACATTATTGCAGACGTATTCAATTACAGTTGTACTTACAGCATGTACGGCATGGAAGTGCCTATGTCTCCCGATGATCACTTTGCTGATCTAAAGAGAGTTATCTCTGCTATTTCCGGCAAGGCAAAGAGAATTTCAATTCTTATGCCGATGCTTTATGAAGGACGTCAGCACAAGAGAAGTTCAAGAGAATCTCTTGACTGCGCTCTTGCTCTCCAGGAACTTGTTAACCTTGGCGTTGACAACATTATTACATTTGACGCTCACGACAAACGTGTTCAGAACTCAATCCCCAACGGTTCATTTGAAAACGTTATGCCCACATACCAGATGATCAAAGCTCTTGTTAATACTGTTGACGATCTTAAAGTTGACAAAGATCATCTGATGATTATCTCCCCTGACGAAGGCGCTATGCACAGATGTATTTATTTTGCAACACAGCTTGGCGTTAATCTTGGTATGTTCTATAAGAGACGCGACTATACTAAAATAGTTAACGGAAGAAACCCAATTGTTGAGCACCAGTATCTCGGTGATTCAGTTGAAGGAAAAGATATCATCATTGTTGACGATATGATTTCTTCCGGTGAATCAATGCTTGAGGTTTGCTCAAAACTTAAGAGCCTTAAGGCAGGCAGAATCTTTGTCTGCACAACTTTCGGTCTCTTCTGCAACGGTCTTGAAGTATTTGACAAAGCGTATGCCGACGGCATTTTTGACAAAGTATTTACAACAAACGGTGTTTACCAGACCCCCGAACTTCTTTCCAGAAACTGGTACCAGAGTGTTGAACTCTCAAAATACATGGCATATTTCCTTGATACTCTCAATCACGATATGTCTGTATCCTCACTTCTCGACTGCTCCGTAAAAATTCACAACATTCTTGTTAAAAAAGGATTAAAGGAAGAAAACTGATATGGACGAAAAAGAAAACAGAGTAACCGAAGAAAATTCTTGGGCTCTTGAAAGCGATACAACCCAAGCGGACAAAAAAACAAAAAAGAAGATCAACGTAAGCAAAAAAGGAATAATCATTGCTGTCGTTTGCCTGCTTGCCGTTATTATTATCGGCGGCGGTGTGTTCTGTGTAGTAACTGAACAAAATCCCGTAGAAGCCGTTCAGAGCGTTTTTACTTCTAAAGAAAAAGCGATCATAGGAAATTGGCAGAGCCAGGATAAACCGGATTTGGTTGCATATGTTTTCTACGAAAACGGAACTTACGACAGTTTCCTTTCTAATTTCAACTTCGACGGTGAATACACCATAGACGGTAATAAGATAACACTCTATAACCCGAATACAGAAAAGAAAATGGTGTATAAATTCACTATTTACGGCGACGTACTTACTCTTACTCTCATTGAAGAAGACGGAGAAGAAGTCGAAGAACAGGAAGTTTCGAAGTATGATAAGGTTGATGAACTCAATATGCGTTCTCTTACCGATATAATCGGTCAAATTCAAGATGAGCACGACGAACAGGAAGCAACAACCGAAAGCGAAAAATAATATTTAAACGAAACAGGCACCGAAGAATTCGGCGCCTGTTTTTTTGCGTAAACATATAAATTCATATTTCGGTTTTCATCGCCATATAAATTAGCAAGGACGGTGAAGACGGATGCTCGATAATGTAGAACGCCGATGCGTGGAACTGGGAAAATACATAGTTGAAACAAAATCAACAGTAAGACAAACCGCGGCAGTATTCGGCGTCAGCAAATCCACAGTACATATAGACGTGACTAAGCGGCTTCAGGCTGTTAATCCGATGCTTCACAAGGCTGTTAAGGCAGTTTTGGAAGAAAATAAAGCGGAACGTCATATAAGAGGCGGAAACGCCACAAGAGAAAAATACCGGCATATGAAAAAGGATTGATATTTTTCAGCCTGCGTGATAATATAGATAAAAAGATCACGGAGGTTTTATTATGAATATCGGCTTTATTGGCTGCGGCAATATGGGTTCTGCTATTATTAAAGGCATTGTCAGTTCCCCTGCCACTGAAAAATATAATATAAATGTTTATGACAGTTATGCTCCCGCAATGGAAAAACTATCTCAGCAATGTTCTGTTGAAAAATGTTCTTCCGCTGTTGAAGCGGCTGAAAAAAGCGAAGTTGTCTTTCTGGCTGTAAAGCCAAACGTACTTTCCTCCGTTTTGTCTGAAATTGATGAAACTGTAGGTGCAAAAAACAACCTGCTTGTATCCATAGCCGCAGGGAAATCAACAGATTTCATTGCTTCATTCCTGAGCAACGAAGCCAGAATAATCAGAGTAATGCCTAATATCAACGCTGTTGTAAGCGAAGCGGTAAGCGCAGTATGCAAAAACAGCGTTGCAGATGAAAACGACGTAAAAACCGTTGTTGAACTGATGGAAAACACAGGCAAAGTTCTTGAACTTGACGAAAGTTCATTCCCGCTTTTCGGTGTTCTAGGCGGATGCAGTCCTGCATTTGTCTATATGTTCATTGACGCACTGGCAAGAGCCGGAGTGAAGAACGGCATGAAAAAATCAGACGCACTTAAAATTGCCGCGCAAAGCGTTTACGGCAGTGCAAAAATGATAATGGAGTCTGATAAGCACCCTTGGGAACTTGTAGACAATGTATGCTCACCCGGCGGTACAACAATTGAAGGCGTTTTGTCCCTTAAGGAAGATGGATTTGAAACCGCAATTCAAAACGCTGTAGACGCCGCCGTTGAAAAAGACAGCAAACTTTAATTATTAAAAAAACGCTCCGGTTTTCCGGAGCGTTTTTATTGCTTAAACTCTAATTATTTTGCATAAGCAAAGTTATAATTACATATATTTTTTGATTTCGTCAACCTTGTCGAGTTTCTCCCAGCTTACACCGAGATCTTCTCTGCCCATATGACCGTATGCTGCGAGGTTACGGTAAATCGGACGGCGAAGATCAAGAGCGTCAATAATAGCTGAAGGACGAAGATCAAATACTTTGTTGATGATTTCGCAGATTTCTTCGTCGCTCTTCTTGCCTGTACCTTCAGTATCTACCATAACAGAAACAGGCTTTGCTACGCCGATAGCATATGCAAGTTCTACCTCGCATTTATCAGCAAGTCCGGCGGCTACGATATTTTTAGCAACCCATCTTGCGGCATAAGCGGCGCTTCTGTCTACCTTTGTCGGGTCCTTTCCGCTGAACGCACCGCCGCCGTGGCGAGCATAACCACCGTATGTATCAACAATGATTTTACGTCCAGTAAGACCGCTGTCGCCGTGAGGACCGCCAACAACAAAGCGGCCCGTCGGATTTACAAAGAATACTGTATCGTCATCCATAAGTTCAGCAGGAACAGTAGCTTTGATTACTTTTTCAATAATATCCCGGCGAAGAGTTTCCAAGTCAACATCAGCGCTGTGCTGGCTTGAAACGACTACCGCCGTAACTTTTACAGGTTTGCCGTCGTCGTATTCAACAGTTACCTGGGTCTTGCCGTCGGCATAAAGATAAGGAAGGGTTCCGTTTTCACGAACTTCCGTCAGTTTTACGGCAAGCTTATGAGCAAGACTTATCGGCAGAGGCATAAGCTCTTCCGTCTCGTTGCAGGCATAACCGAACATCATGCCCTGGTCGCCGGCACCGTTAAGATTATAGTCGTCTTTTTCATTGTTCTTAAGTTCAAGTGAACGGTCAACGCCGAGAGCAATATCCGGGCTCTGTTTATCGAGAGCCGTAAGAACTGCACAAGTGTTTCCGTTAAATCCTTTTTTGTCATCGTCATAACCGATATCGCAGATAATCTTTCTGACAATAGCAGGAATATCCACCTGAGCTTTAGTTGTAATTTCGCCCATAACAAGAACCTGACCCGTAGTGCATGTCGTTTCACAGGCAACACGGCTCATTGGATCCTGTTCAAGCATAGCGTCAAGAATACCGTCTGAAATCTGGTCACAAATCTTATCCGGATGACCTTTTGTTACGGATTCGCTTGTAAATAAATGTTTAGCCATATAAGTCTCCTCCTGGTACTTTATACAAATAAAAAAAGCATACACCGAGCGTGCATGCGAAATTCACCTCATCACTCGGAATTTTCCGCAGGTATTAGCACCTTACAAATGCAGGTTGCTGTGACGTCATCGGGCCTGTCCCTCGGTCACTCTAGATAATGGATATTTAATTTAAAGATAATATACTCTATTTATAGTGGAATGTCAACCTTTTTTCAGTATATATTGAAAAACTATTTTTTGCCATTCGTCATATTGCACAAAAATACAAGGATTTTTTTGTCATCTAAATATGAATAATCAAACAATTGGCGTTGTTTTTTGTTAATAATTCGTTTATAATATATTAGAAAATGCCCATTGTTAAGGAGGTAAAAATAATGGCAAAGAAAACCGTTTTTATTACCGGCGGTACCGGTAACATGGGTTGGGCTGCCGTTCAGGAAATGCTCAAAAAGCCCAATGAAATCAACATCAAAATGCTGGCTCGTAAAAGCCCCAAGAATGTAGAAAAACTTAAAGACCTTTCTGCTAAGCCTAACGTAAAAATCGTTTGGGGTGACCTTAACGACTATGACGCTATCCTTGAAGGCGTTACAGGCGCAGATTATGTTCTCCACGTAGGCGGCATGGTATCCCCTACTGCTGACTGGAAACCTTACAGAACACAGACTACAAACATCGGCGCTGCACAGAACATCTGCAAAGCTGTTCTCTCTCAGCCCAATGCTGATGAAATCAAAGTATGCTACATAGGCACTGTTGCCGAAACAGGCGACCGTAACTATCCGATCCACTGGGGACGCTGCGGAGACCCGATCAAAATTTCAATTTATGACCATTATGCAATCTCCAAGACAGTAGCTGAGCGTACTTTCGTTGAAAGCGGTATCAAGAACTGGGTTGTAATGCGTCAGTCCGGTATTCTTTATCCCAACATCCTTAAGAATATGGACCCGATCATGTTCCACGTTCCGATCAACGGCGTTCTTGAATGGTGCACCGTTGAAGACAGCGGTCGTCTTATGTGCAACCTTGTAACTGAAGACGCTGCCGGTCACCTTGGTTCTGATTTCTGGAATCACTTCTACAACATCGGTTCAGGTAAGGAATACAGAATTTCTAACTACGAGTTCGAGTGCCTGCTTCTTGGTACACTCGGTCTTGCAGGTCCTGAAAAGCTCTTTGATCCTAACTGGTTCATTCTTAAGAACTTCCACGGTCAGTTCTATGCTGACGGCGATAAGCTCGAAGAATTCCTTCACTTCCGTGAAAATCTTCCTATTCAGGACTATTTCAACAGACTTGCTGATCACGTTGAATTTTACTTCAAAATTCCGAGATATCTTCCGAAGAGCCTTGTTGCCGCTTGTGCAAAGCCCTTCATGAAGAAGATTGCAGAGACAAAAGATTTCGGTACTCTTGACTGGATCGCTACAAGAAATCAGGTTAGAATTTCTGCATACTACGGCACATATGAAGACTGGGCTAAGATTCCGAAGGATTGGAAAGACGTTGAAATCATTAAGTTCAACAAAGACAGCAGCGACGCTGAAAACTATAAACTTGACCATGGTTATGATGAGAGCAAGCCTGAATCTGAGCTTGACATTGAAGACATGAAGCAGGCTGCTAAGTTCCGCGGCGGCGAATGCCTCAGCGAAACAATGGTTAAGGGCGACATGGCTACAAAGCTTAAATGGAAATGCGGCTACTGCGGCGCTGAATTTGAAGCAAGCCCTGCTCTTATCCTTCTCGGCGGTCACTGGTGCCCCGAATGCTTCATTCCTCAGAAGAAATGGGATTACGACAATATTGCCAAGACAAACCCGTTCTTCGCTCAGGTTTGGTATCCTAACCACACCAAGGATGAATGCAACGTTTACGACTTCGATGAACTGTTCCACGTTAACGGCGTTAAATGGGACGACATCAAGCACTAAGCATTATTCACTGAATAAATTAAAATCCGACTGCTTTTGCAGTCGGATTTTTTTGCATAAAAAAAACAGCAGGCTGATGCCTGCCGTTTTCTTTTCTATCAATATTTTGATTTTGCTGTGTAGTTAACCTTGCCTGAAACGCTTCTCTTCAGGGTAAAGTTTTTACCGCTTTTGCTTACGCTGAGCTTAACCTTCTTCGGATTTACATTTGAAACGGTATAGAACTTACAAGTAATAACGCCGTTGCTTACAGTCATTCTGATTTTAATAGAATACTTAGTATTGTTAGTCCACTTGAAATCCTGATTACCGCTCCAATAAATAGCCGCGTCTCTGCCAAGAGGAACGTAAGTAACGCGCTGGTTGTGCTGGTGGCGTTCAGTTATCTTTACGTTGGCAAGAAGCGCCGTGTTATACATTGTAGACGCAACCTGACAGATACCGCCGCCCACATCGTTTACAGTTCCGCTGCCGGCAAATATCGGAGCCTTTTTATAGCCTTTTGCCGCTGTACGAACACCGACTGTCTTATTAAAAGAGAATGTCTGGCCGGGTCTAATGATTTTACCGTCGATTGCTTTGCTGGCAATCTTAAGATTTGTTGTTCTGTTTTTATTGTTTACATATTTTGAAGAATAAGAAGCATAGAGGTGAGTATAACCGGTGCTCTTTGAAGCACTGAAAGAGCCGTTGTAAGACTTGTGCGAATAGCTTACTTTAGCGCGAACACGAACATAATATGTTGATGTTGTACTTAGGCCCTTAATGGTTTTTGACGTGGTAGAGCCTGAAGAAATATTAACCGTCTTAACGTTTTTTGAGAAATTACTATAAGTACTGTACTGGATCTGATAACCAGAGCAAGTAACTTTATTCCATTTAACAGTCATCGAACTGCCTGACTTGCTTACAGATTTAATCGTAACTCGTTTCGGTGCAGTAGCAGTATAGAAGGATGTGCTTGACTGACCTGCAAATGAGCCGTCCTTCTTGCCGCAGGCAACAACTCTAAAGTAATACTTCTTACCTGCCGTAAGTTTAGAAATTGTAACATTAGGGCTGGTAACTGTTTTTACTTTTTTATATGTACCGTTAGGCGATGTTGACTGGTATACTTTATAAACAGCCGCTCCGGCAACTTTTGGCCATTTGAGGGAAATTGAACTTGTTGTTCTGCCGGAGGTCATTCCTGTTACCCTTTTAGGAACAATAGTAAATGTTTTTGTAACAGTTCCGGAGTAATTCCCCTTACCTGTTACACGAACGGTCGCAGTTCCGCAGCTTTTATTTGAAGAGTAAGATACTGCATAATCTTTTCCCGATGCAAGAACCTGACTGCCGTTCTTAGCGGTAACTTTGGGTGTTTTTGATTTGCCGTCATAAATGGCTTTGCTATACTCAAGACTTACAGTGCATTTTGTAAGCGGAGTAATTACAGCGCCGTCAGCCGCAAAAACGTTTACAGCCGACAAAAGCATTGCAAAAATCATAAACACGCTGATACCGACTGATATAATCTTTTTCATTTTTCTTCTCTCCTTTATTGTTTAATCTACTTATTTTGCCCGTAGTAGGCATTTTTTCCATGTTTGCGCAAATAATGTTTATCCAGCAAATAGCCTTCAATTCCGATATTTTCGGGAGCTGAAGCAATCTGCTCGGTTCTAAGCGCCATCTTTGCAACTTCTTCGAGAATAAGAGCGTTTTCAACTGACTTTTCCGCGTCTTTCCCCCAGGTAAACGGTCCGTGGCGCTCAACCAGAACTGCCGGGCATTCAGCCGGCTTTATGCCTCTTTTTTCAAATGTTTCCACTATCACCTTGCCTGTATTAAGTTCGTAAGCCGTTTCAACTTCTTCCTTTGTCAGGCCTCTTGCACATGGTATTGCTCCGTATGCAAAATCAGCGTGGGTTGTTCCGTAAGCAGGTATATCTCTGCCGGCCTGGGCCCAGGCGCACGCCCATGAAGAATGGGTATGTGTTATTCCGCCGATTTCGGGAAAAGATCGGTAAAGCTCAAGATGTGTAGGAGTATCGGAGGATGGGTTGAGACTGCCCTCAACCTTGTTGCCTTCAAGATCCATAACAACCATATCCTCCGCCGTCATTTCACTATATGGAACACCTGACGGCTTTATGACAAAAAGCCCTTTGCTCCTATCGATAGCGGAGACATTTCCCCATGTAAGAACAACCAGATTATATTTAACAAGAAGCATATTGGCTTCATATACTTTAGTCTTTAATTCTTCAAGCATTGTTACAATCCTTTGCAATTTTTTTCAAACGTTTCATTACGTCGTTGTCGCCTCTGCCAAAGTAATCATGTAAAGTTCTGTATTCTGAGAACAGTTTGTCATAAGTCTTTACATTTTCTTCAACAGGATAATAGATTTTATCTTTAACTTTTCCCATAACTCGTGCAGCTTCGTAAACGCTGTCGTATCCGCCGTTTTCTGCGCCGGCGGCAACAGAAGCAAAAATAGCGGAGCCGAGAGCCGGGCCCTGGTCAGAACCGGCAATTTTTATCGGCATATTTATAACATCAGCATAAATCTGCATTGTCATTGGGTCTTTCTGGCTGATGCCGCCGGAAGCGTAAAACTCATCTATGGCAACGCCGCTTTCTCTGAATGTTTCAATAATCATTCTTGTACCGTATGCAGTAGCTTCAATCAAGGCTCTGTAAATTTCTTCAGGCTTTGTCTGCAGGGTCATGCCTAAAATCATGCCTGTAAGGTCAACATCAACAAGAACAGACCTGTTGCCGTTCCACCAATCGAGAGCCAGCAGTCCGCTCTGTCCCGGAGCAAGTTTCTCTGCTTTATTTCTCAGGAAACGATGAATATTAACTCCTTGCTTTTCAGCCTCGTCGTAATATTCCTTAGGCAGACAATTATCAATAAACCAAGCAAAATGGTCGCCGACGCAGCTTTGACCTGCTTCATAGCCGAAATATCCCGGCATAACGCCGTCCTCAACAACGCCGCACATTCCGGGAACCTGTTTTTCCTCTTCTCCCATCATTATATGGCAGGTAGAAGTTCCCATGATTGCAAGCATCTTTCCAGGCGCATCAATTCCCACTGCAGGAACACAAACATGAGCGTCAACATTACCAACTGCAACGGCAACATTTGTATTAAGTCCCAGTTTTTCAGCCATTTCTTCGGTCAGGTAACCTGCACACTGGCCAAGGGGTGTTATATCTCTGGAAAGTTTATCATCAACAACGTGCTCAAGGCGCGGATCAAGTGCCTTGAAAAAATCATCAGAAGGAAATCCGTTTTTCTTGTTCCAAATCTCTTTATAACCGGCAGTACATGAGTTTCTGGTCTCTTTGCCGCAAAGCTGCCAAATAATCCAGTCTGCGGCTTCAATGTATCTGTCTGTTGCATCATAAATTTCAGGTGCTTCATCAAGAACCTGCCAAATTTTCGGAATTGCCCATTCTGAAGAAATTTTTCCGCCGTAATTGAGCAGCCAGTTTTCATTTCTCTCTTCTGCGATTTCGTTTAGTTTATTCGCGTATTTCTGAGCCGCATGGTGCTTCCACAGCTTAACATATGAGTGGGGTTCGTCTTTATATTCAGGAAGAAAACAAAGCGGAGTACCGTCTTTCTTGCAGGCAACTATTGTGCACGCAGTAAAATCAGTTCCTATACCGATAACGTCGTCACCGGAAATGCCGCTCTCTTTTATTACTGCCGGAATAGTATTATAAAGCACCTCAAGGTAGTCCATCGGATGCTCAAGAGCCCAGTCTTTTCCAAGTTTTTTGCCTGACGGAAGCTCACTGTCCATTACTCCGTGGGGATATTCGTAAACAGAAGAAGCAACCTCTTCCCCGGTCTTAACATTAACAAGAACCGCTCTTCCTGAAAGCGTTCCGTAATCAACACCAATTGTATATTTAGCCATAATTATAACTCCTGTATTTTTCTATATTTATTTTACTATAGATTATTATTTTTTGCAATATTCTTATTTATTATATAATTATAAACAAGCACAAGAAAATAGCATTTTTACATATTTTCTTTAAGTTTAAGAGAGGCGCAGTGGAGATTTGAAGGAATATCCTTTTCACTCATATTATCATGTACAGCGCATGTTCCCGCTTCTTTTGCCGTTTCGTAATACCAATGTTTATAATCTAAAATTTCCAGCGTTTCCTGAAGCTGTGATATTTGTTCTTCAACGGCTTTTCTGCGCTTATCAATCAGTTCCAGGCGCTTTTCTATCGTTGAATCCCCTTCTATACACCAGTCAACAAACGTTTTTATATCTTTTATCGGCATACCTGTTTTTTTAAGACATTCAATAACCGCCAGCAATTCAAAGTCTGTGTCGCTGAACATTCTGATGCCTCCCTCTGTTCTCTCAACAAACGGAAGCAGTCCTTCTTTATCGTAATATCTCAATGTTGATGGTGCAACATTCATTTTCTTAGCCATTTCACCAACTGTAAAAAACATAATTTCTCCTTAATAAACAAAAAGACTTGACTTAAAGTTAACTTTAAGTTGTATAATCAATATGAACGCTGATTGCATTATAGCATCGCGTAATAAATCAGTCAACGGAGGAACAAAAAAATGAGTTTTCAAATGTATGTACCTACAAGAATTCTTTTCGGATGCGGTATGCTTAACAATCTTCACAAACAGCAGATGCCCGGAAAAAAAGCGCTCATTGTAATTTCTAACGGAAAATCAACAAAAGAAAACGGTTCTCTTGACAGAACTGAGGAACAGCTTGAAAAAGCAGGCGTTGAATACGCCGTATTTGACGGAATAATGGCTAACCCTCTTAAATCAACTATTGACGAGGGGGCAAAAGCCGCTAAAGACAACGGATGCGACTTTATAGTTGCCCTTGGCGGCGGTTCAGTAATGGACGCTTCAAAAGCGATTGCAACAATGGCCACCAACGACGGAGATCTTTGGGATTACGTTTTCGGCGGAACAGGTAAAGGCCAATTATTAAAAGCCGCTCCCCTGCCGATTATCGCGATAACAACAACTGCAGGAACAGGCAGTGAGGTTGACCAATTCGGTGTAATCACAAACGACGTCACAAACGAAAAAATCGGCTACGGCGGAGACGACCGACTTTTCCCGGTTATAGCAATTGTTGACCCGGAACTTATGAAAAGCGTTCCGCCTAAATTTACTGCTTATCAGGGCTTTGACGCACTGTTCCACAGCACCGAATGCTACATTGCAAACAAAGCCAGCCTCATAAGCGATATGTACGCTATTACTTCAATTAAAAACATCGGAAAATACCTTGCGCGTGCAGTAAAAGACGGAAGCGATATGGAAGCCAGAGAGCATATGGCCTTCGCAAACACGCTTTCGGGTGTTGTAATGACGCTCAGCTCATGCACCAGTGAACATTCCATGGAACACGCAATGAGCGCTTATCACCAGGAGCTTCCTCACGGCGCTGGTCTTATTATGATTTCAAAAGAATACTACAAATTCTTTATTGAAAAGCACGTTTGCGACGAGCGCTTTGTTGATATGGCAAAAGCTCTCGGAATGGCCGACGCGGAAAAAGCAGAAGATTTCATAACAGCGCTTGAAAACATTCAGAAAGCATGCGGAGTAGACGAACTTAAAATGTCTGATTACGGAATTTCTGAAGATGAAGTTGAAGCACTTGCAGAAAATGCCAGAACCACCATGGGCGGCCTCTTTGAAAGTGATCCGGCTCCTATGACAAATGAAGAATGCGCAGAAATATTCAGAAAATCTTTTAAGTAATTAAAATCTCTGTACACTCTATTAACTACAACAACAAAATTTTTAAGCGGCCAGGACTTTATGCTCTGACCGCTTATCTGCCTTACTAATTTTTAAGGAGTGGCTATATGGAATTATGGGATGTCTATAACAGAGATAAAACAAAAACCGGCAAAACAATGGTTAGAGGAGAAAAAATCAAAAAAGGGTCTTATCGACTGGTAGTTCATGCCTGCATTTTTAATTCAAAAGGTGAAATATTAATTCAGCAGAGACAGCCGTTTAAATCCGGTTGGCCAAATATGTGGGATATAACTATTGGAGGAAGCGCAATATCAGGAGAAACAAGTCAGACAGCAATTGAAAGGGAAATATTTGAAGAAATAGGATTAAAAATCGATCTTCAAAACATTCAGCCCCATTTAACAATAAATTTCGATACCGGTTTTGATGATGTTTACTTAATTGAAAGAGAAATCGACATTAAAGATATAGTTTTACAGTATGAAGAAGTGCAAAAAGTCGAATGGGCAACATTAGATGAAATACTTCAAAAAATCGATAACGGCATATTTATTCCATACCATAAAAGTCTTATTCAGTTATTCTTTGACATGAGAAAAAATTATGGCTGCCATCAAGCAAAATAAGTAGTACCAGCACATATGCTCTTGCGATTGCCGCAAAAGACATTGTTGTTTAAACAATTAGAATTAAAGCAAAGAGAAAATCGAGGCGGAGTTTCAACTCTGCCTCGATTTTTAATCTTTTTTACAGCGCCCTAAATTAACAGTGCTTTTATAAATTATTCTTCGCTTTTATTTTTCTTTGTAACAATACACGAAGACACGGTATGATTGCGAACGTCCAAAACCTGGATTTCCAGGTCTTCTGTTTCTACGGTGAATTTTGTTCCGTCCTTCGGTATTGTGCAGTATATTCCGAAAATATAGCCGCTGAGGGTTTCATAAGTATCAACTGGAAGATGAAGCCTTGTCAGTTCTTCCACTTCATCAAGGGAAACACTGCCCTTTATTTTCCAGGAATTATCAGACAGCGATACAATATCAGGTTCTGCATTAGGCAGTTCCTCTTCGTTATCCAAATCGCCCACCAACTGTTCAAGAAGATCGTTCATCGTAATAATTCCAACCGTTCCGCCGTATTCATCAAGCACCACGGCAAAATGATTATGGCTCTTTTGCATAAGATCAAACAGCACATCAATCTTCATGTTTTCAGGAACGTAAACAGGCTGGATGAACGCATTTTTCTGAACAGTCGCGCGAGATTTATCCTTAATTCTGAAGAATTTCTTTGAATCAAGAACAGCAACAACATTGTCTATGGAATCTTTATATACCGGATAGAGACTGTGGGTGCTTTCCGAGATTATTTTCTCCCACTTGTCAACATCATCTGCAATATTGATTGCAATAATATCTTTTCTGTGAGTTGAAAACTCGCCTGCATCCTTATCGTCAAACTCAAATACATTAACGATAAGCTTCTGCTCGTTTTTGTCAATAATACCCTTCTGGCTTCCGACGTCAACAAGCATTCTTATCTCTTCCTCAGAAACCTCTTCTTCGTTAGCATTGGGGTCAATGCGCATTAAGCGGAGAGTTACGTTTGTAGACAAAGTAAGAAGCCAAACAATCGGAGCGCAAAGCTTTGAAATAACATAAATTAAGCCTGAGAGGCCAAGAGCAATCTGCTGTGGTTTCTTCATAGCAACACGCTTTGGCACCAACTCGCCGAAAACAAGAGTAAGATAAGAAAGCAAAAGTGTAATAAGAATAACGGAAATCGTATCGAGTGTGGAAACTTTAATGTTCACGCCCATATCAATAAGGCGCTGAACAAGGAGATCGGAAAAATTGTCCGCTGCAAACGCACTGCCTAAAAATCCTGCTAAGGTAATTGCAATCTGAATGGTAGCCAAAAATCCCGCAGGTTTTGAGGTCAGTTTTAAAAGCCTTTTAGCGCGCTTGTTGCCCTCCTCTGCCAATTTTTCCAGTTTAATATCGTTCATCGAAACGATTGCTATTTCAGCACTGGCAAAAACAGCGTTAACAGCAATGAGTACCACCTGAATAAAAAGTTGCCACCCTATCGGTATGTCCAAAAATAATTCCTCCTAATGATAAAAAAGTATAGTATCTATACTATACAAAAAAATAGACTAATTGTCAATTATTATCTCCAGCCGCCAAAAGTTTAAGCTTTTCGCGTATCAGAGATAACGCTTCCTCAGGCGTTGACGCTCCAAAAACCGCCTGCTCCATTGGGCAAAATCCGTCTTTAGTTCTGTTAGCGATTGCTTCAACAAGTTTATCATACGTGACAGATATACCGTAATTTTCAAGAGTTGACAAAGCAGGCTTACTGATTATCAACGCGTAAATATTTTTTACTTTAAGTAAAACGTAAAGATAAGCCGCGGCATTGCCGACAACCTTATCAGCGGCAGAAGCTCCTGAAAAATCGACACCTTCATCAAGCCAATTAAGCAACGGTGCTACTCCCCTTTTATCAGATGAATAAACATTATCATCTTTGCAAACTGCACAAGTTGCAGAACCGTTGCTGAGCAGTTCTACTGCTTTTTCCAAATCAGTCATTTTTCCTCCTGTTTTGCCACCAAAACACAAGAAGAGGAATTAGTACAAGCTGTAAGATTATACCCGGAAGACCTGTAAGAACAGCATTCCAGACAGATGAAACTGTAACTCCTGTGTTATCAAAAACAGTAACTGCTGTAAATACAGCGGCAAGACGCGCTAATCTGCCGATAACCTGGACCAGAAGTACTTTGAAAATCACCGGCATTTTTACTTTTGACAAAAAGCCGGAAGCCAATCCGTAAAAACAAAGTTCTGCCATCATAAACGGAAGAACAACGGCGGCTGGCATTCCCGAAAGCGCAAAGCTTATCACCGGAGCCAAAAGACCTGCAACAGCGCCGACTGCCGGTCCCGCAATAAAGCCGACCAGTATAACAGGCAGGTGCATAGGCAAAAAACATTCTCCGAGAGCTGTTCCAAGGCCTGAAACAGCGCCAAGCGCATGAAAGAACTGAGGAAGAGCGACTGCCGCAACAACGGCAGTAACCAAAGCCAAAGTTCTCGCCTTTACAGACAAAGGCTTATTATTTATTGTTTTAACAGCATTATTGCTCATATTTTTTCTCCTCTTTAAACAGTATCAATAATAATTAGGACTCAAACCATTCGGCGACCTCAACCAGTAGATCTCTTATTTTAAGGTGTTGAGGACAAACATACTCACATTTTCCGCATTTAATGCAGTCTGAAGCTTTACCCCTGCCGTTTACAGCGGTGTCGTAGTCCTTTTTACGGTTTTTATCAGTATATTTTTTTCTCTCATTATAACAAACAAAAAGATCGGGAATTGGAATGTTTTTCGGACAGCCGTCAACACAGTAACGGCATGCAGTACAGCCGATTTTTTCATCACTGCTGATGATTTCGCATATCTTTTCAACTGCGTCAAATTCATTCTCGCTGAGTGGTTCAAAATCTCTCATATATGACATATTATCGTTCATCTGAGCCATATCACTCATACCGCTGAGCACCATGAACACCTGGTCAAACGAAGCACAGAAACGAATAGCATAGGAAGCGTTACTGCCGCCGTTAAACGCATCAATAATTCTCTGGGCTGAAGGAGGAAGATTAACAAGAACTCCGCCTTTTACCGGCTCCATAACAATTACAGGTTTCTTATGTTTAACGCATACATCATAACAAAGTTTACTTTGTATTTCAGGGGAATCGTAATCAACATAATTAAATTGAAGCTGAACAACTTCAATCTCCGGATGCTCTGAAAGTATCATATCAAGAACTTCGGCAGAATCGTGGAAAGACATTCCGATATGACGTATTCTGCCCTGAGCTTTTAGTTCTTTTGCTATTTCAAACGCACGGCAATTTGTATATTTGGGATAAAACTCAGCGTTCATTGCGTGCATTAGATAATAGTCAAAATAACTTACACCGCAGGCCTCAAGCTGGCTTTCAAAAAACGGTATAATATCTTCTTCCTTCTGGAAAAATCCCTCAGACAATTTATCAGTCAAAATAAAAGAATCCCGGGGATAGCGGCTAACAAGACAGTCTCTTATTGCAGTCTCGCTTTTGCCGCTTAAATAGCCGTGGGCAGTATCGAAATAATTAAAACCGTTTTCCATAAACGTGTCTATCATTTCGCAAAACTGCTCTTTGTCAACGGACTCATCCTCAAGCAAAGGCAGACGCATACAGCCGAACCCGAAATTCTTCTTTACATTTTCTCTGTATTCACACATAATTTGCTCCGTAGTTTTTTATTTTATTTTACAATGTAGGAGCAAAATAATCAATTAAATTTTTAAAATTGCAGTTACTTTTGTTTTGCCGACCCCTCAGGGCTAAGTGTTCATTTTTTGCCGCATTTTTTCCAGCACTGACTTTTCTTTTCTGGAAACCTGAACCTGGGATATGCCCATTATTTGAGCGGTCTTACTTTGCGTAAGACCTTTATAATATCTCAAATCAACAAGCATCCTTTCGCTGTCTGAAAGACTGCCAATAAGCTGGAGAACAGAAAGTCGGTCAAACAGTCTGTCGCTGTCGTCTACTGGGATATCAAATGTTTCTTCGCCGTCCTCGCCGCATGAATTAAGGGAAACAGTGGGATTTATTACATTCAATATTTCCGCTGTTTCATTTATATCACAACCCAGCATCTCTGCCATTTCAGAAACCGTCGGTTCTCTCATTTCCTTTTTCATAAAACGTTCCCGCAAAGCCTGAGCCTGCATTGATTTTTCCTTAAGTGCTCTGCCCACTTTTACGGCTCCGCCGTCTCGGAAAATACGCTTAATTTCACCCATTATCACCGGCACGGCGTAAGTGGAAAAAGCAAAACCTCTGGACGAATCAAAATGATCTACAGCCTTTATAAGGCCTATGCATCCGGACTGGAACAAATCGTCATACTCTGCTCCCCTGCCTTTAAAACGGTTCGCCACGGCGTGAACAAGTCCGATATTTTCTTCAATCATTTTTTCGCGTTCAGAAGTTACCATTTAGATTTTCCTTCAATTTTCTTGATAAGAGTAACGCTTGTCCCTTTTCCAAGCGACGAGCGCACGCGAACTTTATCGCAGAAACTTTCCATTACGGTAAAGCCGAGACCTGCGCGTTCGCCTTCTCCCGTTGTAAAGAGCGGCGTCATTGCTTCGGATACATTTTCTATTCCGCAGCCTTTATCTCTTATTGTTATTTTTACAGTAGATGTATCATAAATAGTTGTCGTTATGTATATCTTTCCGCAGGTATCGCGGTAGCCGTGAACTATTGCATTTGTCACCGCTTCGGAAACCGCCGTTTTCAAATCGGCAAGTTCCTCAAGGGTTGGGTCAAGTGCCGCAACAAAGGCGGAAACCGCAACACGGGCAAAGCCTTCGTTGATACTTTTACTGTCAATCGTAAGTCTGAATTCATTAGTTTTTTTCATTGTCTGTCTCCTTAATAGTCGCTATTCTCCCTAGTCCCGCCAATTCCATTATCTTTTTAGTACGGGCATTAACATTTTTTATTTCAACAGACCCGCGGCAGCTCTGCATAAGGCGGTATCTGCCCATAACAAGACCTATTCCGCTGGAGTCCATAAAGGTTACGTTTTTAAAATCGAGAATCAGATGGGTAGGCTGCTTGTCCTGTATTCCCGCATCTATCTGACTGCGAAGCTCTGCCGCCGAATGGTGGTCAATTTCCCCTGCCAGATAGGCAATTAACAGGCTACCGCTGTTCTCCAGGGTTACGTTCATAGTAATCACTCCATAAAAAAATACCAATCTGCCTAATAATGGTAACAGATTGGTATTGCGTAATTTGACGTATTTTGTACGCTAAATATCTTTTCGTATTTCTCTTGCGAGATAGAAAGAACCGCAGATTAAAAGAAAGTCGTTTTTGCGGATTTCTGCGCCTTTTTTTACGGCATCATGAGGGTTTTCCACCACATCAACGTCTGCACAGTAACGCCCCGCAATCTCTGCAAGTTTTTCGGCGCTCATAGCGCGCGGATTGTCTTTAAGCGTTGTTGCAATTATCCTGTGACATCTGGCGGCTATGACAGAAAGATATTTTTCTGCGTCTTTATCTTTCATCATTGCGATTACTGCCGTGATATTTCTGTCTTTCGGCAGGCGAAAATCAAGTGCCGCGGCGCCGTCGGGATTATGAGAACCGTCCAGCATAATATCATCGACTATCATTTCACACCTTGCAGGTGGTGAAACTGTAGAAATTTCATCTTCAATTCCCAGAGCGTTAACAACACATTGGGCAACCGAGTAATCATTTTCAAGATAATTTGAAAACTTCTTTGCCATAATGAGTTTGCTGTTTTCAAGTCTGCATCTGCGGCTAAACACATCATATGCGGCAATATCAGGATAAAGAACCGTCGTACAGCCTTTTTTTATAATCCCGCTTTTTTCATTGGCGATTTTTTCCACGGTATCGCCGAGAAAAGCCGTATGATCAAGCGACACAGAAGTGATTACAGCAACGAGCGGTTTTTCTATAACGTTGGTAGCGTCTCCACTGCCGCCCATTCCGCACTCAACCACTGCGTAGTCCACTTGACTGTCATAAAAATAGCGATACATCACCACAGTGACAAGTTCAAACTCAGTTAAATCAAAAGACTGCAGTTCGGTAACATAAGCTGCAAATACATCCCGTGGAATATAATTTCCGTTTATTTGGATTTGCTCTCTGTAATCATCAACCCAAGGCGATATGAAAAGCCCTACCTTTGCACCGTATTTCCGCAGTGTTTCGGCAACCGAATAACAAACAGTCCCCTTGCCGTTGGTTCCGGCGACGTGGATAACCCTAAGTCTGTTTTGAACATTTCCGAAATGTCTAAGAGCATCTTTAATACGGGAAAGCCCCGGTTTAATACCGAGGCTTTTTTTGTTTTCTATAAACTCTAATGCTTCTTCGTAATTCATATTATTTGCCCAGTGCTTCAATAGAGGCTTTAAGATTTGAAATCTTTTCCTCAAGTTTTGCGGCGTCATCTCTGTTCTGCTGAACAACCTTTTCGGGAGCCTTATTTACAAAGCCAGGATTGCTGAGCTTCTTGTTTATAAACGTAAGTTTGTCTTCAGCCGCCGCAAGTTCTTTATTAAGCCGCTTTGCTTCCGCTTCAAAATCAATAAGATCTCCAAGCGGAATATAGATTTTCGCATCATCAGTAACAATAGTTACCGTGTTACCTTCAGGTTTAATATTCTCAGCAACCTGAACGTCATTAGCGTATGCAAGACGAACAATAAATTCCTTACCTGCACTGAAAACGTCCGTAAGCGATGTCTCAACATATACGGCAGACTTTTTGCTTGGCGGAATGTTCATCTCTGAACGTCTGTTTCTTATCGCTCTGATAGCGGTCATAATCTTTTCCATTTCCGCTTCTTCTTCAGCAAAAGAAAGTTTTTCGTCATACTCAACCCACTTAGAAACCATGATTGAGTCGCCTTCATGAGGAATAGCCTGATAAATTTCCTCGGTTATAAACGGCATGAAGGGATGAAGAAGTTTAAGAATATCTGTAAGAACGTAAACAAGTACAGCCTTGGCAGTATCAGCGCCCTCACCTGACTGAAGTCTGATTTTTGAAATTTCAATGTACCAGTCGCAGAATACATCCCAAATAAAATCGTAAAGCTTCTGAACTGCAATTCCAAGTTCAAACTTTTCAAGATTTTCAGTTACTTCGGCGGCAAGTGTATTTGCCTTGGAAAGTATCCATTTGTCCTCAACCGCAAGATCTTCGGGAAGTCCGTTGTATTTATAATCATCGCCCAGATACATGAGGACGAAACGTGCCGCGTTCCAAAGCTTATTTGCAAAGTTACGGGACGCTTTAACCTTATCATCTGAAAAACGCATATCGTTGCCTGGCGCGTTACCTGTTGCAAGTGTAAAGCGAAGTGCGTCTGCGCCGTATTCGTCGATAATAAGAAGCGGATCAATTCCGTTTCCGAGAGATTTGCTCATCTTTCTGCCCTGAGCGTCACGAACAAGGCCATGAATAAGAACAGTATCAAACGGAACTTTACCTGTCTGCTCAATTCCGGAGAACATCATTCTCATTACCCAGAACGGAATAATATCGTAACCTGTTACAAGAGTGTTTGTGGGGTAAAAACGTCTCAGGTCTTCCGTATCATCCGGCCAACCCATTGTTGAAAAAGGCCAAAGAGCAGATGAGAACCAGGTATCCAGTGTGTCAGGATCCTGCTGAATATTTTTACTGCCGCACTTACAACAGCAATCGGGTGTTTCTCTTGAAACTGTAATCTCGCCGCAGTCCTGACAATACCAAGCAGGAATTCTGTGGCCCCACCAGAGCTGACGGGAAATACACCAGTCACGGATATTTTCGAGCCAGTGGAAATATACCTTTTCAAAACGCTGAGGAACAAATTTTGTTTCGCCGTTCTTTACGGCGTCAATTGCAGGTCCTGCCAGAGGCTTCATCTTAACGAACCACTGCTTAGAAACACGGGGCTCAACAGTAGTGCCGCAGCGATAGCATGTGCCTACGTTATGACTGTAATCCTCGATTTCAACAAGAGCGCCTTCAGCTTCAAGATCTTTAACGATTGCCTCTCTCGCCTCATAGCGGTCCATGCCTGCATACTTCGGATAATCATCGGTAATTTTTGCGTCAGGAGTAAGAACGTTGATAACTTCAAGATTATGGCGAAGACCAACTTCAAAGTCATTGGGGTCATGAGCAGGTGTGATTTTTACTACGCCTGTTCCAAACTCAATGTCAACATAGTCATCAGCAATAACAGGAATTTCGCGGTGAACGATAGGAAGAATAAGTGTCTTGCCAACAAGATCTTTATATCTTTCATCGTTGGGATTAACTGCTACCGCAGTATCGCCGAGAAGCGTTTCAGGTCTTGTAGTTGCAAGTTCAAGATAACCACTGCCATCCTTAAACGGATAACGAAGATGCCAGAAATGACCTGCCTGATCCTCATATTCAACTTCCGCGTCTGAAATAGAAGTCAGACAATTGGGGCACCAGTTGATTATTCTTTCGCCGCGGTAAATAAGTCCCTTTTCGTAAAGATTGCAGAAAACTTCTTTTACTGCTTTGCTACAGCCTTCATCAAGAGTAAAGCGTTCTCTGTCCCAGTCGCAGGAAGAGCCCATTTTCTTAAGCTGTTCAATAATTCTGCCGCCGTACTGCTTTTTCCAGTCCCAGGCGCGCTCAAGAAACTTTTCTCTGCCTATATCTTCCTTGGTCAGTCCTTCTTTTTTCATTGCTTCAACGATTTTTGCCTCAGTAGCAATGGAAGCATGGTCTGTTCCGGGAAGCCAAAGAGCTTCGTAACCCTGCATTCTGCGCCAGCGAATAAGAATATCCTGAAGTGTGTTATCAAGCGCATGACCCATGTGGAGCTGACCCGTAATGTTCGGGGGCGGGATAACTATTGTATAAGGTTTTTTATCAGATTTAGCATCGGCGTGAAAATAATGTTTATCACACCAAAACTTATATGTGCGATCCTCTACCTCTTTAGGATCGTACTGTTTTGCAAGTTCTTTTGCCATAATTACTCTCCTTCCAGAAAATACAAAATAAGAATTCAAATGCTTACCGCAATTCAGAACCTTATTGTTCGAATATCAAATAAAATAAAAAAACTTCCGCCTCATTATGAGGCGAAAGTAATTCCGCGGTACCACTCAAATTGCACAAAAAGTGCCACTCAAAGCTTTAACGCAGCAAACGGACACGGCTACTGA
>URGA01000012.1 GCA_900547275.1 uncultured Oscillospiraceae bacterium | reverse complement strand
CCAACTCTGATACCTGCAACTCCCCCTGCCATCTTAGCAAGTCTTTCCTGTAATTTTTCTTTATCAAAATCAGATGTTGTTTCAGCTAGCTGAGCTTTAATCTGAGCGATTCTTCCCTGAATTTCTTCAGAATTTCCTTCGCCATCAACGATAATTGTATTTTCTTTTGTAACCTTAACCTGACGAGCGCTGCCGAGCATAGCTATAGTAGCGTCTTTCAGTTCAAGACCAAGGTCAGAAGTAATAACCTGGCCGCCGGTAAGAATTGCGATATCCTGGAGCATATCCTTACGTCTGTCGCCGAAGCCGGGAGCCTTAACGCATACGCAGGTAAATGTGCCGCGGAGTTTGTTAAGAAGGATGGTCTGGAGAGCTTCGCCTTCAACATCCTCAGCAATGATAACAAGCTTCTGGCCATTCTTTAGAACAGCTTCCAGCAGAGGAAGAATATCCTGTACAGTGCTGATCTTCTTGTCGGTAATCAAAATCTTAGCGTCGTCAAGAACAGCTTCCATCTTGTCGGTATCTGTAACCATGTAAGGTGAAATATAACCGCGGTCAAACTGCATACCTTCAACAACTTCGCAGGTTGTTTCAGCAGTCTTTGACTCTTCAACAGTAATAACGCCGTCTGCGGAAACTTTTTCCATAGCCTCTGCAATAAGTTTGCCGACTGTTTCATCTGCGGCGGAAACAGTAGCAACACGGGCAATATCATCGCTTCCGTTTACTACCTTGCTGTTTTCCTTAACAGAAGCAACAGCCGCGTCAACAGCAGCCTTGATGCCGTTTTTAACAACCATCGGGTTTGCGCCTGCGGCAACGTTCTTCATGCCCTCGCGAACAAGAGCCTGAGCCAGCAGAGTAGCTGTTGTTGTGCCGTCGCCTGCGTCGTCGTTTGTCTTAGAAGAAACTTCTTTAACAAGCTGAGCGCCCATGTTTTCAAAAGGATCGTCAAGTTCGATTTCCTTAGCGATAGTTACGCCGTCGTTAGTAATAAGGGGAGCGCCGTATTTCTTGTCAAGAACAACGTTTCTGCCCTTGGGTCCAAGTGTGATTTTAACTGTGTTGGCGAGCTTATCAATACCCGTCTGCAAAGCTTTACGGGCTTCTTCGCCGAAAATAATATCTTTAGCCATAATTATTCCTCCATTATTCTACTACTGCAAGAATGTCTTTAACCTCGGTAATGGTGTATTCCTCACCATCAACCTTAATCTGAGTACCGCTGTACTTGCCAATGATAACCTTATCGCCGACAGCAACAGTCATCGGGTGCTTATCGGTTCCGGGACCTACAGCAACAACTTCGGATACTTCGGGTTTTTCCTGAGCGGAAGCCGCCAAGATAATTCCTGAAGCGGTAGTTTCTTCAGCCTTACAGGCTTTCAGCAGAACACGGTCTGCAAGCGGTTTAATAGTCATAACTTTTCACCTCTTAAAAGAATTAAGCAATTTGAATTAGCACTCTTTACCCCCGAGTGCTAATTACTATTTTAGCAACTTTTTCCGATTTGTCAATAGCGTTCATAAAAACTTCAAAAAAAAATTCAAATTACGCTAAAAAGCAAGTCGAATACAAAAAAAACTCGCGTTAGTTTTGCAGTGCTCAATGTTATTTATACTATAAAAAACCGACGCTTATTCAAGCGTCGGTAAATCGTTTTATTTTTCAGGCGCCGCCTGAGTTGTCATTTCCTGTAAAGTAACTTCTTCACGCTTTTCGTTATCATACTTTTCCTGATAATAATTTTCGCCGCTGTATTCAATCTCGCCAAGCGGTCCGTACTTTATCGGAGTACATCCGCGCTGAGAACCAATCTCGTCAATATCAGCATAAGCAAGGTAGTCTATACTAAATCCGTATGTAAGATCTATTCCTTTATAATTAAGCGAAAAGTTATTGAAATGGTCGTGGCCGCAGAAAACAGAATCAGTGCTTCCCTTTTCCAGCATTGTTTCAAACATATTGTCCGGGTGCATACCGCTGTAAACCACAAGACCGCTTTCTCCCGGAACGCCGTAATTATATTTTACATTTTCCGTATCGTTATAATCATTCTGTCCGTACTCTGTCCAGGCATTTTTGTACTCCTCCATGGGAATATGGAAAAATACGGATGACGGAACAGATTGGCACAGCTGAGAATATTTTTCGGAAGCTTCGGCAGAAAGTTTCGCAGCCGCTTCAATATTGCGATGTTTAAGATCGTCAACAACGCTTGAATACCATTCAATCTGGTTGTCGTGAATATTATCATAATACCAGTTTAATCCGAGAATATCGCCGTCAACGTAGGAATGCGAATCAAGCAGGATAAGCGAACGTGTTATTATTCCGTCATCGTTGACAATATTCAGCACCTGGTTACCGGAGCCGTCCACATTATCCGGACCTGGCTGGAACAGGCAGTGAGGATAGTCGCCGTTCATATAAAACTCGCTTATATCCTCTCTCGAATAATAACTGTAAGCCTCGGTATCGTGATTGCCGTACGCTAAAGTCCAGTAAACACCCAGCGACTCCATGAGTTCGGCAAAAATCTTCGCCCCGGACTTATTATTAAGAGTTCCGGAACGGTAAGGCACGGGAAACGCAATGTCCCCGGTCACAACCACAAGATCCGGTTTTTCCTCCGTTATCATTGACGCCACTGCGTTTATCGCCTTTGCGTCTTTTTCAACCGAAATCCATCCACCACCGATATGCACATCGGTAAGATCCAGAACATTCAGTCCGTCGTTGCTGTTGATTTGAACATAGCCGTTGTCCAGCACTTCATAATCAAGCTGAGCACAGCCTGCATCCTGATACGAACGCGCCCTGTCCACGTCGATTTTCATGCATATTGCATTGGCGATAACAGTTGCCGCCGTAATAATTGCAATAATGATAAGAAGTGCCAAAAGCACTTTGAGAAATACTTTTCTCACGCGCTTAGAGCGCACCTGTTTTGTTGTTTTTTCCTGTACTGCGAAGTCAGTTGCCCCGCTCATACAAAATCCCCCCGTCATTTAATTTTTTTATTTCAACTACACCCCATCGCAAACCCCTCTGCTGTGGGTGTAATTGTCCTTGCCTCATCTCTCTGTCTAAAAAGTTTTTTAGCCGCCTTTTACACAATAAGTGCTACTGCGTGGGCGGCAATCCCCTGCCCTGCGCCTGTAAAGCCCAGGCCCTCTTCTGTTGTAGCTTTAACGCTGATACAGTCTGCGTCAACCGAACACGCTTCGGCTATATTAGAACGCATCTGCTCAATATACGGCGCCAGCTTAGGAGTCTGCGCCAAAACAGTAGCGTCAATATTGCCTACCGAATATCCTTTTTCCTGCAATGCTTCAACAACCATTTTAAGAAGCAGAAGGCTGTCTGCGCCTTTCCAGCGGTCGTCGGTATCAGGAAAAAGATGTCCGATATCTCCCATAGCGGCGGCTCCCAGCAGTGCGTCCGAAATTGCGTGAAGAAGCACATCTGCGTCGCTGTGGCCTAAAAGACCTTTTTCATAAGGTATTTCCACGCCGCCTAAAATCAGTTTTCGGTTTTCGGTCAGCCTGTGAACGTCATAGCCATGACCAATTCTCATTATTCATCTCCTCTTTCTTCAAGTATCGCCTGCGCCATCGGAATATCCTCCGGCGTTGTTATTTTTATGTTACCGTACTCGCCGATAACAACGGAAACAGGCACTCCGATATTTTCAAGCAGTTTGCAGTCATCGGTAAAATCCTTTTTCTGCATAGCCGCCTTTTCCACAGCTTTAAGATAAAGTTTCAGATTAAATATCTGCGGTGTGTGTATAGCGACAAGCTTCGTTCTGTCAGGTGTATCAGTAATAACATAATCGTCATTAATTACTTTAATTGTGTCTTTTACAAATACTCCCGTTGCCGCCGCACCTGTGCGCTTCGCCTCTTCAAGAGTTTCCAGTATTTCTTCTTTTGTAACAAGAGGCCTTGCCCCGTCGTGAATTATAACAGTTTCGCACTCGTCGGGGTCAATTGTTTCTACGGCGTTTTTAACGCTTTCCTGTCTTGTTTTTCCGCCGATAACAAAAGTTATTTTTTCACCCGGCAAAATAGAACTCATTGTCTCCAGTTCTTCTTCACGGCAAACAACGATTATTTCACCTATCTGCGGTATATCTGCAAACGTTTTCACCGTTCGTTCAATAACCGTTTTTTCGCCGAGAGGCAGAAGAAGTTTATTTTTACTGCTCTTCATTCTTGAGCCGGAACCGGCGGCAACTATAATCGCAACATCAACCAATTTTATTCAGCCTTTCTATTTCCTCAGCAGTAGGCGTTACATACTCGGTTTTATAATCAGTGTAAATCACCTTTCCGGGTTTTGCGCCTGACGGCTTTTTAACATATTTTACAAGTGTGTAATCAACAGGCACGTTAGACGAAGAACGAGCCTTGCTGTTGTAGGCCGCAAGAACAGCGGCGTCGTGGAGAGCACAGTCAGTAACCTTTTTGCCTTCGGTCTGCAAAATAACATGACAGCCGGGGGTGTCCTTTGTGTGAAGCCACACATCATCCTTAGCGGCTGTTTTCAAAGTCAGTTTATCGTTCATAACGTTATTTCTGCCCACCAATATTCTAAAACCGTCACGGGAAACGAATTCAAGCGGTTTCAGTACTTTCGGATTTTTCTCTCTGCTTTTGCGCTTGAGATATCCGCCGTCAGAAAGTTCATTCTTTATTGCAGATATTTCAGAATCCGTTTCAGCTCTTGTAAGAGCGTCAATCACCGTTTCAAAATAAGCCGCCTCGCTGTCCGCTTCCTGAATAAAGCCTGTTAATTTCTGCTCAGCAACCTGCTTTTTTCTGTATTCTTTATAATATTTTTGAGCGTTGGCTGAAGGAGTAAGCGCCGCATTGGCCGGAATACGCACTCTCTCGCCGTCGCCGTAAAAATTTTCAACCTCGTAGTAAGGAGAGCCTTTTGTCAGCTGCCAGAGATTAGCCATTATAAGATCGCCGTACATTCTGTACTTATCTTTGTCGTGGCAGGCAACAAGCTCTCTTCTGCGGTTTTCAGCCTTTCTTACGGCTCGTTCCTGCATTGTAGTAAGCTGTTTAAAAAGTTCAGAACTTCTGCTCTTTATTCTGGCAAGTCTTACTCTTTCATAGTAAAAATAATCCAGAAGTTTTGAGCAGGTATCAAAGGTCTTTGACTTCATCAAATCGCCGTACTGGCGAATTGGCATAAAGGAGAAATCCTTTGGTGTATCCTGCATTACAACAGTAGGAACGGGATCTTCGGCATACTTTTTAAGTTCCTCAAGTGTTACTCCGTTTTCAAGTTCACGGCATACTATCGGAGAAACGCCCATAATAGCGTTTTGCGCCGCCTTGGCAATGGTGAGACCGCTCGCTTGCATCCGCTGAGCAATCTCCGCAGAAGAAGCAGTAAAAATATCAAGCTTATCCTGGGGCGGCGGAGCAACATAACTCACCCCGGGCAGAATAGTGCGCACAGAAGACTGCTCGCCTGTTATTCGGCGTACGCTGTCAATAATTTTTCCATCTGCGTCTGTGAGTATTATATTTGAATATCGGCTCATTATCTCAATAATAAGCACATATTTTGTTTTGTCACCAAGTTCGTTAGTACCTGCAAAATGGAGTTCCAGCACACGTTCCAGAGAATGCTGAACAACGCTGTCCAGCCGCGCGCCCTGAAGCAGTTTGCGCAAAAGCATGGTAAACATAGGAGGCTTCGCAGGATTTTCAGGCGCGAATTCTGTAAAATGAACACGCGCACTGTCCGGCCTGCAGCTAAGCAGTAGTTTTTTTGAGCCTTCTCTTGAGCGCATTGTTAAAATAATTTCCTCTTTTGAAGGCTGATGAATTTTATCTATTCTGCTTCCGAGAGCGCCGTCTTCTATCTCATTTCTAAGGTGGTGAAGAAAAATACCGTCAAGTGCCATAATTACACCGCCGCTACCGGGTTCTTCTGGGGCGCCGCCAGGAATTCAACATCAGGAAACGCTTCCTGCAATCTTGGTATCAGCGCAAGAAAAGAACCGTATTCTGTTTCAAAATGGCCGGCGCTTATTACAGGATAGCCATCCTGAGCGGCGTCCAGCATAGTATGATACTTAACATCGCCTGTAACAAAACAGTCTGCACAGGATTTCGCAAGTTCCAGGAAATCCTCGCCTGCGCCTCCGCAGACAGCAACCCGCTTAACGTCGGCGTCTATATCAGTATATCTGAGCCCTGCGCATCCGAGAGCATGGGAAGTAAAGGAAGCAAATTCTTTAATATTCATCTTTTCCCTAAGTTCACCCACTGCCACAAATCCATCGTCAGTGCTGTAAACGTCCGAAAGGCCGAGACGGAGCGCCAGCTGTTCGCTTATTCCTCCCTTTGCCTTGTCAAAACACGTATGGGCGGAAATTACTGAAATTGAGTTTCTGATAAGTTTTGCAGTTATAGCGTCGGCAGGTATATTTGAAAGAGGAGTGAAGATAAGCGGATGATGGCTCAGGATAAGTTCTGCCGAATTATCCATTGCAAAAGCCGCCGTCTCCTCTGTAACGTCAAGAGTTAAAACGCATCGCTTCACTTCTGAGTTTCTGTCACCCAGCTGAAAGCCTGAATTGTCCCAGGGCTCCATTGTTTCAAATGGAGCGATACTATCTATAAATTTTTCAATATCTGATACGTTGGTCATAATATTTCCTTAATTCTGTCAATAACGGCGCTGTAATCCGCGCCGCCTTTCTGACGGTTTTCCAAAGTGTTTTTCAATTTGTTAAAATAGTTTTTATCTGAAAAATCCTGTATTCTACCGAGATAAAGATCCACCTGATTATACTCCACAGGCGCTGAGCCGGGAACGGCTCGAATAACGCAATAACTTCGCCTACCCTCGGCAACAATAATATCACGCTCGATTTCAAACCCGTTTTTAAACAGGAATTCCCTGACCGCCTCGGGGTGGGTCATTGGCTGAAGAACAAGACTTTTTTTCTTTATGTAAGGGCATTTAGCGAGAATAGAAGCAATCAGTTCTCCGCCCATACCCGCTATTATTACCGTGTCGCATTCAGCCTCGTCAATGCCATCCAGTCCATTGCAAAGACGAACGTCCACAAAGCAACCAAGCCCCATTGAATCAATGAGGCTCTGGCATGATTTTAACGGTCCTATATTAACATCAGCGGCAACAGCAGAAACTGCGATACCGCCGGAAACAAGATATGCTGAAACGTAACCGTGGTCACAGCCAATATCCGCAATGCGCGAACCCGGCGTAACCAGCGAAGCTACGGCTGACAGTCTTTCACTGAGCGAAATCACTTTTTCAGCAAGGCGTTGATTTTTGCAACAAGTTCGTCGGGGTTAGTACCGTGAACCATGCAAGCGGCCTCAATGCTTTCGCCTCTTGAAGCAGGGCAGCCGAGACAATGCATACCCATTTCCATAAAGTAAGGTGCTGAATCGGGGCACGCGTCAAGAATATCGCCGATAATAGTATCTTTTGTTACTTCTGTCATAATATATTTCTCCTTATAGTTATACTAATTATATTGTTTCACTTTTTTGTTATCATAGCACAAAAGAATTGCAAGTTCAAGCAGGTTATGTTAATATTAGATGTACACTATATTAACAAGGTGAAACAATGAAAAATATTAACCCACATAATAAAGACGAATTCAATCCCAATATCCAGTTCGACGCTTTCACGTTTGGAATTGAAGAAGGAGGGCTTCGCTCAAAAAGCGCAATATCTACAATGGTGTGCTATATACTTTCAAACATTGATGAGCCGCTCACTGTTGAGATAATAAGCAGTGCGCTTGTTCAGGGCAAGATAGCAAATTATTTTGAAGTCTGCGACTCAATCGACAAGCTGAAAGCAAACGGTCAAATAATAGAAAACAGCGACGGAACGCTGACGCCGACACCCGCCTGCAAAGAAGCCACATCTCTGGTGGAAAAAGACCTTCCCATCACAGTGCGTGAAAAGAGCATTGAGATATGCCAGCGAGTTCTTGCAAAAGAGATATTCAAAAAAGAAAATAAGGTTACTGTAGAAAAGAGTTCGGATAGATACAAAGTCACAATGCACGTCAGCGACAAAGACAGGGATTTTATGGAACTTTCAATGTATGTGCCGACTGAAAGTCAGGCTCAGACGATAAAAGAAAAATTCCTTTCAAATCCCGTAAGAGTTTACGAAAACCTTATCGGAACGCTTTTCAGCCCTGAAGAATAAAACAAATATAAAAAAACAAAGCCTGCGGTATTCCGCAGGCTTTTTATTTACCGAAATTATTCAGCGTCTTCCTCAGCTGCTTCTTCTGCAGGAGCGTCGCTGAGAGCTTCAATAGTCTCTTCCGGCTTTTCCATAAGAGACTTCATGGAAAGGCTTACACGCTTCTTGTCGAAGTCGATGTCGGTAATTTCGCATTTTACTACGTCGCCGACAGCCAGCTTATCAGCCGGTGTCTTAATGCGTTCCCAGCTGATCTGGCTGATATGAATCAGGCCGTCAATACCGGGAATAACGTTTGCAAATGCGCCGAAAGAAGAGATGCCGACTACCTTTGCGTCAACAACTGTGCCGACGGGATAATCTCTCTTAAGGATTTCCCACGGATTGTCTTCAATTTTCTTAAAGCCGAGAGAAATCTTCTTATTCTCATCATCCAGCTTTTTGATAGTTACCTCAACAACGTCGCCTACTTTAACAACTTCGCTGGGGTGCTTAATGCGGCTCCAGGAAAGCTCGCTGATATGAATCATTCCGTCGATACCGCCGATGTCTACGAACGCACCATAATTGGTGAGAGACTTAACGGTTCCTTTAATCTTCATACCCTCTGTAAGAGTTGCCCAGAGTGCTTCCTGCTGTGCTTTCTTCTCCTCATTGGCTACAACCTTGATGGAGCCTACGGCACGGCGTCTTGCTGCATTGATGTCGATAACTTTAAATCTTACTGTTGTTCCCTTAAGAACGTCAAGTTCCTGACCGCGGGGAACACCTGTCAGTGATGCGGGAACAAATACTCTTGTACCCTTGGCGGTTACCAGAACTCCGCCTTTAACTACGGCAACAACTGTGCCTTCCAGAATTTCGTCGTTTTCGTGAGCTGCAACGATTTCGTCCCAACCCTTGAAAGCGTCTACCAGTTTCTTTGAAAGTTTGAGAACGCCTTCTTCGTCGGATGTTTTCATGATAACAAGATCAAGCTCGTCTCCGATTTTTACAACATCCTCTGCTTTATCTACCGGCTCTGCGGAAAGATCCGCAAGTGCGATAACGCCTGTCTGCTTTCTGCCGGTAACGTCCACATAAACCTCTGTGGGGGTAATGTTTACAACAGTGCCTTTTACGACCTTGCTGTTGTCGTTCTCGCTGAAAGATTCTTCAAGCATTTCTGCAAATGAGGATGCCTCACCATCAGCAGATGCGTTGACAGCAGCCTGTGCGGCCTGGTTAGCGTCTGCTGTCTCCACAACTTCTTCAGTGTTGGCTGAAGTTGTTTCAACTTCCTTTTCTTTAATTTCTTCGGACATGGTTTTGAGTACCTCCTTGATGATTGCCGCTGGCGTTGAAGCCCCGGCTGTAACACCAACAACCTGATACGGGTTAAGGTCTATTCCGCTGAGTTCCGCCGCTGTCTCAATAAGAAACGTCGGCGCGTTGGCGGCGCAGACATCACGCAGTTTACAGGTGTTTGATGAATGGCGACCCCCGATGACGATCATTGCGTCGCACTCTCTGGAAAGCGCGGCCGCTTCTTCCTGCCTATCGGACGTAGCATTACATATTGTACTATATATTTTACAGTTTGTACATACCTTTTTTAGAATTTTCTCGCACTTTTTCCATTCTTTAAGGCTAAAAGTGGTCTGGGAAACGCAAATCGCACTGCTCTCTTGTGAAAACTCTTCACTTGAAATAATCTTTTTCAGCTCTTCGTCGTTTTTGAACACATAGCTGTGTCCGCTGCAGTAAGAGCGAATTCCCAAAACTTCAGGATGTTTTTCGTCTCCGGCAATGAGCACAGCAGTCTCCGGGGGCTGTTCCTTTACTATCCTGTGTATCTTGAGGACAAAAGGACAAGTCGCGTCTGTATACTCAATTCCTTTTTCTTCAATTTCGTCTATAACAGACTTTTCTACCCCGTGGGTGCGAACAACGATACTGTAACTTTCAGGACATTCTGAAACATTGTTGATTATCCCGGCGCCTCGTTTTTCAAGGTCTTCAACAAGCTGGGCGTTATGGATTATAGGGCCAAGGGTACAAACCTTTTCCCCGCTCTCCACCTTATCGTAAAGCAGTTTTACGGCGCGGTCAACGCCGAAGCAAAATCCCGCCGTTTTTGCAAGTCTTATCTGCAATTCTTTTCTTCCTCCCAAAGAGCGGTTATGCTGTCCATAACCTTTCCTGCGGCGTCCTTAATATCATGGGGACCGAGTTCCTCACGGTCAAGCCCCATATCGCTCTGGCTCAGCATCTTTCCGTAATGGATTGTTACTTTTTTTCCGCATTTGATTTTGCCGTCACAGTAGATAGCAACAGGAAGCACCGAAGCGCCTGTCGCCTTGGCAATAACGGCAACGCCTGCCTTAGCCTTCTGGGGCACGCCGTTTTTGTCTTTAACTCGTCTGCCCTCGGGGCAGATAGCCATAACGTGGTTTTCCTCTACAATTTTAATACCGTAATCAATAGCAGAAGTGTCGCCCTTTCCTCTCTTAACGGGGAACGCGTACATTCTTGTCATAAACCACGCTGCAATGGGATTTTTAAAAAGCTCCGCTTTCGCCATGAAATGAAGCGGAGGAAGTTGTTTCGGCATTGCAACGAAAACAGGATCAAGCGCGCATGTATGATTAATTGCCACTATGTAGTTGCTTTTATCTTTCGGTATATTTTCAAGCCCCTTGAATTCGATTTTATAAACCATTTTTACAATGGGGCGGAAAACCGCTTTGATAAAGCCGTAGGTATGGTAATGCTTTACCCTGGAATAGTCAAATTCTTTCATTCTGTTTTCTCCTTGATAATACCGATAATCATTTCCGTAGACTGCTGAAGGTCAAGATCTGAAGTATCTGCCATGACGCTGTCTTCAGACGGCTTAAGCGGAGCAATCTCGCGGTGACTGTCCTGATAATCCCTGTCGTTAACGTCTTTTAGTACATCCTCATAAGTCACGTTTTCGCCCTTTTCAATAAGTTCTTTATAACGTCGCTGGGCTCTGCATTCAGGAGTTGCAAAAAGGAAAATTTTAACATCTGCGTTTGGCAGTACGACAGTTGCAATATCTCTGCCGTCCATAATAACGTTATTCTCTTTTGCGATTAACTGCTGGAGCGACAAAAGATATTCGCGCACTTTCGGTATAGCGCTGACTTTTGAAGCGCCCATGCTGATCTGAGGCGTACGAATAAGAGAAGAAACATTTTCTCCGTCAAGATACACCTGCTGTTCTCCGTTTTCAAACTTCAGCTCAACGCTGATCTGGGGCAGCATAGCTGCAACTCCGTCAGCATCATCGAGAACTTCTCTGCGCACTGCCGCCAGCGCAACAGTACGGTAAAGCGCGCCTGTGTCAACATAGATATAGCCGAGTTTTTTTGCCGCGGCTCTCGCGATAGTGGATTTGCCTGCGCCTGCAGGTCCGTCAATAGCAACGTTTATCATTTCTTTACCTCTTATAATTTGATATTACATATTCTGCCCGCACAAAACGCCTGTGGAAAAAGCAATCTGCAGATTAAATCCGCCTGTATATCCGTCCACATCCAGCACTTCGCCGGCAAAATAAAGATTTTCAACAAGTTTTGAGCGCATTGTCTTCGGCTCTATTTCACGGACGTCAACGCCTCCGGAAGTTACTATTGCTTCCTCAATAGGTCTGAAATCCGTCAGTCTTACGGTAAAATTCTTGCAGAGTTCAACAACGGCGTGTCTTTCCTCTCTTGTTATCTGATTTACCTTTTTTGAGGGCTGAATGCCGCTTCTCTCAACAAACACAGGTACCAGTTTTTTGGGAAGAAGATGAGAAAGAGAATTTATAAAATCTTTGTTTGTCTCCTCGGAAAAATCCCTTTGAATTCTTTTGTCCAGCGTATCAAAATCAAGAGCCGGTTTCAAATCTATATGGAGAACATACTCAGAGCCTTTAAAACTTTTCAGCCTGCTCGACGCAGAAAGAATAACGGGACCGCTTACTCCGTAATGGGTAAAAAGCATCTCTCCGAAATCAGAATAAATCTCTCTTCCGTCTTTAATCAGGCTTACAGCAACATTGCGCAAACTAAGTCCCTGAAGTTTCGGAATAAAATTGTCGGGACTTACAAGCGGTACAAGCGACGGTTTAACGGCAGTAACACGGTGGCCAGCCTGCCTTGCAAAACGGTATCCGTCTCCCGTTGAACCTGTCGCTGGATAACTGCAGCCGCCTGTGCATACTGCAACGCTGTCACATTCAAGAACTCTTCCGTCTTCAAGAACAACGGCTTCAACTCTGCTGCCGTTTTCATTAAATTTAAGAGAAGCAACGGCAGAATGCAAAAATTTTGCCCCGCTGTCTTTAGCATACCTGACAAGGGCATCCACAACGTCAACGGCTTTATCAGATACTGGAAACACTCTTCCGCCCCGCTCCACTTTTGTGGGAACGCCGAGAGTCTCAATAAGTTCCACCGTATCATAAGGCATAAAACGGGAAAACGCGGAATAAAGGAAGCGGTTATTATGGGGTATATTTTCCATAAGCGATTCCATATCCCAGCAGGCGTTTGTTATATTGCACCTGCCTTTTCCGGTTATCATAAGTTTACGCCCCGGACGCGGCATTTTTTCAATAACAGTAACGGGAAAGCCCCGCTGAGCGCAGAACGCAGCCGCCATCAAACCGGCCGCGCCGCCTCCGATAATTATTTTGTCAGACATAGTTTATATTATACTGGACTCCTCAGCCAAAGTCAATTGCGCCCCGGTCTCCTCCCACTGTGTATAGAGGTCGTCGCGCTTTTTTGTAAGGGCGTCAAGTTTTGAAGAAAGTTTCATCAATTCTTCATAAGGCACACCGTCAGACATAGCGGCTTCTACCTCTGCAACGGCGTTTTCGGTCTCCTCAATTTCCGCCTCAAGTTTTGTCATTTTTGTTTTCAGTTTTCTTAGATTAGCCGCCTGCTCTTTTTTCAGTTTATATGTGTTTACTGTGGGACTTTCTTTTTTCTGCTGTTTTTGAACCTGCTGAGGCTCAACTCTGTGCTCAAGATAGTATTCATAATTTCCGGGGTAATTATTTATACCGTTGGGAGTAAGTTCAAGAATACGCGTAGCCAGTTTATTTATGAAATATCGGTCGTGGGAGACAATAAGCATTGTTCCTTCGTAATCCAGCAATGTGTTTTCCAGTTCTTCCCTTGATGATGAGTCAAGATGATTAGTAGGTTCGTCCAAAAGAAGAAAATTAAATCCGCCTAACATCAGTTTTAATAATGCAACTCTGGCACGTTCGCCGCCTGAGCAAACCGAAAGCGGCTGATATACCTTGTCGCCCTTAAAAAGGAAAGCCGCAAGGGCGTTTCTTACACGCGTTTCGGTAAGATGCGGGAAAGCGTCCCACACTTCGTCGATAACAGTTTTGCTTAGATCCAGTTTTGCCTGAACCTGGTCAAAATAACCTGTCATAAGATTACTGCCGAACTTGAAACTTCCGTCGTCACGGCTGTAATCGCCCATAAGTATTTTAAGCAAAGTCGTTTTACCGCATCCGTTATCGCCCAAGAGGAACACGCGCTCTCCTCTTTTTATCGAAAAAGAAACGCTGTCAAAAATTTTCTTTTCTCCGAATGACTTTGACAAATCGGTGCAGATAAGCACGTCCTCACCGCTTACGCACTTCGGGGTAAAATCAAAGCGTATCTTCTGAAGCTTCGCGTCAGGCTCAACAAGCTGTTTTTTTATTCGCTCGATAACCTTTTCCTTGCTTTCGGCAGTTTTAATATTTTTCTCGCGGTTCCACTGGCGCTGTTGAACAATAATCCCTTCAAGGCGGGCAATCTCTTTCATATCGTTTTCGTACTTTTCAGCGATTGCTTTCTGCTCAGCTTCCTTTTTAACAAGGAAGGTAGAATAATTACCCTGATAACAGCGGGCTTTTCCGTTTTCAAGTTCTATTGTCTTTGTCGTAACCTTATCGAGGAAATAGCGGTCGTGGCTGACGATAAGACAGGCTCCGTTAAAATCGCTCAAAAAGCCCTCTAACCATTCAACCGCTTTTATGTCAAGGTGGTTCGTGGGCTCGTCAAGAAGCAAAAAATCTGAGTTTGACAAAAGAAGTTTTGCAAGTATCAGTTTTGATTTTTGACCGCCTGAGAGTTTATCGGTGCTCATATCAAATTCCGCTTCAGTAAAGCCAAGGCCCAGAAGCGCCGAGCGTGTCATTGAGCGGTAAGTAAGCCCTCCCGAACGCTGGAATTTCTCAGTAAGACTGTCCTGAAGAGCAATGTTTTCTTCCCTGTCTCCCTCGCCTGCGCGAAGTTTTCTGCCTGCCTCTTCAAGTTCTTTTTCCATTTCCATTAAATCAGAGAAAACGCTTACAAGCTCGTTCCAGACAGTATTGCCGGCAGAACAAGTATGCTGTTCCATATAGCCAAGACGGCAGTTTTTGGAAATAAACGCGCTTCCGCTGTCGGGAGTATATTCTTTTGTGATAATTTTAAAAAGCGTAGTCTTTCCTACTCCGTTGGCACCTACAAGTCCTGCTTTTTCCTTTTCCTTAATATCAAACGATACGTCGGTAAAAAGCGTATCCGTGCCGAATGACAATGTTAAATTTTGGACATCCAGAACTGCCATATCAAACCTCTGCTAAATAATTATCTAAACTTCTTGTATTTTACACTATCTTTACTTGAAAGTGAAGTATTTTTTTGTTATTATAATTAACAATAAATTCAAATAAGGTGAACTAAATGGAAATACTTAAACTAAAACCCATTTTTAAAGATTATATCTGGGGCGGTCAGCGCCTTAGGGATGATTTCGGCTTTGAAAGCGATCTGCCGAAACTTGCGGAAGGCTGGATGCTCGCCTGTCACAAAGACGGAATGAACACCGTTGAAAACTCCGAGTTCAAAGGAATGGCCCTTGAGAAAGTTATTGAAACTGTGGGAAATGAAAAGCTCTGCGGAACAAACGCTCTGTCTTTCCCCTATTTCCCCGTTCTTATAAAACTTATTGACGCTAAAGACAATCTTTCAATCCAGGTGCATCCCGACAATGATTATGCCCGCAGGGTTGAGGGAGAATTCGGAAAAACTGAAATGTGGTATGTACTTGACGCCGCCGAAGGCGCAACGCTGATTTACGGCTTTAAAGAAAAAATCAGCAAAGAAGCGTTTGAAGAAGCGATTAAGAGCGATACTCTGCCTGACATACTTAATGTTGTTGAAGTCAAAAAGGGCGATATGTTCTTTATAGAAGCAGGAACGGTTCATGCTATCGGAAAAGGCGCACTCATTGCGGAAATTCAGCAGAACAGCAACTCAACATACCGCGTTTACGATTACGGAAGAGTCGGCGCAGACGGAAAGCCGAGAGAACTGCACGTAAAGAAAGCGCTTGACGTTTCAAAGACTGAACCGCCTAAGTACGACACAAAACCTCAGGGCAAAAAAGAGCATTTTGAGGACTACACAAAAGAACTTCTCGCTTCATGCAAACTCTTCACCGTTTACCACTTTGAAATCTCAAAAAGCGTAACGCTTTTCGCTGACAAAACAAGCTTTAACCACGTTCTTGTTACGGAAGGAAGCGGAGAGATCTGCGGTATTCCGTTCAAAAAGGGAGACAGCTTTTTTGTTCCCGCTTCTTACGGAGAATACACTGTAAGCGGCAAATGTGAAATTCTGGTAACAAGCATTTAATTCCATATATTACGAATAAAAGTCATTGCTTCGGGAAAGATAGCAATGACTTTATTTTTGGAGATGAAATTAAATGCGTATTATCAATAACATTGCACTGATTCTTGCCATTATCGGCGGAATCAACTGGGGCAGTATCGGTCTGTTCCAATTTGATATTGTGGCCTGGATCTGCGGCGGTCAGGACGCTGTTTTTGCAAGAATTATTTACAGCCTTGTGGGTCTGGCGGCAATCTGGTGCATCAGTCTTCTTTTCGGAAACCGAAAGATCACTGATGAATAAGGAAAATAAAAGCGGAGCAGTGATAAACTGCTCCGTTTTATTGTTAAGACTTTGTGCACTGGCGTATCATCTCGCGGCGAATTTTGGCAAGTATTCTTTTTTCAAGTCTTGATATGTACGACTGGGAAATTCCCATTTTATCTGCCAGCTGCTTTTGGGTATGATCTTTCTCGCCACCCAGTCCGAAACGCATAACCATAAGATTTTTTTCTTTCTCAGGAAGATCGTTTACAATTCGGCAGAGCAGTCGCTTTTCATCGTCATACTCAAGAGTTTCAGATATTTCATCGGGCTGAGTTCCCAAAACGTCGCTGAGGGTAAGTTCGTTTCCGTCCCAGTCAACAGACAGCGGCTCGTCAAAACTCATTTCAGCTTTCATATTTGATATTTTTCTCAGGTGCATGAGAATTTCGTTTTCAATACAGCGTGAAGCGTAAGTTGCAAGTTTTATATTCTTGTTCGGGTCAAAAGTTTTTACCGCTTTCATAAGGCCTATTGTGCCGATTGAAACAAGGTCTTCCGTTGCTGTCTGACAGCCGTCAAACTTTTTCGCTATATAGACCACGAGACGCAGGTTATGAGTTATAAGTAAATCTCGGTGCCTGTCGTCGCCGCGTCTCAGTTCATCCATAACGGTTTCCTCCTCTTCTTTAGTCAGCGGAGGAGGCAGGGTTTCAGGTCCGTTGATATAATGGCATTCCCTTTTCAGCAGACGGTTGAGCAGTTTTTTTAAAAATTTTATCATATGTATTCTCCTAACTGATTATTTTCGGATTGAGTATTGCGGAATAATCCTCGTTTTTTATTCGGTCTGAAAGTGCAATATATACATTCTCTATCTCTATCTGATTGCCTGACGAAGCTACAACCACTTTTTCCGGCTTAAATGCTGTGAGCATTCCCTCACCTCCCACAGTTTCATACGGTATTACACGCTGTGCATCCGTGTCCGGGAATAGAGATTTTTTTGCAATTATCACCGGGTATGCGGAAAAAGGCTCAACCAGATTATTTCCGCTGTCTGCAAAGGCGTAAAGGTGAACGCGTTTACCGTGCGTTTCTACCGTTACGTCATATATTTCTTTTTTGTCAGCTCGCCTGTCGTGCAATCTTATTATTACAACCGCAATAAGATAAGCCGCCAGAGCGATAATCAGCAGTGCTCTTGCGCTTATATCAAAATACACGGTGCTGTTTTTTATCACAACGCTGTCGGGTTTAAGCAACATCCAGCCTCCGGCAATTATTCCGAGAAAGACAAAATTGGAAAACAGAAACATTAAAAAGCTCTGCAAATACTTTTTAAGATTGCAAAAGCCGAATGCTATCAGCACCAGGACAAGAGCCGCCGCGGCCTTTGTCAGCCAGAGTACCGCCGACGGCAAACGCGGGGCGAGAATTATCAGCGCATACGCTCCCCCTAAGGCGGAAGCGGCGGTGAGCCTAAGAGGTTTTTCCTTCTGCTTAGTCAGCTTTGCTGTAAGAAGGAGCAGAAGAAAAGTTATAAAGAAGTTCACGACGAATAACACGTCAACATAAATAACCCTGATAAGCATCACCTCTTTAATGCAATTATACATATAAAGGAGAATACATTTTGTCAAATCAGCGCAGGAAACACTTGTTGAAAATCGTTTTATTTTCCTATTAGTTCAAATGTTTTTTCATAATCAAACAAACAGTAACACCATTTTTAACTTTACAGCAAATCGTGTGTAATTTTATTTCTAACCAAAAGCATTCAAAAAGCGGCTGTTGAAAAAACAACAGCCGCTTTCAAAGCATTTATTTAGATTTGGCGAAAACAATAAGAGCAGACGCTATTCCCAACAGTGCTAAAGGTAAATACCTAAATAAAAATATACTGAACGTCAAGATTCCCTCGCTTTTATAAAACAGAAAGAAATCCGAATATACAAAATCATTGAGCAAATTATAGAGCAATAAAGCCAGTATTGCCATTGTAGAAGATTTCGATACTGCAATAACAATCATCGCAATTCCGTAATAAAACAACGTTATGCAAAGTATTTTTACAGCCATTCCAGCAAAATCCTCAATACAGTAGAACTGCAAAAGAGTGACTGCTACAGTATCAATCATAAGAAGTATAAAATACAAAGAAGAAGTAAAAAATCTTTTGCTTCTTTTGTAAAAGAAGAATACTTCTTTTGTTTTTTCCGAAAAGAACAACTCCGTTACAAATACACTTGTCCAAACAGTAAAAACAGGCAAAAGAATATACAATATATTTACAACATCGGGCTCAGCATCTTTTCCCAGAAATTTATACAGCATAAAATCAACTGCAGGAACAATGATATTTATAACAATTAACGGCACTATCCATAATTTACCTATAGATTTAAGAAAATAGTAGAAGTTGCTTAAAAAAGGTTTTCTATAAAGCATATGTATCCATCCTCTACGGTAGGTTCGACTTTAACAGCATCAATACTGTTTTTACAAATTACCTTTTCGTATTCTTTACCTTCAATAGTAATTGTTCCCATTGAGTAAAACTCGCAGTTTATTTCACCGGTATCTTCAACAGCAAACACCTTTTCACGAGCAACGTCAGCCAGTTTTTGACATGAATCAAATTGAGTAATCTTACCGTTTGCTAACACAAGAATTTTATCACACAAAGATTCGATATCAGTTATAATATGCGTTGACAAAACAACACATCTGTCTTTTTTTATTTTTTTAATAACGTTTTTAAAGTTTAATCTTTCTTCAGGATCAAGGCCGGCAGTAGGTTCATCCAGCAAAACAATCTCCGGATTTCCCACAAGCGCCTGCGCAATTCCCAGTCTGCGCTTCATACCTCCTGACAGACTCTTTACGATATTATCCTTGTAATGTGACAAATTAAGAATTTTCAGTAAATCATTTTTTTCTTCTTCCGTGATTTTATATTCTTTTAAATTTGCAAAGAATTGCAGAACCTCATAAGGTGTTAGTTCATTGAAAACATCAAAATTTTGCGGAAGATATCCTATATAGTCTAAATAATCTTCAGTCTCATTATTATTACTGTCAACATATGTAATATTTCCGCTGTTGAGCTTTTCAACTTTTGTAATACACCTAAGCAAAGTAGTTTTTCCGCTGCCGTTTCGCCCCAGCAGTCCATATGTATATTTATCAAACTCAATGTTGATGTTTTCGGCAATCAATGCCGATTTAAATCTTTTATTTATATTCTCAAGTTTAAGCATACTTCTCTCCCAATTCTGTCAAAAGTTCCAATGGGCTTCGGTTGTCATTGCTGTCAATTAAATATTCACAAATATCGTTTGCCGCTTCTTCTCTGTGTTTAGAACTGAATAAACTTTTAAGCAACGGAATTGCCTTCTTCATTTCGTCTGAAGCGTCATTTTCCAATTCCTGCAGATACTGAGCGTCCGTATTCTTGTCATAATAAGCGCTCACATAGGAATAGAAATCTTTTTTGCTAATGTCAATTTTGGCTTCAAACGCAAGTTGGTCAATATCAAACGATGTATTTGTCAGCAAGTAATCGTCGTATATCCTTACTCCCTCATATTGCGTAAAATTATTACGAGGTATAATGAAAATATTTTTTATTTGCTTGTTATCTTTAATAAATTCGCCAAAATATTTTTCAATTTTTTTTGATGTAAATTCTGAAGACATGTAGGGATAAATTATTGTAGTTCCGTCAATTTTTGTAGTTTCAAGAAATCCGCTTATCAGAGTCAGCGATTTTGCATTACCGGAAAACTTATTTTTGCCGATTTCATTTAAATTACAATACACTGTTTTCGGATAATCAAACTCAACATTAAACTCCGTATCATACTTCAGCGAATTGTCAATAAAACCATAATAATCATAAAATGTTTCATGAAATCCCGGAATTGGATAATAGGCAAAATTAGATAGCAAGAGTATGCCAACATAACTGCTGTAATACTGCGCTGAACCACCGTAATATTTTATGTTCAGATACTCTGTCTCGCCGTTGCTTTTTACAGTCAAATAATCATGATTTTGAGTAAATTCAAGTGAATTTCCGTTTTGATCCGTAACTTCAGAAAGCTTATAATTATGGTAAAGTGTGAATTTATATTCCTTTAGATTTTTATTATCCACATATATTTGGGCATCCGCTTTAAGATTAAGAAAAGCAGAAAATTTTAAATCATATTTTTTTACTTTGAAGTCGGCGTCTTCCTCTTTTTGACAACCTTCATAATAATAGTAATACAAGTCGTCACTCGCATTTCCTGAAGAACTTAAATCCATTTTAGGATAGGAAACAGGAACAAAATAAGCAAATAGTAAGCAGAAGCAAAGGATAAAACAACCTGCGCTCTTGTATATTTTTTTCTTTGATTTGTTATTTATAAGAATCATGACCCAAACAGAAAGCACGATAAAGAATAAAAAAGTGCTATCTTGTTTATGTCAATCACAAATCCCGTCTGCTCATTTGGCGACCAATCAATAGAATTAGGAATTATATAAAAGAATTCAAAAAATTTACTGAGATCCTTTCCGCAGAACTCAAATATATCTTTTGACGTTGTGTCGCGCATTCCTGTTTCTGACAAAGCAAAAACAGCCATCACTGCATATGCTATATATCGCTTCCTTATATTAGAAAGCAAAAGTCCTATAAAAACAGATGCCGATAAACAAAGAACATAAGAAAAAAGCAGCCTTGTGACAACATGAAACAATAGCAAAAAAGACAGCTGCGCAGTTATAATCAAAGTTGCAACGCATAATAAAATTGCTTCTAAAGCAAGAAACAAAATATAGAAAAAGAATATTGACAACTCAGTCTTTTGAACAGAAATTATGTTATTTTTACAAACGGCAAAAGTTTCTTTATAAGAATTTATTTTTGTAAAGCGTTCATATGAAAAAAACATAAAGAGAACAGAGCCAAAATACAACGGAAATAAAAAATTAAGCAAAACTTCCAAAGGAATTGATACTCCGTCGATAATAATTGAAGTCGCAGTATACACTTCAAATATTGTAAATACCGCCGTAACAGCAATGACAAAATACTTTTGGAATTTATTTCTTTTTATTGTTTCAATCAAAAGTTTATAATTACTCATATTAGGTTTCTCCATAGTTACAGCATCAGCGCATAAGCGCTGATGCTGTAAAACAATTTATGCGTTTTTCATATATCCCCAAGCGTCGCAACCCTTTTGATTTGCGCCTTCAGGATTAAGTTTCAAAAACCATTCTCTAACCATTCTCTTTCATCATATATAAAGTGGTTGGCATTTTTCTTTCAACTAAATGATATTACAAATCGTGTGCTTTGTAAATCGTTTATACAAAACCACATATAAAATTCAACAAAAACGCATAGCTAAAGAAATAATAAACACCATAAACGCAAAAATGTCCATTCAAGCAAATTCTTGAATAGACATTTAAAATAATCATTTTGTTTTAAGCGCCTTCATAAGGTCGTCTTTTTTGTTTGGCAATCCTTCGTAAACTTTAGTCAGGAGCCACTCCTGGGCATCGCCAATCTCTTTGCCGCTGAAGCCTGCGCTCATAATATCCCTGCCGTTTACCGCAAGGTCGTTTACGCTTTGGGGAACTCCCCTTTCTATCATTGAGCGCAGCATTTCCTTTGTTTCGTGGAGTTCTTCAATCTCACTTTGGGTCATATCAAGATTATGAGAAGCAAGATCGGCGGTCTTAACGTCTATCAGGTCGAACGTTCTTTCTTTTCCGATACGGGACAGCCAGTAGCCGATACTAGGCTCGTTGGCATGGATATGGCGGGCATGAAGTTCTATAAGAAGCAATACCCTTTCCATTGTACTACGGGAAACTTTAAGCCTTTTAAGCACCTTTTCCGCCAGTTCTTTGCTTATCTCAGGATGGCCGTAAAAATGGTCAACCATGTTGCAGTCGGTGGTTTTGCAAAACGGCTTTCCTATATCGTGGAGAAGCATTACAAGGCGGAGATCAACGTCTTTCGGTGCGAGTTCAACGGATTTGGCAATGTGGGTATAAACGTCGTAAATATGCCACGGATTGTACTGCACGCAGTCAAACGTATCTTTAAGGGGTTCAATAACAGTCCCAATTATTTCTTTATACTCATCCAGCGCTTCAAAAACAAAATCGCCAAGCAACAGTTTTTTCAGTTCGCTGTATATTCTTTCACCTGATATCCTGCTTAAGTTTTCACGGTTTTCCAGCGCCGCTTCTTTAGTCTTTTCGTCCAACGTAAATCCGAGAACAGATGCAAAGCGAACGCCCCTCATAATGCGAAGCGCGTCCTCCTCAAACCTGCGGCAAGGGTCGCCCACTGCGCGGATTACTTTCCGTTTTATATCATCCTCTCCGCAATATGGGTCAACAATACCTTCCTCATGGTTATACGCAATAGCATTTATCGTAAAATCACGCCGTGCAAGATCTTCCCTTACGTCTGAAACAAAAGTAACGCTGTCGGGATGACGGCTGTCTGCGTAACCGCCCTCGGTCCTAAACGTTGTTATCTCAAATGTTTCGCCGTCAATAACGGCGGTAACAGTGCCGTGTTTCAAGCCGGTTTCAATATATTTTACCGAATTTTCCTTTAAAACTTTCTCACACTGCCGAGGAGTTGCGGAAGTGGTGATGTCAATATCGTCGCACTCTTTACCCATAAGCATATCCCGCACGCATCCGCCTACAACATACGCTTTGTAGCCGGCTTCAGTAAGCATGCTCAGCAGATTTTCTGCTTTTTCGCCGATAAAAATAATATCACCATCCTTTTTGGTAAATATATAAACATGGAATTTTTCAGTATTTATCTTTTTAATTTTCTTCTCGGCGGTTCCGCCTACTGCACAATTGAGATGATATACAGAGGCAGGACCCATTATTCGATGTTTTTCGCAGGCGGAATAATACTTGCCGCCTGCGTTTATTTCGAAAGGATACACCCCGATACGCCGCTTATATTAAAATGCCTTTTCGGCGCGGCGCTTATAACGGGGGTTGAGCTGATATTCGGTATTGTTTTTAACCTAATACTCCATATGCAGGTCTGGGATTACAGCAATGTGCCGCTGAATTTCATGGGGCAAATATGTCTGCCGTTTACGTTAATCTGGTTCGTTTTCAGCTTCATCCTGTTCCGCTTTATCATTCCAAACAATCCTTACGCTTGACTTTTTACTGTAATTTATCAGTTCTGTTCTTGCCTGGGCAATTTCGTCAGCGTTGAGAAACGGACGGTCTTCAGGATAATCCCAGCGGTCAAAAGGGTTTTCCTTTGTTATCTGCATTTCGCCTTTTTCGTTCAAAATCCAGGGATAAACGAGTATTTTTCTTTTGTTTTTAACAAAACAGAGATTTCCCGTTCTTCCGGAAGAAATGTTTTTGAAAAACACAAGGCCTTTTGCCTGTTTCATTATTATCAGTATCTGCTGATCAACAGGCAGTTTCTTAAGCTGGCTTCTGTTAAACAGAGGCAGTATTATTATACCCAGTATCAGCACAGCAAGAATGATAAGAATAATCTGCCAGGCTTCCATTACTCTTCAACCCCAATCGTAAGAATTTCAAAGGGAGTATATTCAACGTTCTGAGTTTCTTCGATAACGTCTTCAAGCATGTTAAGAACTTTTACAGGCTTTTCAAAATGAAGCGTTCCGCGCTTGCCGTCCTGCTCAGAAAGACGGATAACAGTCATACTTCCGTCCTCAGATTTTTTCATCGACTGAAGATAAAGAGGTTCAAAAGTGCTTCCTTTATATTCAACGTCCGCTTTAACCGGCTGAATATTATACTGGAGAGCAATATTATTGACCTTAGCGTGAACAGCATCGTCAGCATGGGGCAAAATCATGTAACAAAAATCGTGTGTTCCCATATCTGATGTTACATCAGGTCTGATGGTTGAGCGGAGAAGAGAAAGACTCATTACGTTTTCGTCAAATCCAACGCCGTACTTTCCGTCGTTTATAAGAGCAACGCCGCCGTCGGTCTCTGACAGGTCGCACCATTTATGGTGACAGCATTCAAAACGAGCCTGCTGCCACGATGTATTTCTGTGGGTATCGCGGGCAATAAATCCTGCCGATATGTCACAAAGAGCCTGACGCGACAGCACGTTGCAGCCAAAGAGCGCCTTTGCCAGAACGTGTTTTTCATGCCAGTCTACAACGTTTTCAACTTCAATTCCTCTGCTGCGGCGGAATACTCTCAAGAGAACTGTCCAAACAGATTTTTCTGTTTTAAGCACTGCTTTAAATGTGGCTGATTCGCCGTCCTGTTCAACAAGCAACGCAGGTTCGGCAACAGTTAAAGGCAGTGTTTTTTCTTTGTAGTTCGGAAGAATGTCCCAAGCGTCATAGTTGCCGGGTCTGTCTTCGTAAAGAGTGAGTTTGTTAAATTCGCCGTCAGTCCATTCTCTGCTGAGTTCTTTGTCATAAAGCGAAGCAATAGAGCAGTCATCGTTAAGGCGCAGGCGGTAATAAGGCGTTTCAATCTCATTTCCGTTTACGCTGAGCCATTCGCCGTCAAAAGCGCTTTTACGCAGAGAAACACAGGAAAGCGGCTCCATAGAAGCCATTACCCAGTTTCCCTTTTTGCCCATGCGGGTTGAAGAGCCTTTCGCGTTCGGCACGAAAGTAAGGCGGTCGCGCTTAAAGTTCAGCGTATTGAAATAGTGTGAGCCTTTGCCGATAATTTTATCAAGTCCCTGCTCTATCTCTCGGTAGTCCGCCATAGCGTCCTCATAAACTGGATGAATATGGGAGCCGGGCAAAATATCATGGAACTGGTTAATAAGCAGTTTTTTATAAAGGCGTGTGATTTCCTCGCGGTGGTCCTCGCCCCGGAGAACAGACAGCATCTCAGCCGTTCTGAACTTGTTTTCAAGGCGGCGGTTAATGCGCTTAAGGTTGCTCTTTGTTGTAAATGTACCTCTGTGCATTTCAAGATAAAGTTCGCCGTCCCACTTTTCAAGATTGTCATTGTGGGCAAGGTTCTTTTCGAGAAATTCTTCAGCGCCCATATGAGTGCATTTAGGCATAACCGAAAGCTTGTCAAAGCGGTGCATCAGTTCTATCATTTCCTCGGTGCATCCTGAGCCGCCGTCGCCGTAGCCGAACATATTAAGCGTCTGTCCGCCGGTATCCTTGTCAAGATATGCCTCCCAGTTTTCCTGAATTTGAGAAGGCATATTCCATGTAATAAAATGAGTAGGCGGAACGCAGGCAAGCACTTCACTGCCGTCAATACCGCGCCAAATAAAGTTATTATGGGGAAAGCGGTTTGTATCGTTCCAGGTTGACATCTTGTTACTTACGAAATAATCAACGCCTGATTTTTTAAGTATCTGGGGCAAAATCCAGCTGTTTCCGAAAACGTCCGGGAGCCATGCGTTATTAACCCTTTTTCCGAACATACGCTTATATGTCTGCTGGCCGTAGAGGCACTGTCTGATAAGGCTTTCCGCAGAGGGTACGTTACAGTCAGGTTCAACATACATAGCGCCAACCGGCTCAAACTGACCCGCCTTTACTTTTTCTTTCAGTTCCTCGAAAACATCGGGATAATATTTTTCCAGCGTTTCATAAACGTAAGGCTGGGTGTGGGTATACTTAAAGTCAGGATATCTGTCCATAAGACGGAGCTGAATAAGCACTGTACGCAGATTTTTCTGGACAGCGTGAATTCTTCTCCAGTAATATGCGATATCAAGATGACTGTGGGCAATCAGCGCAACGTCGCCGCTGCCCTTATATGTATCGTTGGCGTAAACAACTTCATCAATATATCGCTGAGCATCCTCAACGCCTGAAATTGAGCCGTCCTCATCGAAATCAATACAGTTCATGGCGTTGTTAAGTTCTCTGTTAAGGAAAGCTCTGTAATCTTCGCTGAACAGTTCACTGCCGGCAATATCAAGCAGAAGTTCAAAATCATATACAAGATCCTGAACAGCATGATTTACAGTGCAGAGATAAGCGCCTTCAAATATCTGGCGGCATCCTCTTACCGAGAGCGATTCGGGGTTGCGCTCATCGTCCGGCTTTGAGCGGTTGTAGCCCATCATCTCAAAATGGAGAGTTTTGCTGGTATCCACGTAAGGCGACAACAGCATACGCTCACGGTTTGGGTCAACGCCGCCGATATATTTTCCGTTTACCTTAACGCATATTTCAGCCGCAGTTTTAAGAGAAAACCAAAGCTCCTGATTTTTCATATCTTCTGGAACTTCAACGTCAGCTTCAATAAACGCAGTACCGTCGGGCGTAAAATACATATCGCCCTTGTTAAGCGGTCTCCAGCCGTCTTTATAATACTGGAATTCCATTTCCGCAACCTGGCGCGCGTCGAGTATCATAAGATTTTTTATTTCCCACTTTTTGTCGTAAATATGTCTTTTGAGCCAGCCGAAACGAAGAGAGGTCCATTCTTCGGGACGCATGGAACGGCGTACTACTTTAATATGAGCCATTGTAAACCTCCTTAAACATCCTGAAAATATGGCTTTTTGCGAACGGCGTTGACTTTAACACTGCGATTCAAATCAGCCTTTATCTGCTGTTCTATCCATTCTACACAACGGTGAAGTATAAGGCATTTTGAACATTCGCCTCTGAAAGTCACCGTAAGAACGCCGTCTTCAAATTTATCGAATTCAATCCAGCCGCCGTCGCCCTGAATTTTCGGGGACAAAACGGTTTCAACATATTTTTCTATCTGCATATTACTCACCAATAACGCCGTTTACAGTATTGCGTATCTTATCAAGTCTTGCCGCAGCGCTCTCCCTGTCTTTATCCTGAATGCTGTAATAAACCTTAATTTTAGGTTCTGTTCCCGACGGACGGACAGCCATCCATGAACCGTCTGTGAAAATATATTTAAGCACGTTTTCCTTAGGAAGATCACCGACGCCTGTTGAGTAGTCGATAATTTTTTCTACGCCGTCAAACATTGCCGCGCCCTCACTGCGGAAAACGGTCATAAGGTGCTGAATTTTCTCCGCTCCGTCCTTTCCTTTAAGCACGAAAGAATCAAGGGCGTCAAGATAATATCCGTATTCGCTGTAAATATCGTTTAGGGCATCAACGAGAGTTTTGCCCTGATTTTTATACCAAGCCGCCATTTGGCAGATAAGCATTGAAGAAACAACCGCATCCTTATCTCTTGCGTGAGTGCCTACAAGATAGCCGTAGCTCTCCTCATATCCGATTACGAACTCTCCGTCGCCTGTCTCTTCGTAATGATTGATTTTATCGCCGATATACTTAAATCCTGTCAGCGTTTCTTCAATATTAAGGCCGAATTTTCTTGCAATATTTGCTCCCAGTTCGCTTGTTACAATTGTTTTAACAAGAGTAGATTTTGAATTGAGTTGCTCTTTTTTCATTGTCAGAACAAAGTTAACAAGAAGAGCTCCCGTCTGATTGCCTGTAAAGAGTTTGTATTCTCCGCCGTCTCTTACAGCGATACCTACGCGGTCGCAGTCAGGGTCAGTGCCGAGAACGAGATCTGCTTCCATTTCCTTAGCCTGCTGAATAGCAATATTGAGAGCGTCCTTTTCCTCAGGATTGGGGCTTCTGACTGTTGAGAAATTTCCGTCAGGAAGTTCCTGGGATTTTACAACGGAAACATCCATTCCCTCAAGCACTCGGCGAACGGGGATATTGCCGGTTCCGTGAAGAGGAGTATAGACGATTTTGAGATCTGATTTTTCTTCGTAAAGGCTCTGCTTTTTAACTTCTGAAAGAAATGCGTCAAGCACCTGATCGCCGATCATAGTGATATTCTCATGATCATCGCAAAACGGAATTGATGTAAAGTCTTCAACGGCGTTAATACAACCGATAGCGCCCTTTGCGTCCTCAGTGCAGAACTGACAGCCCTTGCTGTCATACACCTTATACCCGTTATATTCCTTGGGATTGTGGGAAGCTGTTATCATTACACCCGCTGTACAGCCCAGATAATGGGTAGAGAAAGACAGCACAGGAACAGGTACAAGATATGAAAACAGATACACCTTAAAGCCGCAGGAAGCGAAAATGCCGGCGGCAATACGGGCAAAATCCGATGAATTATTACGGGAGTCATAAGCAATAACAACGCTGAGTTCTCCTGAGTTTTTGGACTGAAGATAGTGGGCAAGACCGAAAGTAGCCTTTCCTACTGTATAGCGGTTCATTCTGTTTGAACCGATACCCATTATTCCTCTGAGTCCGCCGGTTCCGAAAGCAAGGTCTTTATAAAAGCGGTCCTCAAGTTCCTTTTCGTCTGTAATCTTTTCAAGTTCTTCTTTTGACTGAGGGTCCAAAAAAGAAAGCCACTGCTGATATTTTTCACGATAATCCATAACGCACCTCTTGTTTTATTTGAAATACATGTAATACTGGCATTTTATCATGCCGTTATATAATTTTCTTCGCTTGTCCGCCTTACGTCCGTAGCACTTTTCAAACTCTTCATCAGGCGAGATAACTCCGTAACTCCAGCCGCGCTTCGCAACGAATTTATCGCCCATAATACGATAAAGTTCCTCTGCATGACGGATATCAAGCATTCGCTCGCCGTATGGCGGGTTAGTTACCAAAGTACCCTTTTCAGTAGTCGGGTTGAAATTCCTTATGTCCGCCGTTGAAAGGCGAAGATGATTGTCAACACCAATTCTGGCGGCGTTAATTTTTGTAAGTTCCACTGCGTGGGGATCAATATCAGAACCGAACGCAGTAAAATCCGAATCTGTCTTTACCATTTCATGGGCTCTTGCCCTCTCCTGCTTCCACGCCTGTTCAGGCACGAAGCCCCAGCGGTCGCAGGCAAAATTTCTTTTTATTCCCGGAGCAATATTGCAGGCAATCATTGCACCCTCAACCAAAATAGTGCCGCTGCCGCAAAACGGGTCATACAGCGTGTGGTAAGGTCTGAGCCTGGAAAGGCTGCAAAGTGCAGCCGCAAGCGTTTCACGAATAGGAGCGTCGTTACTCTCAGGTCTGTATCCTCTTTTGTGGAGCCCTGTTCCGGTTGTGTCCAGCATTATGGTAACCTGGTCTTTCATTATTGAAAACTGGATCTGATGAACGGGGCCTGTCTCCTCAAACCAAGAAATGCCATAATCAGCCTTCAGGCTCTCAACAACTGCCTTTTTAATAATTTTCTGGCAGTCAGGAACGCTGTGAAGCGCAGATGAAATGGCGTAGCCCTTAACGGGGAAAGTGTCGTCCCTGCCGATAAACTCGCTCCAGGGAAGCACTCTTACGCCTTCAAACAACTGGTCGAAGGTTACCGCTTTAAATCTGTCAAGAACAATAAGAATTCTCTCAGAATAGCGAGAACATATATTTGCGCGGGCGAGAATAGCTTCATCGCCTTCAAAAAACACTCTGCCGTTTTCAGCCGTAACGTTCTCAGCGTCCATCGCTCTGAGTTCGTCCGCCACAAGTCCTTCCAGACCTAAAAGGCAGGGCGCGGTCATTAAAAGTCTCATAATTATAATTCCTTTGAAGCGTGTCTTGTTACATGGCAGCCGACGTTTACAGCCACCGGCAGACCTGCAATATGGGTGGGATAAGTTTCTATTCCCACGGCAAGAGCGGTAGTCTTTCCTCCGAAGCCCTGTGGTCCTATATCAAGCTCATTGATACGTCTGAGCATTTCCTTTTCCATTTCTGCATATCCCGGATTTTCATTGCAAACAGAAACGGGACGGCAAAGAGCTTTCTTGGCAAGCAGAGCGCTCATCTCAAAATCTCCGCCGATACCTACTCCGATAACAACCGGAGGGCACGGGTTAGACCCCGCTGTTTTTACAGTATCAACAACAAAATCAATAATATCTTCCCTGGAAGCGGCGGGAGTAAACATCTTAAGACGGCTCATATTTTCACTGCCGAAACCTTTAGGAGCAACGGTAAGCCGAATTTTATCTCCCTCAACAAGTCTTACATGAAGGACCGCAGGAGTATTGTCGTTTGTATTAACTCTGTCGAGAAACGGGTCACGTACAACTGATTTTCTAAGAAGTCCGTCAGTATATCCCTTTGCTACGCCGGCATTTACCGCCTCTTCAAATCCGCCGTCGATATGAACATCCTGTCCTATCTCTGCGAAAACAACTGCCATGCCCGTATCCTGACAAATCGGAATATCAAGTTCAGCCGCTGCGTCAATATTCGCCTGAAGGTCGCCTAAAACGCTTGACGCTGTTTCATTTTTCTCACTGCTTCTAGCACAGCCGATACAATCCACCAAATCTTTAGGCAGGTTCTTATTCGCTTTGATACAGAGTTCTGCAACAGCATCGGTAATTTCTTGTGCTTTTATCTCTCTCATTTCTATCTCCTCATACAAGTTGCTTAATAAAATAAAATCGGGCGCACTGATGTGCGCCCTTTAAAATTACTCTGTGCCGGAAATGTCGTAAAAAACAACTTCGTCGCTCTTAACATAGCCCTTTTCACGAGCTTTCTGTTCAATGTAGTCATCTTTATTGTCCGAGTCCACAATTTCCTGCAAACGGGCGTTGTCTTCTTGCTGAGCATCAAGCTGTGCCGACAACTCCTGCTTTTGCTTCTGCATACGGCTGATATCCGCGCTCTGATTAACAAGAGTGGCGCCGCAGTACATGAAAAGAGCAACCAGCGGTACAATTACAAGCAAGCGGCGTAAGCGTTTGCTGTTTTTGAACAGTTCCTTGATATTTTTAGACATAATTACACTTCTTTGCTTTTACGGAAAAACCGTTTTACTTCTCAGCGCCCTTGCGGCGTAAAGATTTCCGATGAATGTTTAATTTATTATATAATATACTAAAGGGTGATTGCAACACTTTTTTTACTTTTTTGTTAACCTTTTGTACTTTTTTTCTTAGAGAACTAAACAATCTGCGTATAGGCTTAGCCAATTTTTTCCAAACAGACTTTGTAACACGACCAAGGGTAAAATAACTGGCCGCAAAGCCTAAGCCGCAAACAAGAAGCGGCAACACCCTCACCTCTCCGTCAAAATAAGCGAGGAGAAGAGAAAAACAGGCGAATGCCGCTGTCGCCCACCATAATATATCAGCGATGAACGACAAAACGGCGCTGCTGGTAAGCATCCGCCAAAGCCTCAGCAGGTCATAGAGCAAAAAAAGCGCTATACCGAGCAAAAGAAACGGGAAAAGCGACTCAGCCACCGAAAATCCTCTTGAAAAACGGCAGATTGCTGCTGCTTTCAGAATAAATCAACGCAGTAATCTTTCCGCTTATTTTCATTTCTCCGCATTCCAGGTTCAGCTCCTCAACGTGGAGCATTTCGCCTTTTACGGTAAGGTCTCCGCAGGAAGTACAGGCGGTTATTTCGTCCTCGTTAAACGCCGCGACCTCCGTTATTCCGCCCATTGAGAGGCTCTCTCGGTTAGTCAGTGAAAGCGTATGGTTTCCATTTGCTTTTTCTTCCATAAAAAAATCACCCGCTATAAACTATGCCAAGCGGGTGAATAATATTACGCTTCAGTCGGCAACATCGTACATAAGCGCCGCGTCTTCTTTCAAAGCGTGTTCCTGAACTGATTTTACAATATATGTGCGCTGATTTTGTCCGAGAGAAACGGTTATTTTATCGCCGATCTTTACGGCGTAAGAGGCGCGCTGAACTTTTCCGTTTACGCATACTCTGCCCGCTTCGCAGGCTTCGTTTGCAACGGTGCGCCTTTTTATTATTCTTGAAACTTTGAGATATTTGTCCAGTCTCATAAAATCTCCTTAAAAAATCAGGGCATCTGATAAACAGATGCCCATTCATTTTGAAAAATGCTTATTTTACAGCGTCCTTAAGAGCTGAGCCGGCTTTGAATGACGGAACCTTTGCTTCGGGGATCTGGATTGTTTCCTTTGTGCGGGGGTTCAGGCCTGTGCGAGCAGCACGAGTCTTAACGTCGAATGTGCCGAAGCCTACGAGAGCAACTTTTTCGCCGCTAGCAAGCGCTTCTGTGATTGAAGAAAGTACTGCTGATACTGCAGCTTCCGCATCTTTCTTTGAGAGTTCTGCCTTTGCAGCAACTGCTGCTACGAGTTCTGTTTTGTTCATTTACAATTCCTCCGTTACCGATTTATCGGCTAATATTTGTTTTGCCTTGTCCCAAAGGGCATCCAACTCATCTATCGAAGCTGTTTTCATATTCATACCCTTTTCATGTGCCAATTTTTCCACTATTACGTAACGCCTAAGGAACTTGTCCGTTGAAGCGGTCAAAGCCTCCTCGCTGTCGACGTCAATAAATCTGGCAATATTGACACAGGAAAAAAGCACATCTCCGAATTCATCTTCGATACATTCCCTGTCGCCGTTGTTTAAGGCAATTTTGAGCTCATTAATCTCTTCGTTAAGTTTGTCCGCTGCGCCGCTTATATCGTCCCAGTCAAATCCCTGTTTTGCAGCTTTTTGCTGAACTTTCTGCGCTCTCATCAGCGCAGGCAGTTCTCTGGGAATGCTGCACATGGAATCACTTACTTTTTTCATTCCTTTTTCTTTTAACTTGATAGCGTCCCACTGATTAAGCGCCTCTTCGGTATTTTCGGCAGTAACATCGCCGAACACATGAGGATGGCGCAGTATCAGTTTTTTGCATATTCCGTCTGCGACGTCGTCAAAGTTAAAATATCCGTTCTCAGATTCCATCTGTGTGTGGAGAGCAACCTGAAGCAACACGTCGCCCAATTCTTCTTTAAGGGCGTCGCGGTCTTCGCGGTTTATAGCGTCAATTACCTCATAAGTTTCTTCAATAAAATTCTTTTTTATTGAAGAATGGGTTTGCTCTCTGTCCCACGGACAGCCGCCAGGTGCACGCAATAATTCAACAATAGATATCAAATCATTGACATTATAATGTTCTTTAAATTCAAAATCCACTGCCTCGGGCACCCTTCTTTTGATTAACTCGTTCGTTAGAAATTATATATTAAAACACTCAAAAATGCAAGTATTGAAGCCAAATTTTTTATCTTAGGCCGATAAATTTCAAATCTTTTGTTGAAAGTGTACCAAAGAAAAGTAGCAAAATTGTAAGAAGCGACAAAAACAATGCGGAAGACAGAATAAAGTTCAAACTCCATTCCAGAGCGCCGAAAAGCGAACTGCTTACAGCATAGCATGAAAAGGCAGTAACGGCGCAGGCGATTATTGGTTTGAAGAAGACCTGAACAGGTTTTATTTTAACCTTAGTAACAGATGAAATTATAGCCATAGCCCATACTGCTATTATCAAATAAGAAACGAAAGCGGATATTACCGAGCCGTAAAGATTTAACCGAACGTCTGAAACGAGATAACAGTTCAGCCCTAATCTTACCAAAGCAGAAATTACAAACGGGAATATCAGACGTTTTGAATAACCCAGTGCCTGAACTGCAAAAACGCAGGTAGAAGCCAGGGAAGCAGGCATAACGCTGACCCCCATCCAAAACAGCAGGCTGTGGCATCCGAGCACTATATCAGGATTTGAAGAAGCGTAAAAGAGTTTCAGAATATCGTAAGAAAACAGAGCCAATGCTCCGCCTCCTCCGGCAGAGAGAATGACCGTATATTTAATTATTCCCGAATAGAGGTCAGAAAAGCGTCCGGAACTGCTCTCATATGCCGCAGAAAGGGCGGGAACTGCCGCAACGCCGAGAGACATTGTTATTCCGGGAATAAGATTTTTAAAATCAAGAGCAGAGGAATACAAACCGTATACATACGTTTCAACATCCTCCGAGGCAACTCCAGCAAGTGAAATTGACGCTTCATATGCTTTGGAAAGCGCTTCGTTTGGGCACATGGAAAGGCAGTACTGAATACTGGCAGTATCTAGAAAAGCAGAAATACTCTGAATAATCGTCGCGGCAACAAGAGGAAGAGAAAAAGAAATAAGTTCCTTGCCTACTCCTGTTTCCTTCTGCTTTTGCAGTACTTTTCCTCGGCTGTATTTTGCCATGTTATAAGCGCAGGCATACACAAGGGCGGCAAAATTCCCGAGAGTTACCCCCAACATTGCGGCAGCTGATGTCAGCGGATATATCATTGACAGCGCTTCGCCCTCATTTTGAGCCTGCACACCCAGCACGGCTCCCGTATCTAGATACGCTTCATAAAGATAGGACATTGAAATACGGGCGAAAAGCAGGCCGAAAATCATTTTGAACGCCGCTTCAAGCACCTGGCATACAGCTGTCGGAACCATATTCAGATGACCTTCCGCAAAAGAGCGTCGGGAAGCCGCCATTGATGAAAAAAGAGCGCTTGGAGCCAGAACAAGAATAGTAAAAACGGCTTTGGGTGCGTCTGCTATCAAATCGGCATATGGTTTTGCCAGAAGTGTAATAAGCAGAAGTCCTATAATTCCCACAATAAAGAACAATCTGTTGGCTGACTTTTTTAGCTGCATAACTCTCGCGTCGTTGCCTTTTGAGAGATATTTGCTGACAAGGCTTGAAAGCGCAACGGGAAACGCGCCCATGGTAATTGCATGGACGGGCATAAAAAGGCTGTAAGCAATGGAAAAATAACCTCTTCCTGTGGCTCCTATATAGCCGGTCAAAGGAATTTTATAAATCGCTCCTATTATTTTTACCAGCACCGACGCAATAAGAAGAAGCGCGGCAGAAGACAGATACTTTTCTTTTATTGATTTTTCCATAAAGCCACCCCGCAACGGCAGAATATACTTTTTTTACATCCTGCCCGGCTTCAGGGCGCTGACTTTAGTCAGGATAAAAATAAAGCAGTGCACCACTGCACTGCTTTAACATTCTTTTGATGAAAGACTTATTCGCCGCTGTCCGCAGGTTTTGCGTCAACTTCATTTTTTGCCGCGTCAAGTTCAGCCATAATGCAGTTGAGTTTGTTGAGCAGAACGGCAATATCTGAGGCAACAGAGGCCACAACGTTTTCATCAGCGGTCTCGCCGCTGTAAACGGCGTATTCGAGCCTGCCGAATTTTTCGTATGCTTTGGCCAGTTTTGCCTTAATATCAAGACACTCAACCTTTTTACGGGAAATTTCTATTCTCTCAGCGCTTTTTTTGCTGACTTCCTCGGTAAAGGTTCTTGTGCGAGATAATACTTCATCAATATCGGGAATTTTGGCGTTTGCAAACACTTCGTCCATGTTGCCGAAAATATCGCCTAATTTTTTAGCCATTGTATCTCCCTCCGTTTATTCTATTATATTACAAACTGTAAAATATTGCAATACAAATTGAGAAATAATCGTCAGAAAAAAGCCATTGACCTTTAAGAAATTCCCGGTTCATTATCATTCATATTCATCAAAGAAAGTCAATATGCGTTTTTTACGATTAAGTATTTCGTCAAAGTCATTTATATATTCATAAGGATATTTGTAATTATAAATTCTTTCCAAATGACCGCTGACTGGCGCCTTCAGTTTTATTACAGCT
>URGA01000011.1 GCA_900547275.1 uncultured Oscillospiraceae bacterium | reverse complement strand
AGCGGCGGCAGAGCAGGGGCGGTTATTGCGGCGTAACTTTCTGCTCTGCTTTGAGGATTATTTCACTGAAAGTTTTTACTTCCCCTAAAATACCCGGCTTAATCTCTGCCGGGTATTTTTTTGTTGCAAGATTGATTGATTTATAGTAAAATGAAAGTTACAAGAAAGGATGTGTTCTTATGAACAATGTTTACACCGTAACCTGCCCGAGAGATGAGGATGTTTTCATCCATGCACTGCCCGGTCACTTTGTTAGTGCGTCATCTCATATCAACTACTATGTCGGAACTTCCGATATTAAGCACAACCACAAGGTGTCTGTTGAAGCCGCTAAACTTATGGCGGAGTATTACAGCGCCAGAAGTATTGACGTGGACACGGTGCTTTGTCTGTATGAGACCCAGGCTCTGGGCGCATACCTTGCTCATGAACTGGCACGTCCCAGTATGATGACCCCAAATCCGGATTTGGACGTTTTTGTTCTCGGCCCTGAGTATGACGCGGCCGGCAACATGATCTTCCGCGACAATCTTCGCAGAATGATTGCCGGAAAGAATATTGTTGTTCTTATTTCCTGTATCACAAGCGGTAAAACCGTTGACCGCGCTATGCAGAGCGTTAAGTATTACGGCGGCAACGTTGTGGGAATTACTTCCATTTTCAGCGCCGCGGAGAATATTGACGGAATTGAGGTAAACACTCTCTTTACTCCCGCCGATCTTCCAAATTACGCTTCATACGCCGCTCACGACTGCCCGCTTTGCAAAAACGGTGATGCTGTTACCGCTATGATCAACGGTTACGGCTTCAGCAAGATGTAAAAATAAAGGTTGACAAAAAGCGTTAAAATGCTATAATAAAGTTACTGAAAATTTAACAGTACCCATAAAAGACTGGGAAGCAGAACAAGACTTTTGTTTTTAGTTACAGAGAGTCGGCGGCCGGTGCAAGCCGATACGAAAACAATAGTGTATAGCTCTCTGCGGAGTTGCTTTTCTGAACAGAAATTGATAGGAAAAGACGTGTAACTGCGTTAAAGGTTGAGGCATTGTTTGATGCTAAAGGGCAGATTTTTTCTGCTGAAATAGGGTGGTACCACGCAATTCATATGCGTCCCTATATTCTGGGGACGCATTTTTTGTTTTCAGTTTTGCGTTCCTGCAACAGAAAGGAGAAAAACTGTTATGAAAAAAGGTTATGAAAAGTATACGCCGTTTAAGCCCATAAACCTGCCCGACAGGCAGTGGCCGAACAAGGTGATCGACAAGGCTCCCATTTGGTGCTCCGTTGATATGCGCGACGGAAACCAGGCGCTGGTTGACCCGATGAACCTTCAGGAAAAGCTGGAGATGTTCAACCTCCTGCTTGAGATCGGCGTTAAGGAAATTGAAGTTGGTTTCCCGTCAGCCAGCGAAACGGAATATGAAATTCTGCGCACGCTTATTGACGGAAATTATATTCCGGACGATGTTACTATCCAGGTGCTTGTTCAGGCTCGTCCGCATCTTATCAAAAAGACTTTTGAGGCTATTGACGGCGCTAAAAACGTTATTGTACATTTTTACAACTCAACTTCAACGCTTCAGAGAAAAGTTGTTTTCAAGACTGATATGGACGGCGTAATCGATATCGCCGTTAAAGGCGCCGAACTGATTTACGAACTTACCGAGGAAGAGAAAAAGCGCAATCCCGACATGAATATCCGCTTCGAGTATAGCCCCGAATCATTTACAGGCACAGAGATGGATAACGCAGTTGAGATTTGCGAGCGGGTTATGGACGCTCTCCATATTACGAAAGAAAATCCGATTATTCTTAATCTTCCATCAACTGTTGAAGGTTCTACTCCTAATGGTTATGCAGACCAGATTGAGTATTTCTGCCGCCATCTTAAGAACCGTGACGCCGCTATTATTTCGCTTCATCCTCATAACGACAGAGGAACGGGTGTTGCGGCGGCTGAACTTGCTCTTATGGCAGGCGCCGACCGTGTTGAGGGTACTCTTTTCGGAAACGGCGAACGCACAGGCAACGTTGATATGGTTACCCTTGCGCTTAATATGTGGACCCAGGGCGTAGACCCCAAACTTGATTTCCACAATATCAATCATGTTAAGGAAGTTTATGAGCGCACAACTCATATGACTGTTCCTCCCCGTCAGCCATATGCCGGCGAACTTGTTTTCACCGCGTTTTCAGGCTCTCATCAGGATGCTATCAACAAAGGCAAGACTTATATGGAAGAGAGCCATTCCGATATGTGGGAGGTTCCCTATCTTCCCATCGATCCCGCAGATGTGGGTAGAGAATACGAGCCGATCATCCGTATCAATTCCCAGAGCGGAAAGGGTGGAGCGGCGTTTATCCTGTCCACTGAGTACGGAATTAAAATGCCTAAGGCAATGCACGTTGAGTTCGGCGCTGTTGTTAAACACGCCTGCGACGTTAAGGGCAAGGAACTCCAGAGCAGCGAGGTATTTGACCTGTTCCAGAAAGAATACCGCAATGTAGTAGGTCCTTACCGCCTGATAAACCATAAGGTTTACGAGGAAAAAGACGAAGCAGACGAACTTACCTCCGTTCACTTTGAAGGCACTGTCCGCATCGGCGAAGACAGAACCGAGAAGATAGAAGGCAAGGGAAGCGGTCCGATTGAAGCTTTCTTCAGCGCTATTCGCTCAATCGGAATTACCGATTATAAGTTTGTTGACTACAGCGAGCACGCTATTGCGGTAGGCTCTGACTCAAAGGCAATCAGCTATATTCACTTGAAAAATCCTCAGGGCAAGGATATTTTCGGCATAGGCGTTTCCCACAATATCGGCTATGCTTCAATCAAGGGTATTTTCTGCGCAATCAACCGCGACCAGGGCGACAAATGCGTTCGTGATGATACAATGCCCGGAATTTTTGACGTAACTAACTGAGAGGTATAAATATGAAAGAATATAATATCACCGTCCTGAAAGGCGACGGAATCGGCCCCGAGATTGTTGACGAGTGCCTTAAGGTGCTTGACAAAGCGGGGGAGAAATTCGGCTTTCATTTCAACTATAATTATCAGCTTCTGGGCGGCTGCGCAATTGACGCAACAGGCGTTCCTTATCCCAAGGAAACAGAGGAGGCCTGCAAAGCCAGCGACGCTGTTCTTTTGGGCGCGGTAGGCGGCCCGAAGTGGGACAGTCAGCCGGGTAACAACAGACCTGAAAAGGGTCTTCTTGCTATCCGCGAAAGTCTCGGACTTTTTGCAAATCTTCGTCCTGCCAAGATATTTGCTCCTCTTAAGAGCGCTTCTCCGATAAAAGAGGAGATTATCGGCGACGGACTTGATATTCTTATTGTTCGTGAACTTACAGGCGGCATCTATTTCGGCGACAGAGGTACATATGTTGAAAACGGCGTTGAAGCGGCGTTTGATACGGAGCGTTACTCTTATCCTGAAATTGAGCGTATCGTAAGAGCCGGCTTTGAATATGCAATGAAGCGCGAGAAGCGCCTTACTTGTGTTGATAAAGCAAATGTTCTCGACTCTTCCCGCCTGTGGCGCAAGGTTGTTGAGGCTGTAAATGGCGATTATCCTGAGGTTGAGGTTTCTTATATGTATGTTGACAACTGCGCAATGCAGCTCGTTCGCAATCCCAACCAGTTTGATACAATCGTTACTTCTAACATTTTCGGCGACATTCTTTCAGATGAGGCGTCAATGATCAGCGGCTCAATCGGAATGCTGGCTTCCGCTTCACTTGCTGAGGGAACTTTCGGCCTGTATGAGCCTATTCACGGTTCAGCACCTGATATCGCCGGCCAGGGCAAGGCGAATCCTCTTGCAACAATTCTTTCCGGCGCTATGATGCTTCGCTATACTTTCGGCGAATCAGAGGCGGCAGACGCTATTGAAGCAGCTGTAGACAGCGCTCTTACAAAGGCTCGCACACCCGACATTTATGAGGAGGGTCTGGAACAGGTAACTACCTCCGAAATGGGCGACCTGGTTGCGTCTCTTCTGTAAATTGATATAAATAAAAGGTTCTGATCTGCTGGGTGCAGTTCAGAACCTTTTTTATAAATTATAAAGCCACGGAAATTATCCGTGGCTTTTATATTTTGCTGTTTTGTTTTAGCCTTCAACAACTTTGCCGCCGTTGTTTGCGGAAGCGTAACCGATCCAGCTTCTGCCGACGTTGAGTTTGATGGGATCGCCGTTAGCGTCGGTGATAGAAAGCTTGCCGTCTTTCTTGCTCCATTTGATTTCTGTGTATGTTCCTTCGGAAGCAACTATTCCGCTGCCGCCGTCAAGGCCGTAATCACAGTAAACTTCTGCTGAGCCGGAGCCTTTGTAGTTGTCTTTTGTTATGTATTCAGTGTTGTCAAACAGAACGATAAGGTTCTTCATTTTTACGTCTGTTTCATAGTCTGTGCTGTGGTACATTTTGTCGTCGCTGCTGTATGACCAGTCGCGTGTGCGGGTTCTGCTTGAAAAAGTCAGCGCAAGTGTGTTGCATACTCCTTCGCCCATAGCTTCGTCTTTTTCGTTGAACTGGAATGTTGTAAGACCGTTGTCTTCAGCGTCAGTTCTGATTTTAAGTTCTTTGAGCGCTTCTGCAATCTTGTCGCCGTGGAGAACGCCGGTGTGCTCAGATGAAACGTTGCGGCTTGAATCTCTGCTGAACAGGCTTACGCTGCCGCTGTAAGTCATCTGGTTGATATGGTCAACGTCGTCCTGCTCAAATACAGTGTTTGCGCCAACGTAATTGCCTTTAGTTTTGCTCTGACCCCAGTGAATGAATACTGCGTCAAACATTTCACTGAAACGAATGTAAGGCGGGCGGGCACTGCGGATAGGACCAACCTGATCCGGAACTGATGTGTAATCGGAATAAAGCCAAAGCATACGTGTTTCGCCGCCTTCTACTTCGCCTTCAACAATGATATCAGGGCTGTCAATTCCCCACTGAGGGCGCGCCGCCTGGGCGTTTTCAACAACAATTGCAACGGGGCGTTTGCCGACAGCGTCTTTGTTGTAATCTGCTTCGCCGGTAAGCGGGTTTGTTATAGCAACTGGTGCTTCGGTGGGTGCTTCTGTAACGACTGTCGGTTCTGTTGCGGGCTCTTCTGTCTTTTTGCCTGCTGTTGCGAAATAAATTCCTACTGCCAAAGCAATAATAACAATGACAGCCAAAACGGCAATGATGATTTTTGTCTTGTTGTTCATTTTAGAGTTGCTCATTTCTTCCTCCGGGTATTCTATGTCGCCAATGGCATCGAATTGCAGTGGTTCGGGTTGTTCGCTGTCATCAGCGGTTTCGCCAACTCCGTCTGAAAAAACGTGTTCATAAGTTTTTTCATCGCCGTTTGTGAAAACAGTTTCTTCGGTTTCTGAATCATCTGCGATTTTGGCAGCCAAATCATCTTCGGTTTCGTCGCCGCCCAGAGGCTCGTCGTCGGGCAGACGGAAATTTTCTTCATCGCTGTCTGGAGCAGAAGCCTGATTGGTTTCGTCGCTTCTTTTTTCGCCGTCTCCGTCGCCGCGATTCTGTCTGTCTTTGATTTCGCTGAGTATTTCATCGAGTTCGTCAGAATTGCTCATAAAACCCCTCCTTATCACTACTGGTTATATTTTACCATATATCGTTACGGATTTCACTATATTTTTGAATTTTTATTGATTTAAACAATTGGTTATAGTAAAATATTTTGTGAATACGGAGTGATTTCAATGGCAAAAACGATTCCAATGATAATAACAAACAACAATATTTTGGTGTGCGAAAATGAAACGAAAGCCTTTAAACCCTTTTCATTGCCCGGCACACCGATGATCCCCAACATTCCATTTTACCATCATTACGCGGAAAAAATCAGCGAAAGCCAGCATTATTTTAAAGAATTTGTGAAAAGCCTTTACGGAAAAAAACTTTCAAAATTTATTTTGGCTATTATTGTTCCGGACGACACAACGGCGCTTGAGTCGATTTTCATTAACGAGTTGTTTGTAAATTCGGATGCGTGCAAAGCGGTTGCCCAGATGAAAATGGGACAGGCTTTGTCTAAAACGGACGAAAGTTATGTCAGCATTTCACGTTCAAGCCGCAATATCGTATTGCAGTATGTAAAGAATAATGAGATAATCGTCAGCCGTTATTATGACGCCGATTGCTATGACGCAGACGTAATCAAGGGCGACGCAAAGCGGCTCCATATCGATATTGAGTACAAACAGGTTCCTGTTTACGTCAACAATTTCAATATGAATATGGATGATTTTTTTGACATGGGCACCGTAATTTCGCCAAAAGAATTTTTGGAGAAAATAGCCGTAGTTGACGTAGAAAAAATTTGATAATCGTTCTTCCTCTGCAAAGAATAATAGCAGGGGTGATAATAGTGGAAAATAAAAGCAAAAAGCGACAGGCAAAAAAGCAAAACAAACAAAAAGATGTTATTGACCTTACGTCCTATCTCAGTCCTGAAGCGGTAAACGCCGACGTTAACGGAAGTTATACAGGCGTTACGAAAGCAACATATTATGAAGATGTTTATGAGGAACCTGAGCAGGACGCGGACGACCTTTAATCGAATAGTAAAAAATAATCAAAGACCCGGAAGATTATCTTCCGGGTCTTTGATGTTTCTTATTTCTTTTTGAATTTATCAAAAAAGCCTTCTTTTGGGGGATTTTTCGGGGGCTCATATGTTTTGTCGAATTCCCTGAGAAGCTGTTTTTGCTCGTGGGTAAGGCTCGTCGGAATATCAACAACTATGCGAACATATTCATCGCCTTTGCCGATGGAGTTGAGCCTGTCGATACCTTTGTTCTTGAGTTTAAATACCTTGCCCGGCTGTGTTCCTGCCGGCATATTGTATTTTACATCTCCGTCAAGGGTGGGAACCTGGAGCTCTGCGCCCAGAGCGGCTTCAACAAATGAAACGTGCTTGTCGTACCAAACGTTAAATCCGTCACGGGTGAAATATTTGTGCTTCTTAATGCCGATAACGACTTTCAAGTCACCTGCGGGACCCCCGTTAAATCCGGTGTCGCCGTTGCCTCTTACGTTTACTACCTGACCTTCGTCAATACCGGCGGGAATGTTTATCTCGATTTTTCTTGCGTGGCGAACTTTGCCCTTGCCGCCGCACTTCTGGCACGGATTATCGATAATCTTACCGGTACCGCCGCATCGTGTGCAGGCGCGCTGGGGGCTCATTACGCCAAACGCTGTGCGCTGCTGAACAGTAACAACGCCTCTGCCCTGACATTCGGGGCAGGTTTTCGGTGAGGTGCCTTTTGCCGCGCCTGTGCCGCCGCATTCTGAGCAGTCCTCAACTCTGTGTACTTCAACAGTTTTTTTGCAGCCCTTTGCCGCCTCTTCAAAAGTAAGCTGTACAGCGGTCTGAACGTCGCGGCCTCTTGCCGGGGCGTTGGGATTCCTCGAACCGAAGCCGCCGAAACCGCTTCCTCCGAAGAAAGACGAGAAAATATCGCCTAAATCTATATCGCCGTCAAAGCCGAAACCACCGCCGTATCCGCCGGCACCGCCTGCGCCTGCGCCGTAGTTGGGGTCAACTCCTGCAAATCCAAACTGGTCGTAGCGGGCTTTCTTCTGAGGGTCGGAGAGAACCTCGTATGCTTCGTTGCACTCCTTGAACTTTGCTTCAGCCTCGGGATCGTCAGGGTGTAAGTCGGGGTGGTACTTTTTTGCGGTTTTGCGGTATGCTTTTTTTATTTCATCATCGCTGGCGCCCTTTGAAACGCCCAATACTTCGTAATAATCTCTTTTTTCTTCAGGCATGACAGCCTCCTAAGATAAAATAATTAAATACGCCGCAAATAAATTTGCTTAATTTATCGCAGTAAACCGTATCACGCCTCAGGATATGCGAAATACCCTGAGGCGGTTTTTGCTGATTTTCAGCTGTTTGGGATAAGGGGGGTTATTAGTTGTCGTCTACTTCTGTGTAGTCAGCGTCTGTGTAACCCTGGTCTGCCTGACCTGCGTTGCCCTGGTTACCTGCGTCTGCGCCGGGAGCGCCTGCTCCGGGCTGACCCTGAGCCGCCTGAGTAGCTTCGTAAATCTTCTGAGAAACTTCGTAGAATTTGTTTGTCAGATCTTCTTCAGCAGACTTGATAGCGTCTGTGTTTTCGCCCTTGAGTGCTTCTTTCAGTGCGTCAAGTTTGGTGTTAAGAGCGTTCTTGTCATCGTCGCTGAATTTGTCGCCGTTTTCGCTGAGGAGCTTTTCGGTCTGGTAAACCATCTGGTCTGCGTTGTTGCGGATGTCAACGGCTTCCCTCTTCTTCTTGTCTTCCTCAGCAAACTGCTCAGCCTCTTTAACAGCCTTGTCGATATCTTCCTTGCTCATGTTGGAAGAAGCTGTAATGCTGATGTGCTGTTCCTTGCCTGTGCCAAGGTCCTTAGCGCTTACGTGAACGATGCCGTTTGCGTCAATATCAAATGTAACTTCGATCTGCGGAACGCCTCTTCTTGCAGGCATAATGCCGTCAAGGTGGAACATGCCGAGGGTCTTGTTATCTTTTGCGAATTCTCTTTCACCCTGAAGAACGTGAACTTCAACGGAGGTCTGGTTATCAGCCGCTGTTGAGAAGATCTGGCTCTTCTTTGTGGGGATAGTCGTATTTCTCTCAATGATTACGGTGTTTACGCCGCCCATTGTTTCAATACCAAGTGAAAGGGGAGTAACGTCCAGCAGAAGCAGACCTTTAACGTCGCCGCCGAGTACGCCGCCCTGAAGAGCTGCGCCCATAGCAACGCATTCATCGGGGTTGATACCCTTGAAAGGCTCTTTGCCGCTGAATTTCTGGATAGCTTCCTGAACTGCAGGAATTCTTGTTGAACCGCCAACAAGGAGGATCTTGTCAATGTCGTTCATTGAAAGACCTGAGTCTTTCATAGCCTGACGAACCGGACCCATTGTTGCTTCAACAAGGTCTGCGGTCATTTCGTTGAACTTAGCTCTTGTAAGAGTTTCATCCATGTGCTTAGGACCTGTTGCGTCTGCTGTGATGAAGGGAAGTGAAATCTGGGCAGTTGTCATGCCGGAAAGGTCAATCTTTGCCTTTTCTGCGGCTTCCTTAATTCTCTGCATAGCCATTTTATCGCCGGAAAGGTCGATGCCCTGTTCGCTCTTGAACTTAGCAACAAGCCAATCCATGATCTTCTTATCGAAGTCGTCGCCGCCGAGACGGTTGTTACCTGCTGTAGCAAGTACTTCCTGAACGCCATCGCCCATTTCGATAATGGAAACATCGAATGTACCGCCGCCAAGGTCGTATACCATGATCTTCTGGTCGTCTTCCTTGTCAATACCGAATGCGAGAGCGGCTGCTGTGGGCTCGTTGATAATTCTCTTTACTTCAAGACCTGCGATTTTGCCTGCGTCCTTAGTAGCCTGACGCTGAGCGTCTGTGAAGTAAGCGGGTACTGTAATAACGGCTTCTGTTACCTTTTCGCCAAGGTAGCTTTCAGCGTCAGCTTTAAGTTTCTGAAGAATGATTGCACTGATTTCCTGGGGAGTGTATGATTTGCCGTCGATGGTTACTTTGTAGTCAGAGCCCATGTGACGTTTAATTGAAGAGATTGTTCTGTCGGGGTTTGTGATAGCCTGACGTTTTGCAACGTTACCTACCATTCTTTCGCCGTCTTTGCTGAAAGCAACTACGGACGGGGTTGTTCTTGCGCCTTCAGCATTTGCGATAACGACTGCTTCGCCGCCTTCGATTACGCTTACACAGCTGTTTGTTGTACCTAAGTCAATTCCTATAATCTTGCTCATTGTTATTTCCTCCTGTTGGTTAGTTTGCTGTTTTGACCATTGCGGGTCTGATTACTTTATCATTCAACTTATAGCCTTTCTGAAATACGTCTGTAATAACGTTTTCATCAAGCTCTTCGTCTTCAATGTGCATTACGGCGTTGTGCATATTCGGGTCAAACTTTTCTCCCGGTTCGCCGAAAGCCGTTACGCCGAGTTTTTCCAGCGTGTTCATAAGACCGTCAAATGTCATCTGAACGCCTTTTTTCAGTGCTTCATAATCTGACTGCTCTGCGCTGAGAGCACGCTCAAGATTGTCAAACACCGGTAAAAACGCTTCAACCGTTTTTGCTGTTGCGTAGGAATAAGTCTCGCTTTTTTCCTTGTCGCTTCGCTTGCGGAAGTTTGCGTATTCCGCTGTTAAGCGGAGCATCTGTTCTTTGATTGAATCAAGTTCCTCCTGAAGAGGGTCTTTTTCTTCGGCTTCGTTGTTTTCAGCTTCGTCTTTAACTTCGGCCGTTTCTTCAGCCGCTGTATTTTCCGCCTGCTGAGCTTTTGTTTTTTCGTCGTTCTTCTTTTTAGCCATTTACTGCGCCTCCTTCTGAAAGAAGTTGAGATGTTTTGTTAAATATATATTGAACACGGGGAACGATAACGGAGTAATCCATTCTCGTAGACCCGATTATTCCGAGTACTGCGTGGCGGTTGCCGCTTCTGAGGTCCGCCGTCATCATCGTTGTGTTTTTTAACTCGTAATATGGATTTTCATTTCCTATAAACAACGCACTGCCTTTGTTGCTGTCTGCAAAACTTTTTGCCAGCGTTATAAAGCGGTTTTTATTTGTAAGAAATGCAAGCAGTTTGTAAACGTCGTTTCCCAATTCTTCGTGGGAAAGCAGGTTCGTTTCGCCTTCTATTGTAAGGGTGTTTTCCGCCGCCTCTGTGCAAAGCGCACAAAGGGAAGAAAGCACAGGGAGCATATCGAAAATTCTTGCTCCGAGAATTACGCTGGCGCTCTGAACCGTTGCCAGACTTACGTCAATAAGGCGAGTGCCTATAAACGCGTTATTGACCACTTCGTAAAACGCCGCGGTGAATTCTTCGTCTGCCGGGCAGTTCAGTCTGCATATTGACGATTTAATTCGTCCGCCTGTTGTCAGCATAACCAGCATCGCTCTTCCTGAGCCTGCCGGAATTAACTGAACGCCCTGGATTGAATCCTCTTTGTCAGCGATTGTGCTGCAGAAAGAAGCGCACCGTGTAACGTCTGCCAAAAGTCTGGCTGCGTCGTTAACAAGTCTTTGGGAGTCGCCTGCGTTTACCGAAAGGATTTCGTCTATTCGCTGTTGTTCCTGGGGCAGAAGCTCTTTTTTTATCATCAGATTGTCAACGTAAAATCTGTATGCGTTCTTTCCAGGAACACGGCCGCCGCTTGTGTGGCGCTGTTCGAGATAACCAAGCTGTGAAAGATAGGCCATCTCATTTCGAATGGTGGCGCTGGATACTGAATAGGGCAAAAGCGCAGCAAGAGTTTTTGAACCGATTGGCTCGCCTGTTTGATATAGTGCTCAATTATCAGGCTGAGTATTGCGGCTCTTCTTTCGCCAAGCATTTGTCACACCACCTTTGTTATGCGTTAGCACTCTTAACTCCTGAGTGCTAACTTACCTTTATATTATATCCAAACCCCTCGTTTGTCAACACTTTTTTTGTAAAAAATCTTTTAACAGCTGAAAAAAATAAAAAAACGAACGGAAGTTAAAACTTTCCGTTCGTTTGATTTGCTGTTTTATTTATTTGAAGCGGCAAGAATAAGCATTTTGTCGTTGTGTACGATTGTGCCGTCGTCATTTCCGCTTTCAAGATTGATTATATCAAAAACGTGTTTGCTTTCCGGAATGTTGGGCGCCTTTTCAGCTGTTGCGCTTTTCGGCTTTTCCTCTTCTTCCTTTTCGGGCTCATTGTAGGTATAAATAAAACCGTAGAAAGTTTGTCCGTAATGGTAAGTGTAATCGTAGACTACCTTTGTATCAAAATATCCGCCGCCGTAGTGGGATTCGGAAATTGTAATGCTTCCGTCGTCGTTGATCTCTTCAACAACCGCAACGTGGTTGCTCCAGACAACAACGGCGCCCAGTTTCGGAGTGCTTCCGTAGTCGTAATAATCGTTGTTCTTGTTTATAAACCACCAGTCGCCGGCATTGCCGTGGGTGATAAGCGGCGCTTCGCCGTTCATTTCGTAAACACGGCCGTAAGCGTATGCAACGCAGTTTGGCATTCCGTATCCTGTTTGTGAATAACGGTTGAGTGTGCTGTTATAATAATCGTTGGAACGAGAGGGCGCGCTCAGGCGCGGCTCAAATTCCGTAATCTCTGTTGATGATGAATTTTCTGCCGAAGCTGATATAGTTGTGGGGAATACGATGAGAAAAAGCATAAGCGCAGTCAGCACGAGAATTGCCTTTTTCATTGGTTTTACCTCCTTGACGTGACGTCGGGGAAAATTGTAACACATTTGTAACTTTTTAATCTATGGTAAATTTTCACAAGTGATTTGTAACACTTTTGTAATAATTAAGCACATTACACAAAATTCAGTATTTACTATTGACAAAAAGTCACCACTTATCAAACTTCAACCGTATTATAGACACAAGTTGTGTAAATATTGGTAAAAAGCAAGTTGTCACTATTCGCTGAAAAGTGACAAAAAGAAAAGACACTGCATTTTTTGCAGTGCCTTTATATATAATATATAACTTATAACATTATTATACTCTTGCTACTCCGTCTTTGACTGCCGCCTCAGCAACACTTTTTGCAACAGCGTCTTTAATGCGCGGGTCAAATGCGTGGGGAAGAATATATTCTTCGTTAAGCTCATCGTCGCTGACCAGTGAAGCAATAGCGTAAGCCGCGGCGATTTTCATGTTTTCGGTAATGCTCTTAGCACGAACGTCAAGAGCGCCTCTGAAAATTCCCGGAAAAGCAACAACGTTGTTGATCTGGTTGGGGAAGTCAGAACGGCCTGTTCCCACAATTTTTGCTCCTGCCGCTTTCGCTTCGTCAGGCATGATCTCCGGAGTGGGGTTAGCCATGGCAAGAACGATGGGGTCAGCGTTCATTGTTCCGATCATTTCTTTTGTAAGAACTCCCGGTGCAGAAACGCCGATAAATACGTCTGTACCCTTAACAGCTTCCGCAAGATCGCCTTTTACCATACCGCGGTTTGTGATTGCGGCGATTTCCGCCTTGCTCTGGTTAAGATTTTCGCGTCCTTCGTAAATCGCGCCTGAGCGGTCACAGAGGATAACGTCCTTAAGACCCAGGGTCATAAGCAGTTTAGCAATGGCAATGCCAGCGGCGCCGCTGCCGTTAATAACGGCCTTGCACTCGCTGATTGGTTTGCCAGTAATCTTAGTGGCGTTGATAAGCGCCGCTGAAACAACTACGGCTGTTCCGTGCTGGTCGTCGTGGAAAATCGGAATGTCGCACATTTCCTTGAGTTTTTTCTCAATTTCAAAGCATCGGGGAGCGGCAATGTCCTCAAGGTTTATTCCGCCGAATGAACCGCTGATGTTGTAAACTGTCTGAACAAATTCATCAACGTCTTTTGTGCGAACGCAAAGCGGAAATGCGTCAACGTCGCCGAATTCCTTAAAGAGAACGCATTTGCCCTCCATAACAGGCATACCGGCTTCAGGACCGATGTCGCCCAGACCGAGCACAGCGGAGCCGTCGGTAATAACGGCAACCATGTTCCATCTGCGTGTAAGTTCCCAGCTCTTGTTGTAATCTTTCTGAATAGCAAGGCAAGGCTCGGCAACGCCCGGAGTATAAGCCAGGGACAGTGCGTCCTTGTTGTCAACCTTTGCTCTGGCAACAACTTCAACCTTCCCTTTCCATTCGCCGTGTAGTTTCAGTGATTCTTTTCTGTAGTCCATTTAATTTGCCTTTCTGAGTTATTCTTCCCATGGGAAGATGTATTTTGTAAGTCCGAGTTCGTCTCGAACTTCTGACAGCTCTTTTTGAACAGCGTCGTTGATAGGCACTCCGCTGTCTTTTCGCTCCTCCCAAACGAGCCATTCTTTTTCGCCTGCGGTGTAAATCCTTTCTTCACCGGGAGCCTTTTCGGAGGCGCGCAGTTCTCTGAGTATATCGCCCGCCGTCTTTTTGAACGCTTCCAGGCCGCAGAAAGCCTCGGTGTCAATAGCGATAAACCAGTGACCAAGGTGGTAGGGTACTTTTTCGCCGTTTTCGCCGATACCACTGAGCATTGAAAGATAATTGCCCTGCTGAAGAGCGGCAGAAAGAAGTTCAACAACAGTTGCGTAGCCGTAACCCTTGTAGCCTGCAAGCTCTTCGCCGATTCCTCCGAGAGGAGCGAGCGCGGCTTCGTGGGTGTTAAGCTGAACGAGTATCTTGTCAGTGTCGGTCAGCGCCTTGCCGTCTCTGCCGATAACCATTCCTTCAGGCGTCTTTTTGCCGATTCGGCTGTAATATTCAAGTTTGCCCCTCTGGGTAATAGAGGTGGCGCAGTCGAGAATAAAGTCAAATTCTTCATCAGTGGGCATACCCACTGTAAGCGGGTTAGTTCCAAGCATATTTTCAACGCCGAAGGTCGGAGCAATGGACGGTCGGGCGTTTGTTCCCGTCATCCCGATACAGCCCGCCTTTGTCGCCATTGAAGCGTAATAGCCTGCAATGCCGTAATGACAGCTGTTTCGAACGGCAACCATGCCCATGCCGTATTTTTTAGCCTTGTCAATTGCCATCTGCATTGATTTATAGCTTATAACCTGGCCCATTCCGTCGTGGCCGTCAATAACCGCGGTGGTGGGAGTTTCTCTTACGATTTCAAATTCCGTAACGGGCTTCTGAATTCCCGCCTTGATACGGTCAAGATAAATCGGCTTAAATCTGTTGCAGCCGTGGCTTTCAATGCCTCTTCTGTCGGATTCAAGCAATACGTCGGTGCAAATCTTTGCGTCCTCCTCAGGAACGCCGTAACCTACGAATGCGTCTGTAACAAAGTTTGTGATTAAATCCCAGGGTACGATAACTTTTGACATGTATTTCACTTCCTTTTTAATTATCTTTCCCAGTTACGCGAGCGTTCAACCGCACGTTTCCAGTCGGTGTACTTCTTGTTTCTGACTGTTTCTTCCATTGACGGAACAAAGATCTTATCAACTTCACGGTTGCTTTCGATCTCGTCAGTATCTTTCCAAACGCCTGTTGCAAGTCCTGCGCAGTAAGCGGCGCCCAGTGCTGTTGTTTCAACATTTTTGGGTCTGTTTACTTTAACGCCTGTCATGTCTGCCTGTATCTGCATCATGATGTCTGAAACGGAAGCGCCGCCGTCAACACGGAGGTCTTTAAGAATAATTCCCGAATCCTTCATCATTGCTTCAAGCAGGTCGGTCATCTGGTATGTAATACTTTCAAGAACAGCGCGGCAGATATGATATTTGTTAATTCCTCTAGTAAGGCCTATCATAACGCCTCTTGCGTACATATCCCAGTAAGGAGCGCCAAGTCCCGTAAATGCCGGAACGAAGTAAAGACCGCCTGCGTCCGGAACGAGTTCTGCAAATTTGTCGCACTGGGGAGCGCTTTCAATAAGACCCAGTTCGTCTCTGAGCCATTTAATAACGCTTCCTGCGTTAAAAGCGGAGCCTTCAAGAGCGTAAGTTATCTTTCCGTCAAGACCCCAGGCAATGCCTGAAAGCAGGTTTGAACGGGAATCAACCCGCTTTTCGCCTGTGTTCATAAGAAGGAAACAGCCGGTGCCGTATGTGTTTTTCGCCTGGCCTGTCTCAAAACAGCCCTGACCGAAGAGTGCGCCCGGCTGGTCGCCGATTGCGCCTGCAATCGGAACGCCTGCAATGCCCTCAATACCCGTAATTTTTGCAACGGTGCCGTAAACATAGCTTGAAGGTTTAACTTCGGGAAGCATAGACATGGGAATTCCGAGTTTTTCGCAAAGATACGGGTCCCAGCAGAGTTTGTCAATATCAAAAAGCATAGTGCGGCAGGCGTTGCTGTAATCAGTAACGTGAACTTCGCCGTTTGTTAAATTCCAAATTAGCCAAGTGTCTATTGTGCCAAAAAGCAGTTCGCCTTTTTCCGCCTTCTCTCTTGCGCCGTCAACGTGGTCAAGTATCCACTTGATTTTTGTTCCGCTGAAATAGGCATCAATAAGCAGTCCTGTTGTGCTTTTAATATAATCGGAAAGGCCTTCTGCTTTAAGTTCTTCGCAGACTTCTGCGGTGCGGCGGCACTGCCACACAATGGCATTGTAGATAGGTTTGCCTGTTTTTTTGTCCCAGACAACGGTTGTCTCTCTCTGGTTGGTTATACCTATTGCCGCAATGTCTATCGGGTCAACAGCGTCTTTTCTGAGAACCGTAAGAATAGCGCTTATCTGGCTGAATAATATCTCCATAGGGTCATGTTCAACCCAGCCGTTTTGCGGGTAATACTGATTGAATTCGTTTTGCGCTTTTGCAACAATTTCACCTTTTTTATTGAAAATGATGGCTCTCGAGCTGGTGGTGCCCTGGTCAAGCGCCATGATGTACTTGTCTGCCATGAATAAATCCCCTCTCCGTTGTTATAAAAATACGAAAGACAGATGACGATTATCATCTGTCTCTTTATTTTACTTTAATTATGATGTAATGTCAATTAAGTTACAGCAAGATGGATAAAAATTCACGGCTTGCGGCCCTTTTATTTGACGATAATTGACAAATCAGTCAAGTTGATAATCAGGCTCTTTCCTCAATGAAATTGACAATATCGCCGACGGTGGCAATTTTCTCAATAATTTCGTCTGGAACCTCAACTTTGAATTCGTCCTCAACGCTCATTACAATATCAATAGCGTCAAGGCTGTCTGCGCCAAGGTCGTCAACAAGGAGACTGTCCATTGTAATTTCGTCGCCGTTGATGTCAAGCTGTTCAACAAGAATTTCTTTTACTTTATCGAATACCATTTTATTCACTCCAAAAAGTAGTTGTTAATGTTTTTCTTATATGTTATTATCATATTATAAAATTCAATTCAAATTGTCAATGCTTTTGCATAGATTTTTCGCAGCCCCTGACAGAAAGGAATACATATTGAAAAAATTTGCTTTAATCGGATATCCGCTGGGACATTCGCTTTCACCCCTTATTCACAGAGAATTGATGCGCCTTTCGGGAATTGACGGCACATATGAGTTAAAAGAAATTTCGCCTGAAGATCTCGAAAATAAAATGGACGAGCTGAAAAAACTCGACGGCTTCAATGTCACAATTCCCCATAAAATGCACATTATTCCTTTTTTGGACAAGTTAAACGACAGAGCCGCCCTTTACGGCGCTGTGAATACCGTAAAACTTGATGAGAGCGGGTCGCTGGGGTGCAATACGGACTGCTTCGGCTTTTTGCGCGCCCTTGAAGCTGAGGAAATAAGCCTTTCCGGCAGAGTGCTTATTTGCGGAGCCGGCGGCGTTTCAAGTATGTTTGCCTGCGAGGCGGCGGCAGCGGGTGCTGAAGTTACGGTTGCCGCCCGTAATATCGAGAAAGCGAAACTTCTTGCAGACGATATTTTGAAAAAATTAAACGTTAAAATAAATATCACAGATTTTGAAAATGTGGAAAAAGGCTGGAACCTTATTGTAAACGGAACTCCAGTGGGAATGTTTCCCCATACTGACGAATGTGTTTTACCCTGTGACATTATTGCCTCCGCAGATGCGGTGTTTGACGCGATTTATAATCCGTCTGAAACAGTTTTTCTCCGCTGTGCCAGTGAAAATAACGTTAAAGGGCTAAACGGATTATCAATGCTTGTCTGGCAGGCGGCGGTGGCTCAGGAGATATGGAACGGTGTTTCATTCAGCCGTGAACAGATAGATGAAGTAATTGCGATTACTGAAAGGAAGTCGGGCACACTATGAATATAATACTCTGCGGTTTTATGGGCAGCGGAAAAACCGTTGTGGGAAAAGAACTGGCAAAAATAATGGGTCGCCGCTTTATAGATACTGACGAATTTATCGAACAGCAGCAGGGAGTTGCAATAAAGGCGATTTTTGAAGTGCACGGCGAGGAGTATTTCAGGAAAATTGAAAGCGAAGCCTGCCGAAAAGTAGGGGAGATGAAAAACTGCGTTATTTCCACCGGAGGCGGAGCAATGACTTTTCCGAAGAACGTTGAGGCTATAAGGAAGGACGGAAAGATTGTTCTTCTTGACGCAGACTTTGACGTTATCTGTCAGCGCATCGGAAACAATTCAAACAGGCCGCTGTTTAAAGACAGGGAGCAGGCGAGAAAACTTTACGATGAACGAAAGGCGAAATACCTTGATGCGGCGGATTATGTTGTAAACGGTAATATGTCCGCGAGGAAGACTGCTCTTACAATTGCTCAGATGTTCAAATAAAATTTACATTTGTTTTTTTAGTTTCAAAAAATCAGCTTTAGCATTGAATTTTCCTTGTAATAAAGTGCGTTTTACCGTTACAGAATTTGTTTCGGTGAACAGAAATCGGGCGCATTTATTCTGTTTTCCGCGTCAAAAGTTGAAAAATGTTTATTGATGTGCTATAATGCAAAAGTTGTTCGAGCCCAATTATTGGATATAATTCAATCGAGGTGTGTAAATGAGCACTAAAAATGCAAGTAAGAACGAAATATCTTATGATATGCATATGTTCAAGAAATATAAAAATCTGTTGTTGGAGCTTACCAGGAAAAACGTTAAGCTTAAATACCGTAATTCCTGGCTTGGTATTTTTTGGAGTTTCCTCCAGCCGCTTCTTAATATGGCTGTTCTTTCAGTTGTATTCAGCGGTATATTCGGCAGAAGCGATAAGTACGTTATCTGTTATCCTGTGTTTCTTTTTACAGGCCGTCTGTTGTTTGATTTCTTTACAAGTTCAACAAAACAGGCTATGACCTCTTTCAGAAGAAACTCGGCGATAATAAAAAAGGTATATGTGCCGAAATATATGTACCCGCTTTCTTCTATTTTTTCAAACTTCGTAACATTCGCAATTACGATGCTTTGTCTTATCTTCGTTTGGATATTCTTTAAGCTGACCGGCATCAGCAATGGTCATGCATTAAATCTAACATGGTATGCGCTGTTGTTTTTCGTACCGATGATTATTTTGCTGGTATTCAGCACAGGCGTCGGCCTTATTCTTTCAGTGCTTTCCGTTTATTTCAGAGATATTGAATATATCTGGGACGTTGTAACGCGTTTGCTTTTCTACATGGTTCCTATTATTTATCCTCTGAAAAAAATAACCAGCGATTGGATTGTAGTTATAATTAAGATAAATCCGCTGTATTCAATGATTGAGCTATTCCGCCAATGCGTGTTGTACGGTTATATGATGAGCGGAAAACTGCTTTTGTATTCAACGGTTATTTCTGTTTTTACCCTGCTTGTGGGAATTCTCATTTTCAACAAAGCAAGCGACAAACTTATTTTCCATCTGTAATAAATCAAGGCGCCCGCTGGGCGCCTTTTTTATTTCTGTTAAAGCTTGTTTTCCTCTTGATAGTCTTTTGCAAATTCTACGTTATCGCTGCACGGGATAGGGGCGTTCATCTCCGTCTTTTCATCAGGCTGAACCGAGGGATTGGAAACCCACGCTCCGTATCTGTTTGCGATATCGGGGTGGAGATTATACTTTTCCTTGTAATCGCTGCAGTTCTTTTTATTTTTGCTCATTGCCTGTTATCCCCTCCACAACGGCTTTCATGTCGTCCAACGAATTGATTTTTGCGCCTGATTGAATGATGCTTTCTTTAACCGCGGGACTAAGCGAGTTAAAATAAGCGTTCATTTCCGGCGTCAAATTGAACATATCTGGCATAATTATCACTCCTTTATAATTATTATGCCCGTGAATGAAAATAATAATTGCCTCGGCGAAAAAGGCGCCGAGGCAATTTTTTACTAAAAATTTTTTAAATTATTTCAGACAAAATGTAATTTGAAATCAGCATTCCTTTCGGTGTAAAGGCAACGTTTGAGCCGTCTGCTTTAAGATAACCGCCATCTAAAAACTGACGTATATCCTTGTTTATCAGCGATTTGTCAATGCCTTTTGTCAGCCTCATTCCAAGCATTATCTTCTCTTCCGTGTCTCCGCCGAAACCGTTAGAAACAATATTCCAATTTTTGTCATAATAAAAACGTTTCCCCTCCCAAAAAGAATGGGCGGACGGACCTATTCCAAGGTATGGCTCCAGTGTCCAGTACTTTGTGTTGTGGCGGCTTTCGTAACCCGGTTTTGCAAAATTGCTTATCTCGTATTGGCAAAAGCCCATTTGCTCTAATATTTTAATGGCTTTAAGATACATTTGAGAGACCGTGTCCTCGTCCGGCAGAGCAAGACGGTCTTGAAGTTTGAAAAACGGAGTGCCCTCTTCAATTTTCAGCATATAGGCGCTGATGTGGGTAACGCCGGCTTTGTCAATGAAATCAAAAGTCGTATCAAGAGAATTGATGCTCTGCTTCGGCGTTCCCAGCATAACGTCAAGGCTTATGTTTGAAATGCCTGCGTTCTTGGCATATTCCACAGTCTTTTTAACCTCTGCCTGGCCTGCGCGGCGGCCGAGAGCGAAGCGCTCCTTGTCTACTGCGCTCTGCATTCCTATGCTGAGCCTGTTTACTCCGCTTTCGGCGTACAGCCTGAAATCTTCTTTAAGATCTTTAGACGGGTTGCATTCCACCGTTATTTCAGCCTTCGGAGAAATAACAAAGTTGTTTCTCGCTTCGTCAATGATACGGCAAATCAGTTCAGGTTCAAGCGCAGAAGGTGTTCCGCCACCGAAATATACGGTGTCAAATTCAGAACCTTTGTACTTTTTGAACTCTTCAGCGAGCCGCAGAACGTACTTTTTTGCAAGTTCACTTTCATATTTTACCGAGTAAAAATCGCAGTACGGGCACTTAGAAATGCAAAAAGGAATGTGAATATAAAGACCTGCAGCCATTTTTCACACTCCTTTTTATAATTTGATTATTATTATTTTTTGCGGCTTTCCGCTTTAAGTCTTAAACTCTTGTCAAGGATAGTCTTGCGCAGGCGGATTGACTTGGGCGTAACCTCAAGCAGTTCGTCGTCCGCAAGGAATTCCATGCTCTGCTCCAGTGAAAGAGTTGTTGGCGGAACGAGTTTCAGCGCCTCGTCTGAACCGCTGGCTCGTGTGTTTGTAACGTGCTTCTTTTTGCAGACGTTGCAAACGATGTCCTCGTCCTTTGCGCATTCGCCTACAATCATTCCCTCGTAAACGTCAACGCCGGGGCCAACAAAGAGACGGCCTCTGTCCTGAGTGTTCCAAAGTCCGTATCCCGTTGTAACTCCCGTTTCGTGGGCAACAATAGAGCCGCGGGAACGGGTGGCGATATCGCCCTTGTAAGGTTCAAACCCTGCAAACAGCTGGTTCATAATGCCGTTGCCGTTTGTGTCTGTAAGAAATTCGCTTCTGTAGCCGATAAGACCTCTTGAAGGAATTTTAATCTCAAGATGCGTCATGCCCGTTGAACGTGTGTCCATGGTTTCAACTTCGCCTTTTCTTGAGCAAAGTTTTTCCATAACGGTGCCGACGTATGATTCAGGCACTTCGATAATCGCCAGTTCCATCGGTTCGAGCGTCTGTCCCGTTTTTTCGTCCTTTTTAAGGATAACCTGGGGACGGCTTACGGCAAACTCGTAATTTTCGCGTCGCATCGTTTCAATAAGGATTGAAAGGTGAAGTTCACCGCGGCCTGAAACTTTGAACTTATCCATCGAATCCGTTTCTTCAACTCGCATTGAAACGTTTGTCTCAACTTCCTTAAACAGTCTGTCGCGCAGATTTCTTGAGGTAACGTATTTGCCCTCTCTGCCGGCGAAGGGGGAGTCGTTTACGATAAAGTTCATGCTTATTGTCGGTTCGTCGATTTTTACGAACGGAAGGGGCTCAATGCAGTCAGGATCGCAGAGCGTCTCCCCGATGTTAAGGTCGGCGATGCCGGCAACGCAGATAAGGTCGCCCAGTGTTGCCGATTCAACGGGAACTCGTTTAAGTCCTTCAAACTGGTAGAGCTTTGTAACACGGATGTTTTCCTGGCTTCCGTCCTGTCTGCAAAGAACGTAAGGCGTGTTTATCTTAATTGTTCCTCGCTCAACGCGGCCTACGCCGATACGTCCTACATAATCGTCGTACTCAAGAGATGAGAAGAGAACCTGTGTAGGAGCCTCCGGGTCGCCGTCGGGAGATGGTATGTACTGAAGAATAGCGTCAAGCAGAGGTCTCATATCGCCGCTTCTGGCGTCCGGGTCAAGGCTTGAATAGCCGTCCTTTGCGGAAGCGTAAACAACCGGGAAGTCAATCTGGTCGTCGTCGGCGCCCAGTTCAATAAACAGATCCAGTACCTCGTCAATAACCTCGGCGGGTCTTGCTCCGTCACGGTCAATTTTGTTGACAACAACAAGAGGGGTCTTGTGGAGACCGAGAGCCTTTTTCAGCACGAAACGTGTCTGTGGCATGCATCCCTCAAAAGCATCAACAAGCAAAAGAACGCCGTCAACCATTGTAAGAATACGCTCAACCTCGCCGCCGAAATCGGCATGGCCGGGAGTATCAACAATGTTGATTTTAGTGTCTTTATAGTGGATTGAAGTGTTTTTCGACATAATAGTTATGCCGCGCTCACGCTCAAGATCGTTGTTGTCCATAACTCTCTCTTCAACAACTTCGTTCTGGCGGAACGTGCCGCTCTGGCGCAGAAGTTCGTCAACAAGCGTCGTTTTTCCGTGGTCAACGTGGGCAATTATTGCAATGTTTTTTATATCTTTTCTTGTACTCAAAATTATTCACCCTGATTCAGTAGCGTAAATCTTTCCATTGTTTTGCCGTCTCTCGTAACTTCGCTGAGAAATTCGTCCATGTCCCGAACCCAGACTTTGGAGCCGTCCTCGCTTTTGTAGACGACTACGTCATGCAGGTCTGAGCAGTCCTTGGCAACGGCAATAACCTGATAAATGTTTCCTTTGAAATGGCGGTAAATTCCGCCTACTTTAACTGATTTGCTCATTTTTTAACGTTGAAGCTGTCGCGCAGCGGAACCGTTCTGTTGAAAACGGGCTTGTCGTCGGTTGAATCTCTGTCTGTGCAGAAATAGCCGTTGCGCATAAACTGAAATCTGTCGCCGGGTTTTGTATCTGCCAGCGCCTTTTCAATATACGCTTCTTTTACCGTAAGGCTGTTGGGGTTAAGGTTGTCCTCAAAAGAGCCGACGCCTGTTTCGTCGCTGGGGTTTTCAACCATAAACAGTCTGTCGTAAAGGCGAACCTCTGCCTTTACATTGTCTGTTGCGCTTACCCAGTGGATAGTGCCTTTGACCTTTCTTCCGTCGGGGCCATCACCGCCGAAAGTCTCCGGGTCATACGTTGCGTGAACACAGCAAACCTCGCCGTTTTCGTCAAGGTCATAGCCTGTGCAGGTAACAAAGTAAGCCTTGTAAAGACGAACTTCGTTGCCCGGGTAAAGTCTGCGGTATTTCTTAATAGGCTCAATCATGAAGTCGCTTTTTTCAATGTAAAGCTCTTTGCCGAAAGGCACCTTGCGGCTGCCGTATTCGGGATGATCGGGATGGTATTCAACCTCTACTTCTTCCGTTTTGTCATCTGGATAATTATCAATAACAAGTTTAAGCGGGTCAATAACGGCCATGGCGCGGCGCGAATTAACGTTAAGGTTGTCGCGAACGCAGGCTTCCAGCAGAGCAAAGTCGATAACGCTGTATGCCTTTGAAACGCCTATTCTTTCGCAGAAATCTCTGATTGCCTCCGGCGGGTATCCTCTGCGGCGCATACCGCTGATTGTCGCCATTCTCGGGTCGTCCCATCCGTCTACTATTCCGTCCTGAACAAGGCGCAGGCATTTGCGCTTGCTTGTTAGAGTGTAGTTAACATTCATTCTGGCAAATTCGATCTGACGGGGCTTTTCTCCCTCAATCAGTTCGTCAACAAACCAGTTGTAAAGCGGTCTGTGGTTTTCAAATTCCAAGGAGCACAGGGAGTGGGTAACGCCTTCAACTGCGTCTGAAAGCGGGTGGGCGAAGTCATACATGGGATAAACGCACCATTTGTCGCCTGTGCGGTGGTGGTGGGCAAACATAATTCTGTAAATTATCGGGTCGCGCATATTGAGATTGGGAGAAGCCATATCTATTTTTGCGCGGAGAACTTTTGAGCCCTCGGGGAACTCACCCTTTGACATGCGCATGAACAGGTCAAGGTTTTCCTCAATGCTTCTGTTGCGGTAGGGGCTTTCCTTGCCGGGCTCAGTCAGAGTTCCTCTGTATTCTCTCATCTGTTCCGGAGTAAGTTCACAGACAAACGCTTTGCCTTTTTTGATAAGTTTGATTGCGCACTCAAAAAGAAAATCAAAATAGTCTGAAGCGTAATAGAGGTTGTCCCACTGGAAACCGAGCCAGTTGATATCCTCTTTGATAGCGTCAACGTATTCCGTGTCCTCTTTGGTGGGGTTTGTGTCGTCAAGGCGAAGATTGCATGTGCCGTGGTATTTTTCCTTAACGCCGAAGTTTATGCATATAGCCTTGGCGTGGCCTATGTGAAGATAGCCGTTGGGCTCAGGAGGAAAACGGGTCTGGATATGGCTGTATACTCCGTCCTCCAGGTCTTTGTCAATAAAGTCATGTATGAAATTGGAATATTCTTTGGTGTTTTCAGCCATTACATTTCCTCCTTGTAGTGTTTTAGTGCGCTTTCAAGTCTCTCCAGCACTCTTTCTTTGCCCAGCAGCGCTGTTATTGAAAACAGGTCGGGCGTGTTTGTGCGGCCGGTGAGGGCAACTCTTATAACTGTTGAAACGTCGCCTACATGACCGGCGAAAGCTTCCGGATTTTGCTTGAATTCCTTAACGTTTGGCGTGCAGCCAACTGAGGGGCACATTTCTTTTATCTTTGAGAACCAAGTATCTTTGTCGTCGTTAACGTCTACGATGTCTTTATACTTTTCAAGCACCTTGCAGGCAAGCTCTTTGTCTGCGTTGCCGGTAAGATCATAGCAGGGCTTGAAAGTCTCGTCGTACATATAGCTGATATAGTCGGGAATATCGCTCCATTTTGCAATATCTTTTCTCGGCTTTTTGTTGCCTCTGTCGATAGCCAGTACCGCTGTTGCGTATGCCGGGTCTTTTTCGTAAAGGTCGGCAAGTTCTTTGCAGTGAGCCTTTGCCCATTTATCTGAGAGTTCAAATACTTCTTCTGCGCTCATTCTGCAAATGATGTTCTTTGAAATGTCAGACAGCTTTACCATATCGCACAGCGCGCCGGAAACGCTCATCTTTTTAAGATTGAACGGAAATGCTTCCAATGGAGCGTCTTGGTTTGCTCTGCGCCAGTCCTCAAAGTTTGAGTTTGCCAGCGTCATTATATATTCGTTTACCGACGCAGCGGGGAAACCGACTTCGTCGTAGTATGTTACAGCGGCTTCCGGGTCTTTGCGCTTTGAAAGCTTGCGCTTGCCGTTTTCGCCCTCTTCTTTCATTATCGGAGCGATATGGGCGTATTTAACAGGCTTGAAGCCCAGCACGCGGAAAAGCTGAAGGTGAACGGGAACGGAAGCAATCCATTCGTCGCCTCTTATAACGTGGGTTGTGTGCATAAGATGGTCGTCCACCGCGTGGGCAAAGTGGTAAGTGGGAATGCCGTCGGTTTTTAACAGCACAATGTCGATAACGTTTTCCGGCATTTCAATCTTGCCCTTTATCATGTCGTCAAAAACGACTTTGCCTTCGGTAGTACCTGGGGATTTAAGTCTTAATGTCCAAGTTTTTCCGCTGTCAATGTTCGCTTTAATCTGGTCGTAAGTCAGATTGCGGCAGGCAGCGTAGGGACCCCAGTAGCCTTTAATGCTTTCGTGCTCCTGGCGGCTGCGCAGGTCTTCAAGATCCTCAGCGGTGCAGAAGCAGGGGTAAGCAAGACCTTCTTCAACCAGTTTTTTAGCGTATGTTCTGTATATTTCTCTGCGCTGGCTCTGGGTGTATGGGCCGTAGTCGCCCTGCTCGCTTCCGTCAGACATTGCTCCTTCGTCAGGAGTTATGCCGTATGTTTGAAGCGCTTTAAGCATAGTTTCAACCGCGCCCTCAACTTTGCGCTTCTGGTCGGTGTCTTCAACGCGGACGTAGAAGATACCGTCGCTGCACTTTGCCGTTTTGTAAGCAATTGTGCAGGAAAAGAGATTACCGAAGTGCAAAAAGCCCGTGGGGCTGGGAGCAAAGCGGGAAACCCGCGCACCCTCTTTTAAACTGCGCGGCGGGTATTTTTCTTCGTAATACTCAGTCGTTTTGTCAATATCGGGAAAAAGCAGCTGAGCCAATTTTTCATTTTCAGTCATATTCTCACCACAATCCGCCGGCTGATTTAAGCCGACTTATAGAATTACAGTCTATTATTACACATTAGAAAAAAATAATCAATATAAAAGTACCCATAATTATTGAAAAACAGGGATTTTTATGGTAAATTGGCATTGACAGACAAAAAGAATACTGTTTGCAATTAGGGGGAAATTTTATGAGATTGGTAAAAAGAATAGCAATTGCTCTGCTAGCGCTTGTAATTCCGGTTACAATGTTTTCAGCTTGCAGCGGGAAAAGGGAGTCTACGCCTGTGAATATTGAGGATTTCAGAATTACGGCTTATGTTGTTGCGGACGATCTGAGAAATTTTGATTCCTTTGACACTTCCCATTTTGATCAAATCACAGACATAATCCTTATCGGATGCGCTGATTTTGACGAAAGCGGCAATGTTGTTTTGGCAGACGATTTTGACACTGTTTTGGCAAATCTCCAGATTGCTATGAAAGCAGATCCCGATAAAAAGGTTTATATTAACCTGCTGGGTCCTTCCGCCCAGACGGATGATTCTGCCGATTGGGACGCCCAGATGAAAGATCTCGGCGAGCGCCACAACAACGCTTTCCAGAGCGGCAAACTTGAGGATAATATAAAAACAGTTCTTGACAAATATCATTTTGACGGCGTATTTTTCGATTATGAATTTACCATGAAAAGCAAGAATTGGCGCATATACAGCGATTTTATACTTTCTCTCAATGAGAAACTGGGCGACGCTTATGAGATCGGAATGGCTCTGGCTTCATGGGATATAAAATTGTCTGACGAAGCGAAAGACGCTGTTGACAGAATTGAAGTAATGAGCTACGACCTGTGGGACGACGACGGAAACCACGCAACATATGAGATTGCCCAGGAAGATATAGAAAAATTTGAAAAAGCAGGCTATGACAAGGCAAAGCTGGATTTAGGCGTTCCGTTTTACGCAAGACCTACAACAAAGGAGGCATACTGGTATCTCTATAAAGATTACGCAGATATTATTGACGAAAACGGAATTTGTCATGACGATGAGACAAATCTTACAGCGTCCTTTAATACTTATGACGTTATTGCGAAAAAAACAAAACTTGCGATTGACAGCGGCTGCGGCGGTATGATGGTTTGGCATTACGCCTGCGATCTTCCCAAGTCAGATGACAGATCGCTGTTCAACGCAATATATAACACTGTTCAGGAGGAAATAAATGCAAAATCTGCCAAATGATCCGATAATGCTTTTAAGCGTTATCAATACAAAACTGAGAGATTATTACCCGAATATTGACGCACTTTGCGACGATATGGGGGTTGATAAGCAGGAAATTATCGATAAACTGGCATCGGTGGGCTACAATTATGATGAAGAATTAAATAAATTCTGCTAAAAAGACTTGCAACTAACCTCGATTTGTGGTATATTATAGCAGCAATTCGAGGTGTGGCTCAGTTTGGTAGAGCACCACGTTCGGGACGTGGGGGTCGCAAGTTCAAATCTTGTCACCTCGACCATGCCGGGTCCGGACGCTTTCTGCGTCCGGACCCAGTTTTTTATCCGCAGGGTTATATTAGTAACCCTTTATCCGCCTTCTTTATATACCAAAGGGTGATTATTATGAATATCGCTGTTGTTTATTCAAGTGTTACCGGCAATACCGAGAAAGTAGCAGAAGCGATAAAAAACGCTATTGCCGCTTCCGGTGAAAACGTAACTTATTTCGGTAAGCCCCAAAGCGGCATTGAAGCCGATGTGTATTTTATCGGCTCATGGACAGACAAAGGCACCTGTTCGGCGGAAACGGCTGAGATGCTAAAAGAGACAAATGGAAAGAAGATTGCGTATTTCGGTACCGCAGGTTTCGGCGGCGAGCAGTCCTATTTTGACGCTCTTTCCTCCCGCGCTCTTTCACTTCTGCCTGAAGGGAACGAGGTGCTTGGCTCGTTCTTCTGTCAGGGCAAAATGCCAATGTCAGTAAGAGAAAGATATGTTAAAATGATTACCGCTCATCCTGATGATAAGAAACTTCAGGTAAGCCTTGATAATTTTGACGCCGCTCTTACTCATCCTGATGAAGAGGATTTGAAGAAAGCCGCAGAATGGGCAAAAAACATTCTGAAAAAATAAAATAAGCCGATGAAAGCCACTGTTAATACAGCGGCTTTTTTGTTGCTGTTGACAAAATGTGCGTTTCGGTGTAATTTTATAATGGATGCAATTAATTTGATTTTTACATTCAGGGGGACATTTATGGACAAAATTAAGACAAGCGGCAAATGCTTTGTTGACGAATACGGCAGGGAGCGAATTTTCAGCGGCGTCAATATCGGCATTAAAAATAAGCCCGAATGTATGCACGGTATTGACTGGAGCTACGATATTGCGGCACTCAAAAAACGCGGAATGAACATTATCCGCTTTTTTACTAACTGGTCAAAAATCATGCCTACTCCCGGAACATATAACGAGAAGGAACTGGAAGATATACAAAATTTCCTTGACGCCTGCGAAAAAGAGGGCGTTTACGCTTATCTTGATATGCACCAGGATTTGTACGGCGATTTTGATGTTGAGGATACCGGCGGCGGAGACGGCGCGCCAAAGTGGGCTTCGCTGACTGACGGTCATATTTATATTAAGCCAAAACTTGTTTGGGCGGAGGGTTATTTTATCAATAAGGCTGTCCACCATTCTTTTGATAATTTCTGGAGCAATACATATACCGAGGGTAAGGGTGTTCAGGATCATTTTATCGATATGTGGCGAATGCTTGCCCGCCGCTTCGGCAATCATCCGGCTCTTCTCGGCTTTGACGTGCTCAACGAGCCGTTCCCCGGTTCAGACGGGGGCAAGGTGTTTTTCGGACTTCTGAAAAGCATTGCAAAGGTAACGCTTACAGACAAGAAAATTGACAAAAAGAAACTGCTTGCGTCGCTGACGTCTCCCGCGCCTATGGCCGAGATACTTAAGCAGTACGACGGAGATGTTTTGGCAAAGATAACAGAATCCGGCGGAAAATATATCCGTAAGTTTGATACCGAAAGATATACGCCGTTCCTTAACCGAGTTGCCGCCGCTATAAGAAGCGAGACTGACAACGGTATCATCTTTATGGAAAACTGCTACTATTCCAATATGGGAATACCGTTTTCAGGAGGACCTATTACAGTTAACGGAAAAATAGAAGAAAACCAGGCTTTTGCCCCTCATGCTTATGACTTTATGGTTGACACTCCGCTTTATAAGTACGCGGATAATGACAGGGTTAAGTCGATTTTTGACCAGAGAAGAAAAGAGCAGAACCAGCGCCTTAATATGCCTGTTTTAGTAGGCGAATGGGGCGGCGGTTCAACAGGCACCGACTGGTTCCACCACGTTGAGTTCCTGCTTGATCTGTTTGATTCCTATAAATGGAGTAATACATACTGGTGCTATAATCGCGGAATGTATAACTCTGCTCTTATGAACGTGCTTTGCAGACCGTATCCTATGGCTGTTTGCGGCAGTATTGATTTTTACCGTTTCGACCGTGAGGAAAATGCGTTTGAGCTGACCTTTGACCAGGACAGAGAGTACGAAGCAGACACGGAAATTTTTGCCCACAGACCTGTTGAGTCGGTTGAAACTGACGGAACATATACTGAGGAAAAACTCAGCGATACCACTTCAATTTTGCACATAAAAACAAAGCCCGGAAAACATACAGTAAAAGTGCATTTTGCGGGTCAGGGAGTAACATATTCGGCAAACGGAAGAAAGCCGATATAATAAGTAAAAAAACAACGCCGAACGAGTTTTTTGTTCGGCGCTGTTTTTTTGAAGGGGATTAAGTGTAGTTGTAATGTTCTGTTGTTTCGTAGTACTGTGAGGATGTTTCATCATAATATTGAGTTTGATTCTCATAGTCGTAAATGTCTGCCGTTTCGCCGCTGTACGGGTCTGCAAAATTTTGGGCAGAGGCTTCGTATGCGGCTATATATTCATCCAGTTCTTTTGAATGTTTTTGAAGCGCTTTGTCGGCACGGTACGAAGTTAGGCAGAACTCGAAAACGGATTTTTCCTTGGCTTTAGACTTCTTATAATCGTTCATCAGCGCGTGTTTTGCCGCGTCTGAAATAACGGTGTTGTCTGACGAGCACAATTCTGCAAGATACGGAATTGCTGCGTCTGAAAGAGAGTCAAGATAGCCTACGTCCAGTTCTTCTATCTGACCGCTTTCGTATGCGCTGATGTTGTATTTTGCGATTACGGCGTCAACGTTTACGAACGAAACAAGCAAAACGGCACAGCCAGCAATAATTACAGCCGTTTTCATGTATGAAAATTTGGGTCTGAAAAGATGAATTACGTAAAGCGCCGCCAAAAACAAAATCATAACCATGAAAAGAGCAGTAAGAAGTCTTAGCCTTGTAAGGCCGAAACAGCGGATATAAAGCGCCATTTTTGACATTGCGGTAAAGTCAAAGATTGCGCAGAAAAGACATACCGCACAGCAGAGCGCCTTTACGGATTTCGGTATTCCGCCGCCTTTGCTTCGTTTTGATTTAGCCGCAATAAAGCAGAGAATGATAAAATTCAAAGCTGTTATTGCGCACATTTCAAAAAATCCCTGGCGGGCATACTGGGCATACGAGAACGTATAGCCCGAGGGCAAAAGACCGCGAAAGGCAGAAAAGAAATATGCCAGCTGGGAAAACAGATATGAAATGTAAACGAAGCAAAGACAGGCAAGAAATGCGCAGGAAACGCCTGCCGGCAGCTTGCGCTTAAAGCGAAGGACACGGTCCTTGCTTTCGGCGTTTTTATGGGCAAAGATATAGGGCAAAAGAAAAACGAATATCAATGCGGCAAAGAAAAGCGAAACTATGAATGAGAAAAAGTGGGTTGTGATTTTTTCAACCAAAGAGGCATATGCGTCGTCAGCGCTTGCAAGCAGAACTATCATAACTGCGGCAACGGGAATGCAGGCAACAACGCCGATGAGAATTTCTATCCCTTTTTTGCCGCTTTTCTTGCTTTTTGCAAGGGAACGCCAGGGGGTAAGAAAATTTTGAAGCGTCATTGCAAAACTGCTGTAAAACAGTTGGCTTATTATGCTCACTGAGCAAAACGATTTTTTCCCCGACCCTGTAAGTCCGTCTACAAAGAGAATGTAAAACAGGCAGGTAAGGCATACGCCGAAAAACATGAACAGACTGTCGTCGGTAAAAGTCATTGAAACAGCCGCCGCCAGCGAAAGTGCGCCGCAGGCAGTGGTAAATCTGTCTGCCGTTATTTTTTGTGTGCCGATATATACTGCGGTTACGGCAAAGAGGAAAATGTAAGAGGTACTGTATCCAAGATGCAATCCGCAGACAATTCCTAGCTGTCTAGTGAGGAATGCGCCAACGGCGAACAGCGCAAAGAATATCAGATCGCGCACTGTTATCGGATAAATTTTGTGAATTTTCGGGGGTTTCGGGGCGATTTTGGGCGCAGTTAACTGAGGCGATGCCATATTCGGCATTGCCTTATTTTGATTTTGTTCCAAAGTTATTTCTCCTTTCGGTACTCCAGAATGTCTCCCACACTGCAGTCCAGCTCTCGGCAGATAGCCTCAAGCGTAGAGAAACGCACCGCCTTAGCCTTTCCCGTCTTGAGTATAGACAGGTTGGCCTGGGTAATTCCGACACGAGCCGCCAATTCTCCGGAGGACATTTTGCGCTTTGCCAGCATTACATCAAGATTTACTATTATCGGCATGATTTCCTCCTATATTGTCAGTTCGTTTTCCTCTTTGAGGGCAACGGCTTCTTCAATAATGTTTTTTACAACGCGGACAACAAGTCCTGTAAATACTGCGGCAACTGAGCATATAATTAACGGGACAACGTTGTAGATTATAACGGTATCCTTGTTGCCGGAGGCGGTAAGCCCCGCCAAAACGGCGAAGATAAGTCCGTCTGCCGCGGCGTAAAAACAGCACCAGCTGAATATCCTTAGATTTTTGATATTTCCGTGCTCAAAAACAATTCCTTTTTTAATTTTTTGCAGTACCTTGTCAAGGCAGATAAGAGCAATAAGCCCGGCAGGAACAGCCAGATAAAATACCGCAAAAATTATTTTTTTGTTATGAATAAACTGAAGAAACGGCAATGCCGCCGCGGCCGCGGCGAGAATGACGTAAAACGCCCTCACTAGAGTGTGGGTGAGAGTTATGGATCTTTTATGGTTCCACATATTCTTTGCCTCCGTTTTTGTCTTTTGCATCTTTGTTATACCATTATTTTTATCGAAAGTCAATAAAAATATATCAATTTTCAAAAAATATTTTTTGATTTACATTTGAAACGGAAAAGAAATTGCCCGGCTTTGACAGAAGCGTGTATCTAATGTTATAATAATCAGGATAAAATAAGGCAATTTTATTCTTAAAATTGTCTTTTGGAGGGTAATTATGAAAAAGTTTTTATCAGCATTGATGGCGGGAACAATGGCGCTGTCAATGGCGGCAATGCCGGTTCAGGCTGCCCAGCAGTCAACGACATTGAATATTTCTTCTTCAGACGAGATCGTTGCAATTTCAGATAAGCTGTATGGCTCTTTTATTGAGGATATTAGTTTTGCCTGCGACGGCGGACTTGTGTCAAATCTTGTAAATAACGACAGCTTTGAGTATGAGTTTAACAAAACAACTGCCTGGAAGGCGGAGGACATGACCCTGGAGGCGGCAACGGAAAAACCGCTGAATGAGAATAACCCCACCTACGCCCAGATTACAGTTAACGGAAGCGGAACGCTTACAAATACAGGCTATACAGAGCTTTATGATTACAAATCCTACGACCTTGACAAAGACAAGGCGGCAACGCCTGACATGGGCTTTGTAAAAGATACGTCATACGATTTTTCCTGCTACATAAATAATGTAAACTTTAACGGCAAAGTCAGCGTTTATCTTAACTCGCCGAAAAACAAATCAAATGTAACGGAACTTGATATTTCCAACTGCTCAGGCGGATGGCGCCAGGTTACCGCAGTGCTTACAGCCGCCGCTGATGAGGACGGTGGGCTCACCATCGTCTTTGACGGAACGGGAACTTTGGAACTGGATTTTGTAACTCTCGTTCCCCATTCAAGTTACGGCTACGGAACGGACGCGTGGAAGTACACAACACTTAGAAGCGACCTGTTTGAAGCGCTTAAAAATCTCAATCCGGGATTTATCCGTTTCCCCGGCGGATGCCTTGCTGAGGGTGACAGTCTAGAGCATCTTTACGATTGGAAAGAAACCATTGGCCCTCTTGAGGAGAGAGTTCAGTTTTATAATCTGTGGCGCGACGACGCGGGCAGAGACTACATAAATACAAACGCAATGGGTTACCATGAGTATTTCCAGCTTTGCAGTGACCTTGGCGCTGAGCCTCTTCCGATATTGAACGTGGGGCTTACCTGCCAGGGCAGAGCGTCTTACGACGATTATGCCGCCGCTCATGAAAAACTTACAATGAGCGACAGCCAGTGGGAAGAATTTCTTACTAATTCCCGAAATTTTGACCCTGACGATGAAAAGGGCAGGGAAGAGTACACAGAGAAGATTGAAGCTCTCAATATCAAAAGCGATGAGGACTGGGAAGCTTATCTTGACACTATCGCTTTAAGACCGGGCACCGATGAGTGGGATAATTATGTTCAGGATATTCTCGATCTTATCGAATATGCCAACGGCGACGCAACAACCAGTTACTGGGGAGCGCTGCGCGCGGCGAACGGCAGTCAGGAACCTTTTAACCTTAAATATATAGGTCTGGGCAACGAAAACTGGGGCGAGATTTACGAAAGAAACTTTAAGGCTCTTTACAAAGCGGTAAAAGAAAAATATCCCGATATAACTATTATTTCCTCCAGCGGAACATGGCTTGAGGGAGAAGCTTACGATGAAAACTGGGCGTGGATAAATCAGGATTACAGAGATACCATCGTTGACGAGCATTATTACACAAACGACGGCTATCTTTTCGACCACAACGACCGTTACGACAATTTTGACAGAAACGGCGCCCATGTTTTCGTAGGTGAATACGCCGCAACTTCAAAGGGCGTTGGAACAATCCAGACAAAGAGCAATATGATAGAAGCCGTTGAAGAGGCGAGCTTCCTTACAGGACTTGAGCGAAACGGCGACGTTGTTGAGATGGCGTCTTACGCACCCACCTTTGCTAAGGTAAACGCCCAGTGCTGGAACGTAAATCTTATTTGGTTCGACAGCCGCGAGACTGTTCTTACTCCGTCGTATTACGTTCAGATGCTTTTTGCAAACAACTACGGAACAAAGTATCTTAAATCTGTTTTCGACAATTCAACCACAATTCAAAACGGTGTTTACGAATCAGTTACCGTTGACGAGGAAAACGAAGTGCTTTATGTCAAGCTTGTCAACACGGACGGTAAGAAAAAAAGTGTTAGCCTGAAACTTGACGGATATTCGCCCAACGCCGTTTCAGTTCAGCAGTTAAAGGGCGACTATAAATCCGCCTGCAACGAAATTGGCAAAAATACAACAGCTCCCACCGAATACTCAATAGACCCGTCAGAGGCGTTTGACGTAGAACTCGGAAAGTATGATGTAAGCGTTGTCCGCATCGCTTACGGTTCAAACAAGGGCGACAATCTTTACGAACTTCCGGAAAAGGCGGCTTCTACGGTATCTGAAGCAGGAGATAAATATGTTCCGCCTGCTATAAAAATAGGCATTCCCTGCGGTATTGCCGGCGTTGTTGTTATCGCCGCAGCGGCGGCAGGCATTGCGGCTGTTGTTAAGAAAAAACGTAAAAGATCGTAATTGATATGAATATAGTATTTTTATCTAATGTTTCAGACAAACAGCGGGTACAGCGTGAGATACCGGAAATCTTTTCCGATGGTTTTTCCGTAAGATTTTACCCGCTGGGCGCGTCTGCTGACGAGATAGGGGCAGACGGCGATGCAGATGTGCTGGTTGTTGACGCTATGGGAAGCGTTGAGAAAGAACTGATAGACGTTTTGCCGTCTCTTAAACTTATTCAGAGCGAAGGGGTCGGCTACCAGGGAGTTGACCTTGAAGCGGCGGCAAACAGAGGCGTTGCGGTTTGCAACAATCCCGGTATCAACGATACGGCGGTGGCGGAGCAGGCGATAATGCTTATGCTTTCCTGCCTTAAAAACGCGCGAAATCTTGACCAGGCGGTGCGCATAGGCCGCCAGACAGAAACGAAAAAAGAATATTTCGGAAAGCTGAAAGAACTGAGCGAGTGTACCGTCGGCCTAATCGGGTTTGGAAAGATAGCGAGAAAAACCGCCCAGTTTTTAAAGCCCTTCGGAGCAAGGGTTCTTTATTCAAACAGAACCAGGTATGAAGAACTTGAAAGCGAGTATTCCGTTTCCTATGCGGATATGGATACATTGCTGGGCGAGAGCGACATCGTTTCGCTTCACCTTCCGGCAAACAGCCGTACGGCGGGAATAGCCGACGCCTCTTTCTTTAAAAAGATGAAATGCGGCGCCTGTTTTATAAACACTGCCCGCGGCGAACTGGTGGACAATAACGCTCTTGTTGAAGCTC
>URGA01000010.1 GCA_900547275.1 uncultured Oscillospiraceae bacterium | reverse complement strand
AGCGGGAAAAAGTACTGACGATGTCCGTCTTATGGCGGTAACGAAAACCGTTGAAAGCCCTTACATAAACCGCGCTATCGAACTGGGAGCCGATCTTATCGGTGAAAACCGCGTTCAGGAGTATTTGGGCAAGAAAGACGAGCTTCACCTTGACGGAGTTGAGAAGCACCTTATCGGCCGTCTTCAGACTAACAAAGTAAAGTATATTGTCGGCGAGGTCGATATGATTGAGTCTGTCGATTCTCTCAAATTGGCTCAGGAGATTTCAAAGCAGTCGGTAAAGCGCGGCGTTGTTACTCCCGTTTTGGTTGAGGTCAATATCGGCAAGGAAGAGAGTAAAAGCGGTATTTTTATTGAACAGCTCCACGATCTGCTCTGCGAGATTGCATCTCTTGAAGCGGTAAAAGTCAAAGGATTGATGACAATTCCTCCTATTTGTGACAGCGAGAGCGAAGTGCGCAAATATTTTGAGGCTATGCACCAATCTTTCATTGACATTAAAGATGAAAAAATAGATAATATAGATATGGAAATTCTGTCAATGGGCATGAGCGGCGATTTTGAAGCCGCCGTATCCGAGGGGTCGAACATTGTCCGCGTAGGCTCGGCAATATTCGGCGCAAGACATTATGTATAGGAGAGGCGAGTATGGGACTTTTTGACAAGTTTAAGGAAATCATTCAGGAAAACGACGACGATTTTGAAGATTATTATGACGACGCCTCTGGCTACGGCGTGCCTGCGCCTGAAAGGCATGAGCACAGCCGCAGAGAGAGAGCTCCTAAGGAGGAAAGACAGCCCGAGCGCCCCATAAGATCTAAGCGTGACGACAAGGTTGTCAATATCCACACAACAACACAGCTTCAAGTTGTGCTGGTTAAACCGGAAAGGTTTGAGGAAGCGGCGTCAATAGGCGACAACCTTAACGCCAAGAGAACAGTTGTCCTTAATCTTGAAAGCACAAATCGTGACATTGCGCGCAGACTGCTTGACTTTTTAAGCGGAGTTGCTTATGCTAACAACGGCCAGATCAAGCGTGTTGCAAACAGCACTTATATCATTACCCCTTATAACGTTGACGTTATGGGCGATTTGATTGATGAACTTGAGAATAACGGAATGTTTATGTAATTTGAAAATATCATTCGATTAGTTTAATACCGGCCAATGCCGGAGAATATGATGAAGAGACAGCGGCGAACGCCGCAAGGAGAGTAAATATGATAACACCGAGCCAAATCAGAGAAAAAAATCTTTCTACCGTACAGAACGGCGGGTACGACAAGGACGAAGTAAACGAACTGCTTGCAGACGTTGTTGAATCTTATGAAGCAGTTTATAACGAAAATAAAGAGCTTTACCGCAAAATGGAAATCCTCGCAAATAAAATTGAGGAATACAGAAGCGAGGAAGACTCAATAAAGACTGCTCTTATCACCGCCCAGAAAATGGCTGACCGCATTACGAAAGAAGCCAAGGAAAAGGCTGAAGAAAAGCTTACCGAGAGCGCCGCTACCGCTCAGCAGACTGTTATGGACGCCAAGGAAAAGGCAGACAAGATGATTTCAGAAGCCAGAACTTATGTTTCTGATTTTACAAAAGAAAAGCAGACTGCCGCAGAGTCAATTATCAATGAGGCGGAGGGCAAAGCCAACGAAGCCATAGACGGCGCAAAACTCGTTGCTCAGAATATTCTTAATCAGGCAAAACAGCTTTCAGACGAACTTGTAACGAAAGCTAAGGCGGAAAAGGAATACCACGAGACTCTTGTGTCAAAACTGAAATCAGAGTCAGACGGATTTAAAAACAGCCTTATGTCTCTTTACCAGACCCAGATGGAGCATCTGCGCGAAATGGTAGAGCTGAAACCAGAGGTTGAAGAGGACAACGAAAAGATTAAGGCTGTAGAGTCTGAAATGAACCAGATAATTTCAGATATTGACGAGATAAATAAACTTCAGTCACAGCCTGCTGCCGAAGAGCTTGCTGCTCAGGACGAAAAGCAGGAAGCTGATGAAGATAATACTTCTTCTGATGAGACTGTTGATGAAATAATCGATGAAATCGAAGAGGCAGAAGCAACTCGCGAAACTGTAAGCAAAGACGAAGTTGACAGCGCTCTTAACGCTTTCTCAACAGACGAGATAACTCCGCTGGATGAAAACGCAACTTATATTTCGGAAATTGACGAAGAGCCCGAAATGGAAAAGGTTGAGCCTGCCGAGGATTCTCTTTTTGAACAGGAAGGCGAAGCGATGCCTTTTGAAAATTACTTTAACGTAAAAAAAGAGGACGTAAGAACAGACGAGACAATTTCTCTTATTCCTCCTGAAGAAGAGGACGAGGAAGAGGATTCATCACGTTTTAAAGGCTTCTTTAAGAAGAAAAAATAATTTTGAATAAACTAATACACACCGAGGAGTAATTATTATAATGGATTATAACCAGACATTGAACTTACCCAAAACCGAGTTTCCCATGAGGGCTTCTCTTCCTCAGAGGGAACCGGAATTTCTCAAACAATGGGAAGAAAACGACCAGTATAAACAGCTGATGAAGCACAACGAAGGAAAACCGCTTTTCGTTCTTCACGACGGTCCTCCTTACGCAAACGGAGATATTCATATCGGCCATGCCCTTAACAAAACGCTTAAGGACTTCATTGTTCGTTATAAGAACATGACCGGCTTCCAGTCTCCTTATGTTCCCGGCTGGGATACCCACGGACTTCCAACGGAACTGAAAGCAAGAAAGCAGGCGGGTATTAACGCCCAGACTGATATTTCTGATCTTGAACTTCGCAAGATATGCCGCGATACTGCTCTCAGTTATGTTGACATTCAGCGTGAGTCATTTAAGAGATTAGGCGTAATAGGCGAATGGGATAATCCTTATATTACCCTTACTAAAGATTTTGAAGAAGAGCAGATCAAAGTATTTGCAACAATGGCTTCAAAGGGATACATCTATAAGGGTCTTAAACCTGTTTACTGGTGCCCCGACTGTAATACAGCTCTTGCTGAGGCTGAGATCGAGTACGGTGAGGATCCCTGCCATTCTATTTACGTAAAATTCAAGGTTACCGACGACATGGGCAAACTCTCCGCCATGGGCGCAGACCTTGATAAAACATATTTTGTAATTTGGACAACAACAACATGGACTTTGCCTGCAAACGTTGCTATCTGCGTTGGTCCTGATTTTGAATATTCGCTTATCAAGAGCGAGGGCGAGTATTACGTTATGGCAACAGACCTTGTTGCTTCCGCAATGGCGGACAAAGGCACCGAAGATTACGAGACGGTTGGCATTATCAAAGGCAGCGAACTGGAGTACATGAAGACCCAGCATCCTTTTATTGACCGTACTTCTCTTGTTATCGTCGGCGACCATGTAACGCTTGAAAGCGGTACTGGCTGTGTTCATACAGCTCCCGGCCACGGTGTTGATGACTTTATCGTCTGCAAGAAATATCCTGAACTTCCGATAGTTGTGCCTGTTGACGAGCACGGTTATCTGACAGAAGAAGCGGGTCAGTTCGCCGGACTTTCTACTGAAGAGGCTAATAAGCCGATTGCAATGCATCTTGAAGAAATCGGAGCGCTGTTTGCGCTTAAGAAGATTGTCCATCAGTATCCTCACTGCTGGCGCTGTCACAATCCGATCATCTTCAGAGCAACTTCTCAGTGGTTCTGCTCCGTTGACGACTTTAAGGACGACGCTGTAAAGGCTACCGAAAATGTTAAATGGTTCCCTGAATGGGGCAAGGACAGAATGCAGGCAATGATTATGGAACGTGCCGACTGGTGTATTTCACGCCAGAGAAAATGGGGCGTGCCGATTCCTGTATTCTACTGTAAAGAATGCGGTAAAGAAATTATTGATAACGACGCAATGATGAAGGTTTCAAAGATCTTCGGTCAGGAAGGTTCAGACGCTTGGTTTGCCCATGACGCCGAGTATTTCCTGCCTGAAGGCTTTAAATGCCCTCACTGCGGTTCATCTTCAGGATTTGAAAAAGAATCCGATATCATGGACGTATGGTTTGATTCAGGCTCTACCCATGCGGCTGTCTGCAAGAACAGACCTTATCTTAAATGGCCTGCTGACGTTTATCTTGAAGGCGCCGACCAGTACAGAGGCTGGGTCCAGTCTTCACTTCTTACCTCCGTTGCCGGCGGCAAGGGCGCTCCTTATGAGCAGATCATTACTCACGGCTGGACAGTTGACGGCGAAGGCAAGAAGATGAGTAAATCTCTCGGCAACGGAATTGACCCGGCAGATATTATCAAGAAGTACGGAGCGGATATTCTTCGCCTTTGGGTTGCTTCTTCCGATTATCACGCCGATATCCGTATAAGCAACGAGATTCTTAAACAGCTTTCCGATAATTACAGAAAGATAAGAAATACAGCCAGATATTGTCTGGGCAATCTTTACGATTTTGACCCCGACAAGGATATGGTATCCAACGATGAGTTGGAGCAACTTGACAAATACGCTCTTATGAAACTTGACCGCGTGCTTGAGATTGCCCGCGGCGGATATGAGCGTTATGAATACCACACAACAGCCCACGCACTTCACAACTTCTGCGTTGTTGATATGAGTAACTTCTATTTTGACGTTCTCAAAGACAGATTGTATACTTCAGCGCCGGAAAGCAAAACAAGACGCGCTGCGCAGACTGTTCTTTATAAAGTGCTGGACGCGCTTACTCTTGTTCTTACTCCTATTTTGGCATTTACCTGCGATGAAATTTGGCAGGCAATGCCGCACGACAAGAGCAGAGATAAGCGTTCACCTCTGTTTAATGATATTCCTACTCCCGACTATATTGAAACTGACGATGAGTTCATTTCAAAGTGGGATAGAATTCAGCAGATTCGTGTGGATGTACAGAAAGCTTTGGAACTTGCCCGTAATGAAAAGATTATCGGTAAGTCTCTTGAGGCTAAGGTGGTGCTTCACGCAGACGGCGAACTGAAAGCGTTTCTTGAAGGGGTTTGTGCTCAGTTGCCTGAAATATTCATCACCTCGGCTGTTGAACTGGCTGACTCAACCGGCGAATTTGCCGGTGAAGTAGAGGGTCTGTCCGTTACGGTTGAAAAAGCCGGCGGTCATAAATGTGAGCGGTGCTGGAAATTCTCTGAAACTGTCGGAGAAAACGAAGCTCATCCCACTCTCTGCAGCCGCTGTGCAGCAGTTATGGAAGAAATCTTATAAAAATTGTCGGCAGGGGGCAGACGGGGTTTTTGTCTGTCCCCTTGCGTCATTCTGGAGCGTTTATGAAACATACAAAGAAGCATATATGGGCAAGCGTAATGATTATTCTTATCGTTGCGTTTGACCAGATTACAAAACAGCTTGCCAGCCATTTTCTTAAGGCGGGCAATGTTGTGGATTTTATCCCGGGAGTTGTTCAGTTCCGTTATGCCGAAAATACCGGCATAGCTTTCAGCATGTTCAGCGGAAGCCGCTGGGTGTTTGCGGCGCTGACTTTTCTTGTTTGTGCAGGTGTGCTTGTATATATGTTTGGCAATCACTGCAAATCCCTTTGGCTTTACTGGAGTCTGGGCGTTGTTGTTGCAGGCGGTATCGGCAATCTTATTGACAGAGTTTTAATCGGCTATGTAATTGATTTTATTGAGCCTGTCTTTGTTGATTTTGCCGTGTTCAATATAGCGGACTGCGCCGTAACCTGCGGAGCCGTCAGCTTCGTTATCTGCATGGTAGTTGATATGTTCAGAAAAGATAAGGGGTCAAAATCAGATGAGCAGTGAGGACGCACCCAACGTTCTGGAGTTTTCAGCCACTGCGGCGGACGCCGCTTCAAGGCTTGACAAATTTATAAGTGAAAACTGTGATTTGTTTACACGTTCCGCCGCCGCAAAGATTATTGAGGACGGCGGTGTAGCCGTAAACGGCAAACAGGTAAGCAAGAATTACAAAATAAAAGACGGGGACCAAATAGTGCTGACAATGCCTGAATTAAAGGTTTTAACCTGTCAGGCGCAGAATATTCCGCTGGATATTGTTTATGAAGACGGCGATTTGCTGGTGGTGAATAAGCCGAAGGGAATGGTTGTTCATCCTGCCGCAGGCAATTATGACAATACGCTTGTCAATGCACTGCTTTATCATTGCGGAGATTCTTTAAGCGGTATCAACGGCGTAATACGCCCTGGAATTGTGCACCGAATAGATAAAGACACCAGCGGCCTGCTTATTGTGGCGAAAAACGATTTTGCCCATGTGGCACTGGCTGAGCAGATTAAGGAGCATAGTTTCCACCGTGCTTATGAAGCTGTTGTTTACGGCAATATAAAAGAAGACGAAGGCACCGTTTGCCAGCCTATCGGGCGTAATCCTAAAGACAGAAAAAAGATGGCTGTAACAATGAAAAACAGTAAAAACGCAGTCACCCATTATTCTGTTTTGGAGCGTTTCGGTGATTTTACTCATATACGCTGTGTGCTTGAAACAGGTCGGACTCATCAGATTAGAGTTCATATGGCGTATATCGGCCATCCTCTGGCGGGGGATACGGTGTACGGACCGAGAAAGGCGATAGCTCAGCTTAACGGGCAATGTCTGCACGCAAGAGAAATCGGGTTTGTTCATCCGAGAACAGGAGAACAGATGCTGTTTACATCCGAACTGCCGGAGTATTTCAGCACTTTCCTGAATAAACTGAAAAAGAAAAATGAGAATTAATGTTTATGGAAAAAGATTTCAGCAAATGGTTAGTGGTTTCCGATATTGACGGAACTCTCAACAACAAAATGCGCAAGTTGCCGAGAGTAAATTACGATGCAATAAAAAAATTCACAGAAATGGGCGGCAATTTTACGTTGGCGTCCGGCAGGCTTACTTCAAGCCTGGAGCGCAATTATAACAGAATTACACCAAATCAGCCTGCCATTGTTTTGAACGGCGCAGGTATTTATGATTTTTCAAAGCGAGAAATGATCTGGCGCAGAACAATAGGCGAAGAGGGCCAGGATTTTGTCAGATACGTTATAAAGAAATTCAGCAAGGTATTCAGCAGTGTTGACGTGGGAATTTATTTTGACGACCATGTTTATGTTGTAAAGTCGGGAATACTTTCAAGAGGCACAATGCATTTTGATAAGGCTCATTTTGAAATTACGTCCCTTGACCGAGTGCCTAAAGATGGCTGGATGAAAGTAATTTTCTGGTCTAATCCGCTTACTATAAATAAGCTTAAACGTGTGGCAGAACACGCAGAAAATGCAAAAGCCAACTTTATGTCATCATCTCCCTGGAGTTTTGAAATGCTTCAGGAGGGAACGCATAAGGGCACTGCTATCATGGAACTGGCAAAAACTATCGGTATTGATAAAAGCCATGTTGCCGCTATCGGCGACTACTATAATGACTGGGATATGCTAAAGACGGTGGGTCTGCCTGCCTGTGCCGGCCAGGCTCCGAAGCCTATCCATGAAATATGCAAATTCGAGGCGTGCCACTGCAACAAAGGCTGTGTGGCTGATTTGCTTCAATATATAATGTCCGGCAGGGCAGAACATGAATTATCTAAGGAAGGAGCAAAAGCATGCTTGTAATAGGAGCGCATTTAAGCGCGTCAAAGGGCTACGCGGCAATGGCGCGTCAGGCTGTTTCAATCGGTGCAAATACATTTCAGTTTTTTACCAGAAATCCGAGAGGCGGTACTGCAAAAGCCATTGACGAAAAAGATATTGCCGAATTTTTGAAACTTACTGAGGAAAACAACTTCGGCAAAATTCTTGCGCACGCGCCCTATACGCTTAATCTTTGCAGTGACAAGGAAAACATCCGCACATTCGCGCAAAACACTTTTGCGGACGATCTGAAGCGCCTTGAATATACTCCGAACCAGATGTACAACTTTCATCCGGGTTCCCACGTGGGTCAGGGCGAAGAAACAGGTATTAAGTTTATCATCGAAGCCCTTAACAACGTTATGTTTCCGGAAATGACTACTACAGTTCTCCTTGAAACAATGGCGGGAAAGGGCAGTGAGATAGGCAGAAACTTTGAAGAACTGCGTGCTATCATTGACGGCGTTGCTCTTAACGATAAGTTAGGCGTTTGCCTTGATACTTGCCATGTTAGCGACGCAGGTTATGACATAAAGGAACATCTTGACGATGTGCTGGAAGAGTTTGACCGTGTTATCGGTATTGAGCGATTAAAAGCGCTTCATCTTAACGATTCCAAGAACCCTCTGGGCGCTCATAAAGACAGACATGAGAAGATAGGCGAAGGCTATCTCGGAGTTGAAACGTTTGAAGCGGTTGTCAACCATCCTCAGCTCAGGGAACTTCCGATGTTCCTTGAAACGCCGAATGACATTGACGGCTACGGAAAGGAAATTGTACTGCTGCGTTCTCTTCAGCATGAGTAAATAAATATAAAATGAGACCGGACAAAATCTGTCCGGTCTCATTTGCTTTATTATTAGTAATTTATAAGTTCCTGGGCGTTTTGTATCAGCTTTAACAGTGCTGAACGGCCGCATTTTTTGATTATTTCTTCTGCACCCTCAGCGTATTGCGGCGGGCGGCTGTCCATGTTGTGACAGTCAGAACCTATAAAATCAATACGGTCGCTTTCAATATATTTGAAAAGCTTTTTCTTTATTGCTCTGGGCGCGTTGGCAAAGGATGAAATATTAACCTGAGTTTTGCATCCTAATTCACGGTACTGGTCAAGAAGTTTAGGATTGTCCATAAGGGCTTTGTAGCGCTCAATGTGAACAAGAATAGGTGTTATCCTGTAATCGTAAATCAGCGTTTCCAGTCTGTTGTAAGCTTTTTGGCCGAAATCACTGTGAAAATTATGCTCAATCATTGCAAAGCGTGTTCCGGCAATACAGATCTGGGATAAATCATCGTTGTGAAAAAGATATTCGCTTATATAGACCTCAGCCGCAGGAATTATACGCGGAGCCTCAGGCGGTAATGAGCGGATAAGTGCCTGATATGCTTTTTGGCGTTTTGCAAGAAAATCAGAAAGAGAAACAGAGTCAGAGTAATAGTGGGGAGTAGCAATTACTGCTTCTGCACCCTGGGAAGAAAGTTTTGCTATCATTTTCTGACTTGTTGCCACGTCTTTTGCGCCGTCGTCAATAGCCGGCAAAATGTGGCTGTGAGTTTCAATAAGATTTTCTAATACCATTTAGCATGCCTCTGTATTTTTTTATCAGTCGCTGGCGGCGTCGTAGCCGTAGCCGTAACCGTAACCATATTTGTATCTCGAATACGAATTTGATTTGCTGTCGGAGAAATTCAGCCATTGGCTTTGAACTAAGCGCTTTCCCGAGTTTGTAGGAATAGCTCCGGTGCAAAGCACTGCGAGATTAGACCGATTTGTTTTGAGAATTATGCTGTACAAGTCAATTTTATGACATGAAGTCTTAACTATGCAGATTGAATAATTAGTAAGACCGTGAGGAGCATTTGATGTATAAGTCTGAGTTGCGAATTTTGCTGTATATTCATAGGCACTGAGTGAATCTATCAACGCCAATGCAACAAAGCTGTTCCGTCAATTTCGCAGATGTTTTTTTGTGCATCTTCATTAGATTCATGACAGATCTGCATCGTTTCGATAATTTTTTAACAGATATATATTACTGTATAATATTTATTTTGTCAATGAAATTTCATTGACAAATCAGGTCAAATAAACGATAATAAGTTAGAAAATTTTGTTTATTCGGAGAACCTGGATTATGAGTAACAGCAAAGTTAAAATGCCTCTTTGGGGCCCGTATTCAAAAAAATATATGGGCGTTTCCCGTATCATTGATTCTATGTCAGATACAGGCGCCCGCTACGATTTTGTAGTGCATCCTACATTGTGGAATTCCAGCACGCCGGTGCCAAATGTGACTTTCCCCTCAGCGTATCACCTTTGGTCATGCGACGAGGACTTCCGCTTTTTCTCTTATCGATATGAATTGATGTGGAAAGACATGATTTACGCGGATGTTTCATATTCAAAAATGAACGATGAAGCGTATCTTATGCGCTGTGAATTTGTAAATAATACCGACCTGACCCAGAACTGCATTCTCAATGTGTTTGCGTCTCTTGAATTTCCGACGCCTCAGCACTGCGTTGTAAAAAATCCTGATAATGCTGAGATCATTGACGCCTGCAAGTATTCTTCATATGTTTACGCTAATCCTCGTCCGTGGGATACTGAAAATCCTGACGGAATGCATAAGGGCGAATTTGCCGACGGCGATTTTCTCAACGGTCACGGCCTTGGCGACAGATGCGAGAATTACCATGTTGATTATCTCGGTATTCTTCCTTTCGGATGCGAAAAGGGCGACAGCGTTTCTTACAGCGTTGATCTTTCCGGCGTTTCAAAGCCTGTTCTTGCTGTTCGTTACCGCACGGTTACAGACGGCGACGCTTGTTTTTCCCTCAACGGCAAAACAGTTGTTTTCCCAAACAGCGACAGCCTTGCGTTTGCGTATTTTGAAGCTGATAAATCCTGGGACAAACTTGAGTTTGTCAGCCAGGGCGGCGCTGGAATTGAGCTGGACTTTATTGCTGTGTGTGAAAGCGGCAGTGAGAAAAATGTTTCAGCGGATACTGAACTTTTCGGTTTCGTGCCTGAGATTGAAGAAAAGGACGCCTCAGTTGGCAAGCGTATTAATCTTTCCTACGACGGAATTGACGATTGTTTTTCAATTCTTACCCATAACGTTAAAACGAGAAGACGAGTGCTGGAAAGCGGCTGCCTTGAAGACGCTCTTATCAACAGACTTTCAAACGGCGACCCGACCTATGATCAGCTGAGAGAGACGTTCAGCCGTTCTTTCAAAATGAAGAAAAGCGACGAGGGCTTCTTCCACAATACGGTTATTCCGTCAATCTTTATCAAACCCCACAGCACTCATGTTGAATATATCGTTTTGTCAAAGGGCGAACAGCCTGAGCTTGCAATAAGTGAATATGACAAAATTTACAGTGAAACAAAGAAATTTGCGTCCCCGGTTCCTTTCAACAAGGCGGGCAGCAAATATGAACTTTCAACCGAGATAATGCGTTCAACGCTTCTTACAAACCTTGTTTATCCCGTTTACAAGCACGGCGAAAACGTTGTTCATTATACACCCGGCAAACGCTGGGACAGCTTTTACACATGGGACAGCGGCGTAATCGGAACGGGCGTTCTTGAATTCAGCCGACAGAAAGCTCAGTACATACTTGAGACTTATCTCTCCGACGATGACAACAAAGACTTCCAGTTCCTACTCCACGGTTCGCTTGTTCCCACCCAGTTTGTTCAGTATCTGGAAATGCTCCACCGTGCAGACGACAAACAGCCGCTTTACGACCTTTATCCGAAGATGAAGCGCTATTATGACTTTATCAGCGGCAAGACAGAAGGCTCAACCTGCGGCAAGTTCGGCAACGGACTTACAACTACATACGATTATTGGTATTCCTGCAGCGGTATGGACGATTATCCGGCTCAGGTGGCAATGATTGCACAGGACAAGAAGCAGTATCTCTGTCCTTGCATTTCAACCTCCCATACTATCCGCGCAGCGAAAATTCTTAAAATGGTTGCCCTTGCTTTGGGCAATAATGCTGACGCTGAGGTTTACGACGCTGATATTGAAAGAATGAGCGACGCTCTCAATAAATATAGCTGGGACGAAAACAGCGGTTATTACGCCTACTCAGTTTACGACGACAACAAAGAATATAAAGGAATTTTCACTACTGACAGCGGCGAAAACTACGACAAGGGAATGGATGGTGTCTATCCTCTGTTCGCAGGCGCCGCAAAGGGTGACAGAAGAGAAAAAATCCTTGCCCATATTAAAAATCCTGACGAAATGTGGTCAGAAAGCGGCATCAGTGCCGTTGATATGAGCGCGTCGTATTATTTTGATGACGGTTACTGGAACGGTAACGTCTGGATGAGCCACCAGTGGTTTATGTGGAAAACGATGTTTGACCTTGGCGAAACGGATTTTGCTTTTGCCATTGCAGACAGAGCGCTTAATATGTGGAAAGCCGAGACCGACTTTTCCTATAACACATATGAATGTTTCGGAATTAAGACCCAGAGAGGCGGTTGGTTCCATAATTTCGGAGGACTTTCCGCTCCCATCAATATCTGGGCAAACGCTTATTATAAACCCGGAACAGTAACCGTTGGCCTTGATGTATGGACGGATTATCAAAAAGTTACAGCGAACGAGGCGGAAGTTTCGTTTAAATATTTCGGTGACAACGACAAGTATTCGGTTGTTATCACTTTGTCAGACGCAGAAAACTACCGCGTAACACTGAACGGTGAGGAAATCAAGTATGTTCAGCGTACGCCGGGATGTATGGAAATTACACTTGACGGTACGGTAAAGAACGGCGTTCTGCGCGCAGAAAAAATCTAAGGAGGATAAAATGGCTGCAAAAATTTACGGTTCAGGCAATGCTCCGCTGAAAATTCAGTTCATTACCGATACCCACTACTATTCAAGAAAAAACGGCACCGAGGGCAAGGCTTATAAAAAAGCCGAGTCAAAGAGCCAGAAAATCATCAGGGATTCAGATCTTGTAATCCGCGCAGGATTTGATATGCTCTGCCAGGACACTTCAACCGATATTGTAGTTTTGGCAGGCGACACTACCCGCGACGGTGAGCTCAATTCCCACGAAGAGTTTATTGAAATGCTCCGGGATCTCAAAAAGCGCGGCAAGAGAGTATATGTTATTACAGCGACTCACGATTTCAGAGACGGCGGCGTTGCAGACGGCTATGACGGCGACAACAAGATTACGGTTCCTGCTGTTGAGGATCGCCACGATCTTTGGGATATGTATTATGAATTCGGACCCAATGAGGCTATCGCAACACATCCTGAATCAATGAGTTACGTTGTTCAGCTTGCTCCCGGCTACCGCCTTTTTGCGCTGAACGATGATACGAACGGCAAGCCCGAGGGCGAGCGCGGTTCAGGCTTCAGCGACGACTGCATGGAGTGGATCCTGGCTCAACTCAAGGACGCTCAGGAAAACGACCAGTATGTAATCGCGATGACCCACCATCCGATGATTGCTCCCAGCCCGTTTTATGCTATTATCGGAAAAGGCGATATGCAGCGCAACCACGAGACCACTCGTGAGATATTTGCAGACGCGGGTCTCCACTGCATGCTTACAGGTCATACCCATATTCATGATATAAGCGTTATTACTTCAAAAAAAGGCAACAAGTTTTACGATGTTGCCTGCGGAGCGCTTCTGGGATGCCCTCCTACAATGAGAAACGTTACCTTTGATCCTGCAAACGCAAAGATTGACGTTGAAACGGTTATGATAAAGGACGTTCCTGGAATTGATACAAACGGAAAGCCCTTTGACGAATATATGCGCACTTTCTTCTTCGGAATGATAGCGGAACTTATTGAAGCGGCGGCAACGGATATTGACCGCCTTGCTGAAATGACAGACGCATTTTCAATTCCCGGCGAGAAGGTTAAGAAAGTCGGCTGGCTTATAAAGCCCGTTGCAAAGTGGCTCAACAAGCTGACTTTCAAGAAAGTTTGGCGCCTTTGCAAAAAAGAGTCAGGACTTAAAAAGAGCGATATTGCTGATATTGCCGACAACAGAGTTGTTGACTTTATACTTGAACTTGTTCAAAATCTTTACTGCGGCGATTCGCCTTATTCACCTGATACGAGAGAATACCGCATCACCTGCGGAATGCTCAACGTAATCGATTCATTCCTTAATACAATCCATTTCTCAATCGGAAAAGTTCTTAAGGGCGCAACGTCTGTTCGTGCTCTTGTTGAGCCGCTTCTTTGGAACCCGGGCCCATGCGACGCTGAAGCAACGCTTCCTATCGAGCCGATATATGACGATGAAAATCCGGCTCCTAAGAGGGAAGAGCCTGTTTTCAACGATCCGGTGAAGCCCAGCAAGAAGGGTCCGCTGATTTTATTCTTGATTGTTTTGCTGATTCTTGTTATACTTGCAATTGTGGTTGGTATTATTGCATTGGTTGTATGGGGCATAGTTGCCCTTGTTAAAATGATAATTCCGGGTATGATTGCCGGGTTATTCATATAAAACAACTTAAAATAAGGGGAAAGATTTATGGCTAAAAACTTAAAAGACATTGACAACATGGCGGAAGAGAAAGGCTCTTGGCTCGTTACTGCGTGGCAGTTCGTAAAGTTCATCGTAGTAAGCCTTCTGGCCTGCATCGTTCAGTTTGCTCTCGTTAACCTGATTCCGCTGATTCCGCAGATTCATGATCTATACGCAACTCCTGTTGACTGGTTTGTATTTGATTATCCTGTTACAACAGACGCTGCCGGCAACATTATTTCCGGTGGTTTGGGATATTTCATTGCGTTCAACGTTGCAAACATTGCCGCTCAGATCGTTGCTTTCTTTGTAAATAAGGAAAAGACATTCAACTCAAGCGCAAACGTTGCAGTTACACTTCCTATTTACATAATCTTTACTATTGCGCTGATCTGTTTCTCCGCGTGGCTTTCACCCACTCTGAACACTCTGTTTACAACAAAGTGGGGCTGGAACGACGCTCTTTCAAGAAACATTGCAACAGCCGTTTGTTCAGCACTTCAGTTCTTCCTGTATTTCCCGGTAGACAAACTTCTGTTCCACAAGAAAAAGGAAGATACCGAAGAAGTAAAAGCATAATAATAAAGAGTCGGCTAAGGGAAACCCGGGGCCGGCTCTTTGTGTATTTGAGGGGTCTTATGAAACAGACAGGAACAGTAAAGTTAATATCAGAAAATCTCGTTTTAAGGCGATTTTCTCCGTTTGATTTCCCCAGTGCGCTGAAATGGTACAGAGCGCCGTCTATCAACAAATATTTTACTGCAAGAGAGAAAAATACCGTTATCGATACGTTTAAATTTGTTTTCGGCAAGCTGCCCAAATATAAGCGGACTGATTATTACTGCTGGGCTATCTGCGCAGAAGGCAAAATGCAGGGAATGATTCAGGCGATGCCTGTTAAAGGAAACGGAAAAGCCCGAAGTCTTTATTATATGATTAATCCCAAGGTGACAAAACGGGGATACATGACCGAAGCGGTGAAGACGGTTTTGCAATATCTTAAAGAGCAGGGGATAACACGGGTTTTTGTTTCATGCGACGCAGAGAATATCGCTTCGTCAAGAGTTATTGAAAAATCAGGTTTTACGTTTTATCGCCGTGACATCGGCTCAATACACTACAAGGACGGCCGTGTTTCCGATATGCTTCACTATAAAATGGATTTTTAAAAATTATATAACAAAAGCCGCAGGTTTTTACCTGCGGCTTAATTTTTTATCAGTGCATAGTGACTGTAAATATTACGTAAGCAAGATATCCCGCCAGCATAACGATGCCCTGCCAGCGCTGGAATTTCTGGGTAATAATTGTCGGTATTATCGCAACGGCGATTGCTATCAGGCAAACCAGCATATCTATCTCAACAGAGTTTGCCGATACCGCCAGTGCTCCTGTGCCCTTTCCCATTGAAACAAAAGAGCATATGGGGAGAATAAGCGCCAAATCGATTATGTTTGCGCCGAGAATATTGCCCACCGACAGTGCGCCTACTTTCTTGCGAAGCGCCGTTATTGTCGTAACAAGTTCCGGAAGCGATGTTCCGATTGCAATTGCAATAACGCTGATTAGACGCTGGGGAACGTTCAGACTCTGAGCAATAAGCGTGCCTTTGTCAACAAGGAGGTTTGCGCCTATTACGATGCCTGCGGCACCGAGAGCGAAAAATATAAGGTTTTTAGTCCAGTCTTTGCCCGTCGCTTTTTCTTTTGTGGGAACGATATTGTCCTCTTCCTGAATACCAATGTTTTCAGGGCTGGGCTCAATCTGAACCTGATTGTTTTTCATTGAGATGAAATTTTCAATAAAGAAGATTATAAATACGGCGATAAGCGCAATCAATCCGATTGTGGAAAGGGAATAGTACATCCCTGTTTCTCCTGCGAACTGCATTTCTCTTTTTTCTGTAAAAATACAGCCCAGCATAAGAAGCGCTGAAGCGCCGAACATCATGCAGGCTTTTGGGGCAAATTCCTTGCGCTTAATAGCAAAGGGCATACATACTATGAAAAGACCCATGATCATTGCCGTGTTGGCGGTAACTGAGCCTATTGCGTTGCCTGCCGCCATGTCAACGTTGCCTTTTGCCGTTGCCTGGATACTTACAATCATTTCCGGAAGCGTTGTCGCAATGGATACAATGGTTGCACCTATTACGAATTTTGGAACTCCCAGCACCTCGGCAATCCAGCTGGCACTGTCAACAAACCAGTCGCCGCCTTTGATTATCAGCACTAATCCGACGATAAACAGTCCGTACATCAATACAGTTTCCATTTTTTTTGCTCCAATCTATTCTGTATCTTAATAATAACTATTTAAACAAGTATTGTCAATCTAAGCAGTAAATTTAACGCTGTTGATAAAAGGGGTGTATTATGATATAATACATTGGCAAAATAATGATGAATATTCCTTATTTCGGATGTGATATATATGGATAAAAAGAAGAACCTTGCTTCATGGCTGGTGCCTGTTTTAATCGGCGTGGCTGTGATTGTGGCTCTTGCGGTAGGCGGAAATATTACTCGCAATGCAGATGAGAAAAAGCCCACCGCCGTTACCCAGAATGAAACGGTTGACGAGACGGAAAACGCCGCTGTTTCACAGACTGAGGGCAAGTCTAAAGTGAACATTGTTGCCGTAGGGGACAACCTTATTCACAATACGCTTATTGCCGCCGGAGAACAGGCTGACGGAAGCCTCAACTACAATTCGTTTTATACAGAAATAAAAAAATATATTGAGCCTGCTGATATTGCAATTATCAATCAGGAAACAATTCTCGGCGGAGATTCTTTTGAATACACCGGTTATCCGAGTTTTAATTCTCCCTGGGAGATTGGAGACGCCGCGATTGCCGCGGGATTTGACGTGTTTACCTGCGCAACTAACCATACCATGGATATGGGAACAGCGGGTATTGAAAAAGAATTAGAATATTTTAATTCCCATAAGGAAGTCGTTCATATCGGAACGAACGCTTCTGAAGAGGCTTATAACCGGATAACGTATTACCAAAAAAATAATATTACCTTTGCTCTGCTTAATTATACTAGCAGTCTTAACGGAATTTCTCTTCCCAGCGATAAAACCTGGATCGTAAATATGATGGACAAAGACAAGATTACCAAGGACGTTACCGAAGCCAGGAAAAACGCCGACGTTGTAATTGTGTTCCCTCATTGGGGAACTGAGAACAGCCATGAGATTTCGGCCTACCAGGAAGAGTATACAAAGCTGTTTTCCGATTTGGGCGTTGATATTGTAATCGGTTGTCATCCCCATGTTCTCCAGCCCGTTGAGTGGGTGGAGAACGAAGAAACCGGCAAAAAAATGCTTGTTTATTATTCGCTGGGCAACTTTATCAGCCATCAGCTCAATCTTAATCAGCTCTGTGGCGGAATGGCGGAAATAACCGTTGAAAAAGACAACGGCGAAATTACAATTTCATCCGCAAAACTTGCTCCTGTGGTTTGCCACTATACGGACGTTGGGGACAAACTGGCGTTTTCCGTTTACAAACTCAGCGACTACAACGACGATTTAGCAAAAACTCAGGTGCAAAAAGGCGCCACCGTTGAATACTTTACAAATCTGTCTGAAGAAGTGATTGATAAGGAGTTTTTGGACATATAGCCAAAATTCTTAAAGGCCTTATGTGTAATTTGCACAAAACTTTTTGAGGGGCTGAAACGGCGTTTCTTTATCATTTACAAAATTATGTAAAAACGTTGACAAACGACGGATGAGATGACTATAATAATATTGTAAGAGAACGAGGGCGTTCCGTTTAGGCGGAGTGCCCTCTTTTTTTGATTTTAAGAGAGGAGTATTTGCTATGAGTAAATACACAAAGGAAGACATTATAAAAAGCGCACAGGAGAATGACGTTGAATTTATCCGCCTTCAGTTTACGGATATGTTCGGTATCATGAAAAACGTTGCAATCACAATGTCACAGCTTGAAAAGGCTCTTGACAATGAGTGCATGTTTGACGGCTCGTCTATTGACGGCTTCGTGCGTATCGACGAGTCTGATATGTATCTCCACCCGGATTATGACACATGGACAATTTTCCCATGGAGAAAGCACCAGAATGCCCAGACAGCGCGCCTTATCTGCTCTGTTTATAAATCAGACAATGCTACTCCGTTTATGGGCGACCCCAGAAACGTTCTTCAGAAAGTTATTGACGAAGCGGCAGAAATGGGCTTCGGCTTTAACGTTGGCCCCGAATGTGAATTCTTCCTCTTTAAGTTGGATGAAAACGGCGCTCCCACACTGGAAACAGGCGACGAGGGCGGCTATTTTGACCTGAACCCAATTGACCACGGCGAAAACTGCAGAAGAGATATCTGCCTTGCTCTTGAGGATATGGGCTATACGATTGAGGCTTCCCACCACGAGGTTGCCGCAGGTCAGCACGAGATCGACTTCCAGTTCGGCGACGTTATGCTTTCCGCCGACCGTGTAATGACATTTAAACACGTCGTTAAAACATATGCGGCCAAGCACGGACTTCATGCAACATTTATGCCCAAACCTATCCATGGCATTAACGGCTCAGGTATGCATACAAATATGAGCCTTTATTATCTTAAGGACGGCAAGAATGCGTTTGACGATCCCAACGGAGATATGGGACTTTCCGAGATTGCGTTCAACTTCATCGCAGGCATCATGGCTCATGTAAGAGGTATTGCCGTATTCTCAAACCCCACAGTAAACTCATACAAGCGCCTTGTTCCCGGTTATGAAGCTCCTTCATATATGGTTTGGTCTGCTTCAAACCGTTCATGCCTTGTTCGTATTCCTGCTTCAAGAGGAAAGGGAACACGTGTTGAACTTCGTTGTCCTGACCCTGCCTGCAACCCTTATCTTGAAATGGCGCTTTGCCTTGCAGCAGGTCTTGACGGTATCAAGAAGAAAATGACACCTGCTTCTCCTATCGATTATAACGTATTCGGACTTTCAGACGAAGAACTTAAAAAGGCCGGCATCGACTCTCTGCCCGGCTCACTGAAAGAAGCTATTGACGCCGCAAAGGCAGACCCGTTCATCAAGGAAACACTCGGCGAACACGTTTTCAACAACTACATTGAAGGTAAAGAAAACGAATGGGACGATTACCGCACAAGAGTAAGTCAGTGGGAAATCGACCATTACATGGTTCTTTATTAATTTGAATAAAAAAGTTCGGAGGCGGCTTTTGCCGTCTCCGTTTTTTATTGTTTATGCGTAGTAAATTGAATTTTGGGCAAAATAAGACTTGACATAACGGGGTATATTATTGTAAAATCTATTAGCAAATGAAAAGCCGCGGCTTTCAGCGGCAAATAATTTTAGATACGGAGAGTTGTCCGAGCTGGCCGAAGGAGCACGATTGGAAATCGTGTAGTGCTTCAACGAGTACTCGAGGGTTCGAATCCCTTGCTCTCCGCCAAAAAAGACGGTACGAAAGTACCGCTTTTATTTTTTCAAGGACAATGCGTTTGCCTGTTGCGCTTGTTAGTTTGATATGATATACTTTAAGTGGATAGTATGTTCTTTTTGTGCGCTCAGGAGAAATATTATGGATTACGGAATGCCTACATTAATTAAACTGCCTACTACTGCATTTCCTTCCTGGCTCAGGAAGAATTTAGAAAATGAATGATTAACAGGTTACTAAACTAAAGATGAAACGGCGGTGAGTTTATGAAAGAGAAGAAGAAAATATTAAAAGTGCGCCCGTTTAATATGGCGAATTTTTCCGGCGGCTCAGGTTATCTGATATTCAGTATTTTTTTCCAGATTGCGCTGCTGCCCGCGGTGCTTATCGTCTGGCTGTTGTCCCTGGTGAAACTGCCGAAAGACGATGAGGGAAAGCTTGTTGAAAGCGAAGCAAGAAAAAGATTTAGGCTGGTGGCAACACCACTTTTTGTTGTATCAACAATAGTTTTTCTCATTGTTGCAGTTTACTGCTGCTGGGGCTACGGCTCACTGCTGATTTACGGATTTGAGATATTGTTTGTTGGCGCTGTGCCGTCCGTGTGTACGTTCTTTATTTTGAAAAAGCTGGATTCCGACGTGATTTCCGGTTCACTGACTGCAAAAGGAGCAATACTGATCTCACTTGGGGCTGTTGTGGGTGTTTTAGTCGCAACATTTCTAATAAGCGGATTAATATTGGAACCTATTTTTAACGAAATCGATTTAGCATACGGATAAGTGATATTTTGATAGTTAAGGCAAGAAGAGAATATTTCGGCGGAGTTATCTTTTTTGAAAAACCGGGTTTTGTGGGATATGTTAATAACCCAATGGCCGACAGTCTGGGAATAAGAAAAAATCCTTCTGCTGTGTATAAAGAAAATGTTTTTTCGGCGCCACTTGACGCTCACTTTGCGGTAACTACAAGATGCAATATGTATTGCCGCGGTTGCTATAACACAGCCAGGGGCGATCTTGCTGAAGATATAGATTTTGAAAAAGCAAAAAGAATAATTGATAATTTATCTGAGTTGGGAGTGCTGTCCGTTTCCTTCGGCGGCGGAGAGCCTACGCTTTATCCCAATATTATCGAACTTGCCGAGTATGCAAGAAGCAGGCGCATTTTGCCTAATATGACAACAAACGGGCTGACGATGACGGCTGAATTTGCAAAAAAGTGCAAAGTGTTCGGCAACGTCCATTTCAGTATACATAAGCCGTCTGATGTTGAAACGGCTTTTAACGCGGCTAAAATTTTTAAAAAGCAAACCGGAAAAAAAGCCGGGCTGAATGTTCTCATCACAACTGAAATGTTGCCTATTCTTGAGAATACAGTAAAAAATGCGCCACGTTCGGATTTTAATAAAATACTGTTTTTGCGGTATAAGGAAACGGCGAAGAATGCCGGCGTTCACGATCTTAATGCAGACGATTTAATGCAAAGCGCGCTTTTAAAAATAAAAAAACTCTCCGTCAGACCGGGAATGATGTTTTTGTACGATTGCTCCGCTTTGCAGGAAATTGCCGCCATGGGGCTCATTAAGCCGAAACTGCTTTATAAAGCGGACGCAAATGGCTGTATGGGCGGCAATGCCTATATTGCGATTGACGTTCACGGACGTTTTAAACCGTGTTCGTTTTGGAACGAGACTTTCGGCGACGCTGAAACCCTTAGCTTTGAAACGTGGCAGAGTAATGAAAAACTGCAAGAATTTCGCAATTTCAGAAAAAGCGCCAAATGCTCCCAATGCGAATATTTCTCAGTCTGCAACGGAGGATGCCGCCTGGAATATTTGGACTGCAATACAAAGTAAATATAAAATGAAACAGCAGTAATTTTACTGCTGTTTTTTATTATTCTTAAATTATTCTTCAAACGCATCAAAAAATAATTACAGTTTTTGATATTTTTTCATTTAAATCCTTATTTTTCATTGTGAAAATATCTCACAACCACTGATTTTCCAGTATAACACATACAAGGCAATACTTGCTTGTTGAAACGCCGAAAGCGATAAGATATACTGTCGCCAAGGCCGTAGGATTTAAGCGGCTTAGAATGCAAGGAGGCGTTTTTGCTGAAAAGAAATTTAAGAATTTTTTCGATTTGTCTGTCGGTACTGATACTGATAAACAGTTTTGCTCCGGCAGCTTTTGCAGAACAGAGGGGTGGTAGCCAGGACGTCAGCGTGGACGCTTTGAATTTTCCAGACGAGGCGTTTCGCAGCTGGATTTTGGATAAGAGCAATCTTAGCGGAGCAGGCGCAGACGGAGTGCTCAGCGAGGATGAGATCCTGTCGATAACTGAGATGAATTTGTCTTCCGCTTCATCAGGCAGGATAACAAGTCTTGAAGGCATTTCAAATTTTACTGCTTTGAAAAGTCTTTCGGTTTCAAACCATCAGCTGACCGCGCTTGACGTATCGTCAAATACGGAACTTGAATATCTCAATTGTTCATCAAACAGGCTTTCTTCCCTTGATCTCGGAGCGAATTTAAACTTGAGAATGCTTAACTGTTCGAGCAACTATTTAACGTCGCTAAACCTTGGTAATAATACTAAACTTACCACTATTTACGCGTCTTCAAATCTTCTTCCCGCAATAAATCTGAGCAATAATACTGCTTTGGTGAACGTTGATCTGTTTGATAATGCGTTGGAGAGTATTGATCTTTCCGCATTACTGCAATTGCAGAAACTTATAATAGATACAAACAAGATTGAAGAACTTGATTTGAGCGCTAACAGTAATATTGAGTTTTTCTCCGCTCAATATAATCGTCTTACAAAAATAATTTTCCCAAATGCACCTGACCTTACCGTAAGCTTTGATTGCTTTAGCGAGCAGAACCCTGAGACAGGCTACGATTTGGTTGAGTGGTTCGAAGACGATATGTATTCTGTTGAGATAAACGGCGATGTTACAGCCCAGGGTCAGACGATTTACGGAAAGCGAATCGCAAACACTTATAAAATAGTATACAATTCCAACGGCGGAAACGGTTCAATGGAACAGCAAAACGGCGTTTACGGCGAAGAGCTTGAACTTAACGCCAATAAGTTTACACGTTACGGCTATTATTTCAGCGGTTGGAATACTGTGCCCGGAGGAAGCGGATACAGCTATTCAGACGCTCAGCGGGTGCAGAATATCGGCGGCAAGACTAACGGCGAAACGGTCTACCTTTACGCCCAGTGGTCGCCTAATAAGTATACTGTTAAATATGACGCAAACCACGATGAAGCCCAGGGAAGTATGAATGACAGCGAGGGATATTTTGATAAATGTCTTTCTCTTTCTCCCAACTCCTTTACAAACAGCCGCTTCGACTTTATGGGCTGGAGCAAGTCTCCTGACGGTCCGGTTCTTTATGCGGACGGAGCGTCTGTTCAAAATCTATCCGCAGTTAATGGCTCAACCGTAACCCTGTACGCGGTGTGGTCGCTTAAAGCTTCCGAACTTCAGAAGCCCTTTATGGAAAAACTTCAGGAGGAGTTTAGGCAGTATCAGAACGGAGACTATACAGACGAAGACTGGCAGGCGCTTGCTGATATCTACAGCCTGGGCGCAGATGGCATAGCCGGCGCTGATAAAAACACTTCAAAAATGCAGGCGGCGCTTGACGACGCTGTAAGCAAAATGAAAGCCGTTCACACCTATGAGCTTCGTCTTGCAGAGATAGAAACCGGCTGGAGCACAGAGTACGGTGACGTATTGGCGGCGGTTAATCAAAAGCCTATGGATATTTTTTCGGCAGGCACACTTGCCGTTAGGATTGCAGCCGCATTGGAAAACGGGAAAGAAGATGGGCTGAAAACATTCAGCACTCTCAAAGATCCCGCAACAATTGAAGCGCTTGCGCTCATTGTCAGCGAAAAAATTGAAAAGACGATTTCGGATATTGAATGTCTTAACCGTTCAGTTTTGTGGTACAATTCGCTGGACGCTCTTGATTTAAAACCGCTTAATGAGATCAGAAGTACACATTTTGAAGCCCTTGACGCTAAAATGCAGGAATATAACGCGCTGGGCGAAAGCGAAAAGGAGTATATTCCTGACAGCGTTTTAACTTCTCTTGAAGAGCGCAGAGAACTCTCCGACGAGAAAAGAAAAGCTGTTGAAAAGCTTAACGCAGAATACTCAAAATATGATCTCAGCGAATATTCAGAAGACGGCCAGTCAGGACTTAAAACCGCTTTTGAAAACGGTGTTGAAGCAGTTGAACAATCGGTTTCTTCAGCTGATATTGAAAGCGTCGTTGATGAGAGCGTTATTAGAATGAATTCCGTTCTTACTTTGGAACAGGAAGAAACCAATAAGCCTGCACCGGAGGAACAGCCTGACTCAAACCAGAAGCCAAACGGCGGTTCCGGCCAGAACGGTTCAGCAGGAGAAAACAACAGTAATAATAACACAAACACCGATAGTAATACCTCGACAAATAATACAAATACGAGCGAAACCGCTAAACCTTCACTCCCGGATAAATCCGAAACAACCTCCGCTCAGTCAGAAAATGTCAGCGGCAATCAGGCGCAGTCTCCCGCAGAGCAGGCGCAGGAAAGCACAGACGTAAAAGACGATGAGCTGGCAGATACGGATGTTTCCGACAGCCAACAGGCTCAGAGCAGTGAAGAACAGAAAACGGATAAATCTGATTCGAATAAAACGAATATGATTGTCTGGATTGTTACAGCGGGCGCCGCTTTAATTGCTGCAGTGTGTGTAATTTGGCTCATTCGCCGCAAACGCTCTGCATCTTAAAATTAAACCCAATAATAAAACCGCCTTGTTCATTTGCAGGGCGGTTTTTCTTTCTGTTTTCACTTGGCTTTAACGGGTTATTGACCTCTCGCTTATCAGTCTTTATAATTAAGTTTGAAAAGAGGCGATAGCATGATAATTGAAACAGAAAGATTGATTTTGCGAAAAATGGATAATGGAGATTATTCTGCGCTTTGCAAAATATTGCAGGACGAAGATGTAATGTATGCCTATGAGCACGCTTTTTCCGATGATGAAGTAGATGAGTGGCTGAAAAAACAACTCGTCCGTTATGAAACCGACGGAATAGGCCTTTGGGCAGTTGTCCTTAAAGAAAACGGAGAAGTAATTGGTCAGTGCGGACTTACAAAGCAGTTGTGGTGGGGAGAAAACGTTGTTGAAGTAGGGTATCTTTTCAGAAAAGATTTCTGGCATAAAGGTTACGCCACAGAAGCGGCGGTTGCCTGTAAGGATTACGCCTTTAACCGCCTTGGAGAAAAGCGCGTTTACTCGATTATACGGGATTTGAATTTGCCGTCCCGCCGAGTAGCCCTGCGAAACGGAATGAAAGTGTGCGGCGTTCAGGTGAAGCACTATTACGGTATCGATATTCCGCATCTGATATATTGCATCAGTAACGAAGATACGGAGAAATGAATTGGAACTTGACGATGTAAGAGAAAAGTACAAAAGAAAAAATCAGATATTATTTAACCGCGAAAGCGCCTGCCTCCAGCCGCTTCTTGAGGCTTTCAGGGGTCAGAAACGCAGAATCCTTGTGCTTTGGGCATTTGTCAGTATGCAGAATCCGCTGGAAATTTTAAGGCGCCGCTATCCAAGCGAACACTGTTGGGATATTGCAGAAAGCGTCTGCTGGGACTGGGCCTGCGGCAAGGTTAAAATGCCTGTTGCAAAAGCCGCTATTCTGGAGGTTCACCGTGTGGCGCCTCTTCTTGATAACTCTGCCGACTGCGCTCTTTGCCATGCTGTTGCCCAGGCGTGTTCTTCAGTGCATACCGAGGCTCACGCGATAGGTCTTGCTTTTTACGAGCTAACTTCCATTGTGCGCAGATGTGGAATAGATGATTGCGAAAAAGAGATTGAAAAAACAATTGGCAGATATTTTGAAAACCTTGAAGAAAGCAAGAAACGAATAGAAAAAAACGATATAAAATGGGCCGCCTTTCTGATGAAAGACAGCCCGATAAATAAAGAAGCTCAAATATATGAAAAGAGACGAAAGAAACCGTGATCAGCACGTGATCTCCGGGTGCTTTTCAGCCGCTTTTTCAAATATTTTCATTGTGATAATTACAATAGTAAAACTGATAAGACCACCTGCGGCAACGTCGCTTAGGTAGTGGGCGCCCATAACCAGTCGGGTGAAGGCTACTATCCCAGTGTAAATAAGGGCAACCCAGAAGCAGACGTTCTTTTTGCTTTTCCAACTGCTGAATGCGCAGGGCAGAAGCATAAGAAGATAACTCATTCCGGCACCGGCGGTATGACCGCTGGGGAAAGATTTGTTTGAGTTTATACCGTTGATTTGGTACCATGGAGTAAATGCCTCGTAACTTCCCTGGGCAATAAGATCGCGGAAACGGACTCTGCCCCAAAGATATTTTAATCCCTCAACTGCAAGAAGCTGTACCGCCATAACTGCAATTCCCGCTATTGCAAGAGCCATCAGCGGTTTTTTTGCTTTTTCGGGAATTTTTATATATTTTCCCGTAATAAGGGTGACGATTCCGAATCCTAAGCCCCATACGATGCTAAAGGCCATTCTGTTTTCTTCAATAAAGAAGTATTTGCCGATGTAGTAACCGAGATATATGGAGCCTCCGATTGCGATAAGAAATCCTGCGGTTTTTCCGAATCGGCTTTTGCAGGTGTAAAACAGCACGGTGCCTGCCAGAGGACAGATAAGGCGGCAGGAAATTTCGCCTGTGTTCTGAAACCAGATTGCAAAAGGATTTTCAGGTGAATTTAGTTTGATATCAAGTTGAAGGTCTATGAATGCCGCCGCTGTCAGCGCCGCCGCAGTGATTATATAAAAGATTATTATATTTGTTCTGTTTTGCCTTAACATAAATTATCCCTCCCGATATCATCCTAACATATAAATATGCTCATTGCAATGTGAAAACATGAGCCGAAGGAGCAATTTATGTCTTGACAGTTTGCGAGCCTTTTTTATAATAGAAATTGAATACGTTAGTTTTTTACAGCGAAAGGAGGCTTCGTAGTGAGCAAAAAGAAGTCGGCTGTTATTGTTATTTTGGTGCTCTTAATTGCCGCGGCAGTGGCTGGGGGCCTTTATTATTTTAACACAGACAAGACCAATGAAACGCCAACAGAGACGGCTACCGATTCGCAAACAAGTGTTACTGAGGTACCGGAGAAATACAACGAATATTACGAAAAGAATAACGATTTTGTGGGCTGGATAAAGATAGATTCGACCCACGTTGATTATCCCGTTGTGCAAACAGATAATAACGATTTTTATCTGAACCATAATTTTGAAAAGGAAGAAGAGGGAAGAGGCTCAATCTTTATGGATATGGATTGCAGTGCGTCTTCTCTTGGCGAAAACACCGTTCTTTACGGTCATAATTGGCTGGACCAAACGATGTTTTCAGAACTTACGAAATACAGCGATCTTGATTTTTACAAAGAGCATCCTGTTGTAGAATTTAACACCAGGACTAATATGTATAAATGGAAGATATTTGCAGTGTTTATTACAAGCGCTTCTGCTGATGAGGATAACGGCTATATTTTCAATTATATTTATCCTAATATGGGCGGCGAAAATTTTGACGGCTATATGAGCGAGATAAAAAAGCGCTCGCTGTTTGACACAGGCGTTGACGTTAATGAAAACGACAAGATACTTACTCTTTCGACCTGCACGAGAGAGGTAGACACCGGCAATTACCGCGCAGACTGCCGCATTGTAATCGTTGCAAGAATGGTCAGAGACGGCGAAAGCGCTTCTGTTGACACTTCTGTTGCCAAGAAGCGGGATAATCCGAAATATCCACAGATATGGTATGACCTGAAGGGACTTGAAAATCCTTATAAAAACGACGAGCAATGGTATCCTGTTGAGATTGAAGAAACGAGTAACAGCGAAAATTAAATAAAAAATAAAAAGAAGCGTATCGGGTGCGGTACGCTTCTTTTATTTATAGTATTCCGTGAAGCAGAACGTTTATCATTCTGTCGTACAAGGCCATAATTTCCTTTTTCTTTTTTTGTACTTCTTCGTTTTTGCCTTCTATTGCCAGTTCGGCGGCGTTGCCTATTTTTCGCATAAACAGGTTTTCGTTAACTGCTTTAAGCACTTCGAAAAGTTCGTCGTTTGAAACGTATGCGTTGCAGTTGCCGGACCTTGTTATTTCAAGCAGGTTCTGTTTTGCGGTCATGATGTATTTCTTCTGGCCTTCTTTAACCTGTTTAAAATCCTTGCTGTCGAACATAAGGCTGGCGCGTTTGATAATCAGGCAGGACTCGGGGTGCGTCGTCCAGTATTGAAGAATATTTTCATAATAGTAATGCAGGTTATCGAAAACAGATTTTGTCTTATCTATCTCTATGTTTTGGAGCATACTGCTGAAATCAAAAAAGATAAAGTTTACGCACTGATAATATAATTCGTCTTTAGAATCGAAATAATGATATAGTTTACCTTTTGATATTCCGTTTTCTCTGCAAAGTCTATTCAGGGAAGCGTTGGCATAACCATAATGCGCAAATTCATTTATTGCGGCAGTTATTATTTGATTGGTGCTCAGTCTGTTTTTTTCAGCCTGTTTCATGACTAAAATTTATCCTTCCTGTATATTCTGTTTATACATTATATCATAATTTGAATTAAAAATCAAATTACGAAATAATTTAGTGTAGTAAAGCAACAAATAGTTAAAGCGGTCTGTTTTTGAAAAACGCAAGAGTTGTTAGAAATAAATTTCAAATCCGTCTATTATAATCAACAATTTGTACAACATGCATAAACGGCAACTTATATATTTGTAAAATATGGCATATTTACAAAAATTAAATTTCAAGATATCATTGTACATGAGCAACCGGTTTGTTTTTGCGGTGCTGTATTAATTTTTTCAGGAAGGTAAACGAAAATGAAAAAAAGCAGAAAAGCAATTAGCCTACTGCTTTCCGTTTTGATCGTGTTGTCCAGCGTAACGGTCGGTTTTTACGCAATGGCAGCAGGCGCGGATGACAGTGGCTCAAAAAGCGAGACAGTAACTGCCGTTGAGGAAGCGATACAGTCTTTCTATGATAATCATAGAAACTATATCTATTCCGCAAAAGAAGAAGAAGTGGAACAGAAAGAAGCCGCTCGAAAAGCTTTTGACGATGTTTCAGCAAAAGTAAAAGCATTGTCAGAGAAAGAAAAACTTGAAGTTTCAGTTAGCCATTATGCTTACTGGGCGGCTTTTGTTCAAAACGATGTTGCCCGCAATCTCAGCGGAAACCCGTCTAAGAGCCCCTCTACCCAGCAGAGCATTGACGCTCTTAATAAGAACCTTAAAGACATCGAGGCTGTAATCGGTGAACTTCCCGGTTCTTATAAGGACGCTATTGAAGCATTCCAGCCTTACTTTACTGAAGTTGCAAGCGGAAAATATCTTGCAAGCTACGGTCTTGATTATACCGACAATCAGACTGCTCAGGATACTCTGGCTCTCCTTATTAAAAATGTAAAGGGTCTCGATGAAGACGGTCTTGAATTTTCAGATTATCTTTATCCTTACGGAAGCACTTCAGGCGTCGGCTTCTATATTTATGCTCTCAATCCTTCAACAAGCAAATTCGGCACAACCGTAAGCAATATTTTCGGATATGTTTTTGACGAACAGCAGGATTTGTTTGCCGGCGGTTCAGACCCGAAATCAGTTTCTTATTTTGACTATGTAAGCAGAACCGGTACTTCAGGTAACTATACATATTCATGGAAGAGCGACCGCACACCCGAGGGCTACATTGATGCGTTCAACGCATATTATGAAGCAGTTAAGACCGATGTTATTGTTCCAACTGAAAAGACTTTGGAAATCGGTTTAGATTTAGTTTCAGCATTTGACGACTATAAAGACGTTGAAGCGGCTGTAAACGCCGTTGTTTCTGCCGGTAAAGAACTTGTTGACAAAGGAGAAGTTGATGTTGATATTGCATCTGCTGCTCTGAATAAAGTAAACGCGCTTTCTGAAAACGCAAGAATTATCTTCGACAAGATCGGCAAGGTATCAAAAGTTAGACCTGCTGCAAATCTTACAAATGTATATACGGCAGATAAGCTTACTGCTGAACTGGCATATACCAATCCTACAAAAGTAACAACTTATACTGTATCAACATTGTATGACAATCTTTCAGATGTTCTTTCACAGCTTCTGCTTGAAGATTTTGAAAAGTATGTAAACGGTGTTGATCTCGACAATCTTACTTCAAGCGTTGTCGAAACTGCAAGAGAAAAGTATGTTGCAATGCCGGAAGATTTCAGAAAGAAAGTTTCCGACGATGTTCTCGCAAAATTCATGGTTATAATTAAGCCTGAATCAAGCGACTACAAGTTTGATAAAGAAATCAAAGAATACCAGATGACAAAGATTGTTCGTCCTGCCGACAGCGAAGTAGCTAACACGGTAGGCGGAATTCAGAGTGCTGTTGACGGCCTTTGGTCTGTTGTTACAGATACGGTTCTTCCTCTTGTAGCACCGGAGGTTGACCTTTCAAACGGTCTTGATCCGATACTGGAAGAAAACGTTTATACTAACGAAATGGTTTCCAAAATCTTTGATCTGTATGCAACCCTTTCTCATGATGAAACAGATATCGGTGTTGCAGGCATGACTCTCGGCGGAGTAATCAAATTAATCATAAGCCCCTCAAAGATAGTTACAGTTCTGGAGGAAGAAAAATACAGTGCGGCAGCCGAGAAGATAAAGGCATGCAAAGATCTTGACGCTCTCGCAGAGGCTGCATTTGAAAGCGGCGACTTCGGTTTCCAGGACGGCGACCGTCAGGGATTTGTGGACGCACTGCTGGCAGTACTTCGTCCTATTACAACTCTTCTGGCTCCCGGCACATCCATTTTAATTGTTGACGTTGGTGTTAATATGTTTGACTATGTTGACGGCAACGGCCAATACGTTGAAGGCGTTTATTCAAGACTTATCCCGCTTCTTGAGCAGATCGGTGCAACAAGTCTTCCTACTACTGAAGAGTACAAGGCTAACTACTACAAAGTTGCAGAAACCAGCAAAAATATTGCTGCTGATGAATTCTTAAGACCTGTTATAGACGCTCTGCTGAATGACGTTCTTGACGTTGTTTCACCGGATCCTCTTAACGGACTTATCAAAGTTCTTCCCAGAATTGCTTATGTAATCGGTACAGACGAACTTAACGACACAATTGCAGGCGTATTTACTCAGATGGGTGTGCTCAAAGATCTCGGTTCTTCACTTGATCTTTCCGCTGATGCCATCAATAAGATGCTCACAGCTTCTCCAATCGACCTTTCAGGTTTAGTAGGCACAGATTGCAAGATTAAACTTCAGGCTATCGATTGGATGACTCTTGCAAACTGCGCAACAGTTGAAGTTCTTCCCAGCAAGAGCAATTCTAATCAGTACTTCATACTCAGAACAGGCGACACAGATACATGCTTTACAACAGTATTCTATTACATCTATGATGTTCTCTTTGCAGACGCTTCTAACTACGCTGCTGTAAAGGGCCTGCTTAGTTCCGCTCTCGGCGGTATGTCAGGCATGGTTGTAGGTATTCTGGATGATCTTGTTGCCCAGGGTAAAGTTGGAATGTACGGAACAGTTCTTGATGCCTTGGGAACACCCGGAGACGAACCGATAAATCCTGACAATCCCGATAATCCGGAAGATCCTGACAAGCCGGTTGATCCCGACAAGCCCGGTACTTCCGATAAGCCCGGCACAGGAAATTCAGACAAGAACTCCAGTGCTGATAATCTTAAAGATAAGATTGACAATCTGAAAAATACAAATAAGGTAAAATCACCCTCAATTCCTAACACAGGCGTTGAGACCGGCATTGCATTCGGCAGTGTTCTCCTTATTGTTTCAATTGCGGCATCGGTTGTTATTATCGCTTTCATGAAGAAGAGAAAGGCCTCCGACAACCAATAATATTTGTTCCTGCGTGAAGCGGCGGAAGTTTTAACTTCTGCCGCTTCATGCGTCTGAAGAAAATTTTTTCCGTTTTCAGTTGAATTCGATTAAGTATTGTGATAAAATATCTGCGTTGACATTCGGGCGTGTAGCTCAGTTGGGAGAGTGCTGCATTCGCATTGCAGAGGTCGAGGGTTCGACTCCCTTCACGTCCACCAAAAAAGAAGCAGTCAGTACTGACTGCTTCTTTTGTTTTTATCTTACAGGAGCGAAAACTTGCAAATCAGTAAGCTTCGCTTCTTGCTTTTTCGGCAATGATTATGTAACTTTATAAATTGTTGCGATTTATTATCAGAGAATTTCGTTTTGGAGAAATTCTAGAAATTTTGAAGCCGCTTTTGATAATGAGCGGTATTTTTTCCAGGCGATGATAACGTCTGCTTTTAAAGACGGCTTCAGCGGTCTGAAGCATAAGGTGCTGTCGCTTCCCGTATTTATCAAACCGTCAATAGCCAGGGCACAGCCCATTCCCTGTTCTACCATAACTGAGGCGTTATATATTAAATTATAAGTGGCAACGATATTCAGTTTTTCAGGGCTTATTCCAAGCCATCCCGTCATTTCGTTTTGGATAAGTACCTGGCGGGAACACAAAAGGGGAATATATTTTAGCATTTTCGGCGTTATAAACTCGTTTTCAGCCAGGGGATCATCTTTTTTTATAAGCAGTCCCCATGTGTTGCTTTCGGGCAGTTTTATATAGTCGTATCTTTTTAAATCCGTACTGCCGACGAATAAGCCGAAATCAACCAGCCCTTTGTCCAGCCATTGGGCAACGTTTTCTCCGTTTCCGCTGAAAATGTCAAAACTTATTTTCGGGTATTCGTTTCGAATACGTTTTGCGGCTTTAGCAACGTACTTTACGGTGTTTGTTTCTCCGCCGCCGATGGCAACGCTTCCCTCAATAATCTTATCGCTGGCTTTTAAATCTGCCTCTGTCTTTTCGGCTAAATCAACTATCTCTTTGGCACGGTTAAAAAGATAAACCCCATCCGCTGTCAGCGTTATTTTTCTCTTTCCGCGAATAAATAGTTGCTTTCCAAGTTCATCTTCCAGCGCCATAAGCTGTTTTGAAAGCGTCGGCTGGGTAAGATGAAGTTTGTTTGCCGCGGCTGTTATGTTTTCTTCCCTTGCAACTTCAATGAAATATTTCAATACTCTAAGTTCCATGGCTTTCCTCCTTTTTTGATTATATATTTTCATTATCATTCCTGTCAACTATGGTAAATGATAATTGATAAGTATTTGCTATTTTACTGATTGGGGATATAATTATATTAGATAAGGAGAGATGATTAATGGATATTAACGAATATTTGGAAAAACTTAACTCCGGCAGTCATATTGAAGCCGGGTCGCCAACCCATATGTTTATGCACTCTGTTTCCCAGGAGGCTCTGCGGCTTACTGCCGAACTGAATAATTCATATCATACGCCTGAAGAAATACGCTATATTTTTTCAAAAATTATCGGCAAACCGGTAGACGAAACATTCGGTATGTTTCCGCCGTTTTATACCGACTGCGGAAAAAATATAACCGTAGGAAAAAACGTGTTTATAAACATGGGCTGTAAATTTCAGGACCAGGGCGGAATATTTATAGACGACGGCGCGCTTATCGGCCATAACGTTGTGCTGGCAACACTTAATCATGATCTGTCGCCTGAAACTCGTTCTTCAATGCTTCCTAAGCCCATTCATATTGGAAAAAACGTTTGGATAGGCGCCAATTCAGTTGTTCTGCCGGGTGTTACAGTCGGCGACGGGGCAGTTATAGCGGCGGGCGCTGTGGTAACGCGGGACGTTCCTGAAAATACCGTTGTCGGCGGTGTGCCTGCCAAATTTATAAAAGCGATAAAATAAGCGAGACAGGTGATTGCTTTGAAAAGAGTTTTATCAGCAGTAATTCTTGTTATGTTAATTTTGAGCGGATGTGCCGCCCAAAGCCAGTCTGAGCGAAGCACAGAAGCATTTTCAGAAAGTACTGAAGGCAAAAGCAGTACCGAAATGAACGAGACTGAAACTGAGACTGAGACGAAAAATGATATGAGCACTGAGCAAAAAATAAAAATTACAGTGGGTTCAAAGACTTTTACCGCAACTCTTGAAAACAACGCTTCCGCAAAAGAACTGGTTGAAAGAATGCCTTTTACGGTTAATATGCAGGAACTCAATGGGAATGAAAAATATTATCAGTTTCCTGACAGTTTTCCGTCTGACCCCAGTTCTTTCGATACTATTAAAGCCGGGGATTTGATGCTCTATCAGTCAGATTATCTGGTAGTTTTTTATGAAGACCACTCTACGACTTATGATTATACAAGACTTGGAGTGATTGATAATGCTGACGGTTTAGCGAAAGCTCTCGGTTCAGGCAGTGCACAGGTAACTTTTGAGGTTGCAGAGTAATTGAAATTTGAAAAAGCAGGTTAGGGCGAGTTTTCCCTTGCCTGCTTTTTTGTTATTTTTCTGTTTGGTTGGAACTGGCGAATAAATTGTGCTATAATGCAGACTGGAGAATAAATAAATGATTTTTGAGTGTTGCTCAAAATTTTTCAAGAGGGATGAAAATGTACAAAATTCTTGTTGTTGAAGATGATATTTCTCTGGCTGACGCAATAAAAAAGCACATTGAATCATGGGGAAACGAAGTGAAATGTGTTAAAGATTTTCAAAATGTAATAGCAGAATTTGCCCGGTATGATCCTCATCTTGTTCTCGTTGATATAATGCTGCCGTTTTTTAACGGCTATCACTGGTGCAGTGAAATAAGAAAGATTTCAAACGTTCCCGTAGTGTTTATTTCTTCTGCGTCAGACAATATGAACATTGTTATGGCGATGAATATGGGCGGAGACGACTTTATTTCAAAACCCATAGAACTGGAAGTTATGAATGCCAAAATACAGGCACTTTTAAGAAGAACTTATGATATGGGCGGTAAAACTTCCGTTATGGAGCATAGAGGAGCCGTCTTAAATCTTAATGACACAACGCTTACGTTCGATGGCCAGCGCATTGATCTTACAAAGAATGAATTTCGTATTTTGCAGACGCTTCTTGAAAATAAAGGCAAGGTGGTCAGCCGTGATACTCTGATGACAAAGCTTTGGCAGATGGATTCATACGTTGAGGAAAACACGCTTACCGTAAATGTAAACCGCCTGAGAAAGAAACTGGAAAACGCAGGGCTTCACGATTTTATTAAAACTAAGGTCGGAAGCGGATATATTATTGAATAAAAAGGGGCAAAAGAATTGGAAAATGATAAGTGGTATCATGTGTTAAAATGGTATATTAAGCAATACAGATTGTCTTTAGTTATGTTCATTGTATTCGTCTGTATTTTTGCGGTAGTTTTTTCGCTTTATAATCTGGAAATAGAGGCGGTTCTGTACGCAGCGGGCTTGTGTCTGCTGTTTTCGGTTATTGTGTTATCGGTGCGCTTTGTATCGTACCTGAAGCAACACCGCCAAAGACAGCGAATAATTAAAAATATCAGTATTCTTGCTGATGAACTTCCTGAGCCTAAAACGCTTTGCGAAGCCGATTTGCAGGAAATGATAGTTGAACTGAAGCAAAATCTTGATTTGACAGTTACACAATGGCAGACAAAATGGAACGACAGTATCGACTACTATATAACGTGGGCCCACCAGATAAAAACGCCCATTTCAGTAATGAGGATGGTGCTCCAGGGCGAAGATACTGACGAACACCGTGAGATTTCAGCTGAGCTGTTCAGAGTTGAGCAGTATGTTGAAATGGTGCTTAGTTATATGAGATTAGGCAGTGAAGCTTCCGATTATGTTTTCAAAGAGTATGATTTGGACAGCATTATTCGCCAGGCAATCCATAAATTTGCTCCCCAGTTTGTCCGCCGCAGAATACGACTTGATTACAGTCCCGTTTCCGTAAAAGTTATTACAGACGAAAAATGGCTTCTTTTTATAATTGAGCAGGTGCTGTCAAACTGTATAAAGTATACCCATGAAGGCTCGGTAACGATTACCGTTACTCCTGAGAAAGTTTTGAAAATAGCGGACACAGGTATAGGAATTGCCCCGGAGGACTTGCCGAGAATTTTTGAAAAAGGATTTACGGGCTACAACGGCCGTTCCGATAAGAAATCAACGGGACTGGGGCTTTATCTGTGTAAAACAGCGGCAGACAGGCTTTCCCATAAAATAAGCGCCCAGTCAGAACCAGGAAAAGGAACGGTAATTTCCATAGATTTGCAATCGCTAAATCTGGAAGTGGAATAATCAATCTTGCAAAAATGTCACATATTACGGCTGAAATGTCACCCGATTCGATTTCGGGGGATTCAGCCGTTTTGCTATAATTAGGGCACAATGAAACAAGGAGGTCATGGAAATGGCAATATTGGAAGCAAAAAGTCTTCAAAAAATCTATACAACGCGTTTCGGGGGCAACCAGGTAAAAGCCCTGTCAAATGTGTCCTTTTCCGTTGAGCGCGGTGAATATGTGGCAATAATGGGCGAGTCAGGCTCAGGTAAAACAACCCTGCTGAATATTCTCGCCGCTCTTGATAAGCCTACCAGCGGCCGGGTCTTGCTGGAAGGCAAGTCCCTTTCCGACGTAAATGAAAAGGAAATAGCCGCTTTCAGAAGAGATAATCTGGGCTTTGTTTTTCAGGATTTTAATTTGCTGGATACGTTTACTCTCAAAGATAACATTTTTCTTCCATTGGTGCTTGCCGGCAAAGAATATAAAGAAATGGAAAGCCGCCTTCAGCCCATTGCGAAGAAACTGGGAATAACAAATTTGCTCCAAAAATTCCCTTATGAGGTTTCAGGAGGCCAGAAGCAAAGAGCGGCGGTTGCCCGCGCGCTTATTACTGAGCCGAAACTTGTTTTGGCGGATGAACCTACAGGTGCGCTTGATTCAAAATCAACAGATGACCTTTTGAGTATTTTCAATGATATTAACAGTGAGGGTCAGACAATACTTATGGTTACCCACTCCACAAAGGCGGCAAGCCATGCTGGGCGCGTTCTGTTTATAAAAGACGGTCAGGTCTTTCACCAGATATACAAGGGCGGAAATACTAATGAGCAGATGTATCAGAAAATCTCCGATACGCTGACTTTGCTTGCGACTGGCGGGGACTCCAATGAGGAAAAGCTTTTTTCCGAAACTCGCCGCTGACAATATAAAGAAAAACGGCAAAACGTATTTGCCCTATATGATCACCTGCATTATGACGGTGGCAATATTTTATATTCTCAAATCTCTTTCTCTCAATCCAGGCCTTGAAAAAATGGCAGGTACTCAAATTCTGACATACTCTTTATTTTTAGGCAGTTGGATTGTAGCAATATTTTCTTTCATATTTTTGTTTTACACAAACAGTTTTCTTATTAAAAGACGAAAAAAAGAGTTCGGCGTTTTTAATATATTGGGTATGGAAAAACGCCACCTGGCTGTAACTCTCGCTTGGGAGTCGCTGTTTGTTGGGCTGATAAGTCTTGCAGGCGGCTTTGTTGTCGGTATGGCGCTGGATAAGCTGATGTATCTGCTTATATTAAAGGTGCTTAATACTGATATATCGCTGGGCTTTTTCGTCTCCTGGAAAGCCATTGTCTCAACAATCGGCCTTTTTGCAGTGATTTTTCTTTTGATTTATCTTAATTCTCTGCACAGTATAAATGTGTCTAATCCCATTGACTTGCTTCGTGACGGCAAGGTGGGCGAAAAAGAGCCTAAAACGAAGTGGCTGATTGCTCTTGCAGGTGCCGCTTGCTTAGGTATCGGCTATTATATTGCTATTACAACAGAGAGCCCTCTTAAATCTATTACTAACTTCTTTGTTGCTGTATTGTTTGTAATAGCGGGTACTTATATGTTGTTTACCGCCGGCAGTATAGCGCTTCTTAAAACTCTTAAAAAGAATAAGAAGTATTATTACAACAAAAAGCATTTTACAAGCGTTTCAGGTATGATTTACCGAATGAAGCAAAACGCTGTGGGACTTGCTAATATCTGTATTCTTTCTACAATGGTTCTTGTTATTATTTCTTCAACAGGCTCTCTTATGGCGGGGATATTATTACTACAAGATATCCTAAAGATTTTGTGGTTTATTCCGATGAGGAAACAGATAAAGAAAACCAGCAGTTTTTTAATGAGATAAAGTCTCTTCAAAAAGCCAAAGGACTTAATGTTAAAGACGAACTGGAATATACTTATCTGTGCTTTTCGAGTATTGAAAAAGGCGATACTTTTGATGTTACCAACAACGGCTCGCTTATGGATGTTGACGATATAACTAATCTTATGTTCGTTTCGCTTTCTGATTACAACAAGGCAATGGGCGCCGGCGAAACTCTTGGGAATAATGAAATTCTTATTTATTCAAACAGAGACAGTTTTGATTATGATGTGATTAAAGTATTTGATAAGCAATACAAAGTTAAGAAAACACTCAGCGAATTTATGGGTAACGGTCTGATTTCCGCTGCGGCAGCCGATACTAACTTCATTGTGGTTAATGATACTGCCGAAATTACAGACCTTTATAATAAGCAGAAAAATGCCTTGGGTGATATGGCAAGCAATATCAAATGCTTATATGGTTTTGATACGGACGCAGACGACGAAGAACAGAAGAAATTTTACGGCGACTTGTCAGATATGATTGAAGAAGAGGGCTTTAAGTGCACTGCCGAATGCAGATATGATGCAAGAACCAGTTTTATGGCTTCTTACGGAAGTTTCTTCTTCCTGGGTATT
>URGA01000009.1 GCA_900547275.1 uncultured Oscillospiraceae bacterium | reverse complement strand
CCTGCGGAAGGGTTGTTTCCGTTCCGATCTTTACAAGAATGCTTAAAAAGTCTGCCTCCATGGCTGATATACAGGAAATGTTTGCAGAACATTACAGCGGTTCAACCGTTGTTAAAGTCCGTCCTCTCGGCTACACCCAGGGCATGATCGCCTCAAACACATTTGCCGGAAGAGACGATATGGAAATTGAAGTAAACGGCAACGACGAAAGAGTTTTGCTTACAGCCAGATTTGACAATCTGGGCAAAGGCGCTTCAGGCGCGGCAATCCAGTGTCTTAATATTGCGCTGGGCATAGATGAAACAACAGGACTAGAGATAGGAGAATAATGATGAAGTATATAAACGGCGGAGTTACCGCTTCAAAAGGATTTAAGGCAAACGGCCTTTACTGCGGAATAAAAAAACCTCAGGTTGAAAATTACGACGAGAGCATTCCCCACAAAAACGACATAGGACTAATATATTCAGAAACGCCCTGCTCCACTGCGGCAGTATATACCCAGAATAAAGTAAAAGGCGCTCCGATTATCGTCACAAAATCCAACCTTGAAAAAAGCGGCGGTATTTCAAAAGCAGTTATAGCTAACTCAAAGAACGCCAACACCTGCAACGCTGACGGAGTTGAAAAGGCTCAGCGTATGTGCCAGCTCGCCGCCGGTGCTCTCGGTATTCCGGAGGAAGAGGTTGTTGTTGCTTCCACCGGCGTTATCGGCCAAATTCTTCCCATTGAGCCTGTTGAAGCCTGCATAGATAATCTTGCGGCAGGACTGAAGGAAGACGGCAACGAAGAATTCGCAACGGCTATAATGACAACTGATACCGTTAAGAAAGAATATGCGGTTGAATTTGAAATGGGCGGTAAAACCTGCCGTCTGGGCGGTTGCGCCAAAGGTTCGGGCATGATTCACCCCAACATGGCAACAACGCTTAATTTCATCACCACTGACGCCGCCGTATCAAAAGATATGCTCCAAAAGGCGCTCAGTGAGATTGTTAAAGTTACATATAACTGCCTTACAATTGACGGTGACACTTCCACAAACGACATGGTCATTCTCCTTGCAAACGGACTGGCAGAAAACGAAGAGACAACAGCAGACGGCGCTGATTTTGATATTTTCAAAAAAGCGCTTTACGAAGTAATGATGAACCTGACCAGAATGCTCGCTAAGGACGGCGAAGGCGCAACGAAGCTCATTGAGTGTCACTGTTCAGGCGCACCTGACAAAGACACGGCGATAACCGTTGCAAAGGAAGTTGCAGGTTCAACGCTGTTTAAGTGCGCTATATTCGGCAAGGACGCCAACTGGGGCCGTATTCTCTGCGCCATCGGTTACGCTCCCGCAGAATTTGACATCAGCAAAACAGAAGTCAAACTGAAATCTGAGTTCGGCAGCGTTACAGTATGCGAAAACGGCGCAGGAAAAGAATTCTCTGAAGAAGAGGCGGCAAAAGTTCTTGAAAGCGACGAGATATACGTTCTAATAGATCTTCACCAGGGCGAGGCTGACGCCACCGCATGGGGATGCGATCTTACATATGACTACGTTAAAATCAACGGCGACTACCGCACTTAATCAAACGCCGATTTTTTAAGAAAACAATACGAAAGGTCTTATTATGGATATTACAAACGCACATAAAGCGGAAATACTGGCTGAGGCTCTGCCCAATATCCAGATGTACCGCAAGAAAACAATTGTAGTTAAATACGGCGGAAACGCCATGATAAACGAGCAGTTAAAGGAAGCTGTTATGCGCGACCTGGTATTGCTCAACACAATAGGAATTCACGTTGTTCTCGTTCACGGCGGCGGCCCAGATATCAGCGCCACCCTTAAAAAGATGAATTTGACATCTGAGTTCGTTGACGGTCTGCGTGTTACTGACAAAGAGACCGCAACCGTTGTTCAAATGGTTCTTGCCGGCAAGGTCAACAAAGACCTGGTATGCCAGATCGGCAACATGGGCGGCCACGCAATCGGTCTTTGCGGAATGGACGGCAATATGCTTAAATGCCGCCCTGTCGACGATGTTCACGGCTATGTGGGCGAAATAACCGATATCAACATGGACGTAGTAAACGAAGTTATTGCAAATAACTTTATCCCGGTTATCTCAACCGTGGGATACGACGAAAAAGGCAACTGCTACAACATTAACGCAGACACTGTTGCCGCGGCTGTTGCGGGCGCGCTTCAGGCAGAAGCTCTTATCTCGATGACGGACGTGGTTGGTCTGCTGAGAGATAAGGACGACGAAACTTCTCTTATTCACCGCGTATATATCAGCGACACACCCGCTCTTATTGCAGACGGTATTATCAGCGGCGGAATGATCCCAAAAATTGACTCAATGACAGAAGCGCTTCGACGCGGAGTAAAGAAAGCATTCATTATAGACGGACGTGTTCCCCATTCAATCCTCATGGAACTTCTTACCGACGAAGGTATGGGAACGATGTTCAGAAGCAGATAAAACAGATGACAAGAAGGTAATACCATGGACACAAAAGGACTTGACAGTCAATACGTCGCTAAGGCGTACAACCGTTTTGACGTCGTACTTACCCACGGAAAAGGGGCAACGCTTTACGACGAAAACGATAAAAAATACATAGATTTCGGAGCCGGAATCGGCGTTAACGCTTTCGGATGCGCTGACGAAAAATGGATAAACGCTGTTGAAGAACAGCTGGGCAAAGTTCAGCACACATCAAATCTTTATTACACTGAACCCTGCACCCGCCTTGCAAAACTGCTTTGCGAAAAAAGCGGAATGAAAAAAGTATTTTTCGGCAACTCAGGTGCGGAAGCAAACGAAGGCGCTATTAAATTTGCAAGAAAATACAGCTTTGACAAATACGGCGAAGGCAGAAGCACAATAATCACACTCCAAAACTCATTTCACGGCAGAACTATAACAACACTTGCCGCAACGGGACAGGACAGTTTTCACACTGTTTTCGGCCCGTTTACAAAAGGCTTCAAATATTGCCCTGCAAACGACATTGAAGCGCTGAGAAATATGGCCACTGACGATGTCTGCGCAATTATGTTTGAATGCGTACAGGGCGAAGGCGGAGTAAACAATCTTGACATGGATTTTGTTAAGGCCGCGGCAGATATTGCGAATGAAAAAGACATTCTGCTTGTGGTTGACGAAGTGCAGACGGGCAACGGAAGAACAGGCAGATATTTTGCTTATCAGAATTTCGGCATAACGCCTGATATTGTTACAACAGCAAAAGGGCTCGGCGGCGGTCTGCCGATAGGCGCAGGTCTGTTCGGAGAGAAATTAAAGGACACAGTAGCTCCGGGCACCCACGGCTCCACATTCGGCGGAAACCCGGTTGTAGCGGCAGGCGCCTGCTCCATCGTTGAAAGAATAGACGATGAATTTCTTGAAAAAGTACGAGAAAAAAGCGAGTATATACGCTCTTTTCTCGCTAAAGTAAAGGGCGTAAAATCCGTTACAGGAATGGGACTTATGCTTGGCGTTGAAATTGAGAAAAACGCCGCTGAAACAGCTAAAGAATGTCTCGCAGAGGGACTGCTTGTATTAACCGCAAAAACAAAAATTCGTCTTTTGCCTCCTCTGAACATCTCAGAAGAGGAATTGACGCAGGGACTGAACATTTTGAAAGGGGTATTAGAAAAATGAAACATCTGTTAAAACTTGCCGACCTGTCAAAGAATGATATTCTTGACATCCTTAACCTTGCCGACCAGCTGAAATACGAAAATCAGCACGGCATCGAGCACCACCACCTTAAGGGCAAAACCCTGGGAATGATTTTCCAGAAAAGTTCTACACGTACAAGAGTAAGTTTTGAAACCGGAATGTATCAGCTCGGCGGTCAGGCTCTCTTCCTTTCGAACAGAGACCTTCAGATCGGCAGAGGCGAACCTGTTCAGGACACTGCCCGCGTTCTTTCCCGCTATCTTGACGGTATCATGATCCGCACATTCGCACAGCAGGAAGTTGAGGATCTTGCAAAATACGGTTCAATTCCGATTATTAACGGACTTACCGACTACTGCCATCCCTGCCAGGTACTTGCCGACCTTATGACTATCCGCGAATACAAAAAGAGCTTTGACGGACTTAAATTCTGCTTTATCGGCGACGGCAACAACATGGCAAACAGCCTTATTGTAGGCGCCATCTCAATGGGAATGGAATGCACCGTAGCCTGCCCGGACGGCTATAAACCAGATCCGGAAATAATGAAATGGGCTAAGGAAAACGGCAACTTCACCTGCTCCCCCAACATTCTCGCCTGCGCAAAGGACGCAGATATTCTTTACACCGACGTATGGGCTTCTATGGGTCAGGAGTCAGAGCGCATTGAACGCCAGACCATATTTAAGGATTACCAGATAAACGACGAAGTTATGGCTGTTGCTAAGCCGGACGCTATGGTACTTCACTGCCTGCCTGCTCACCGTGAAGAAGAAATCACCGAAAAGGTATTTGAAGAGCACGCAGACGAAATTTTTGACCAGGCTGAGAACAGACTGCACGCTCAAAAAGCAGTACTTGTTAAACTGATGGGTTAATATTATGAGTGACAGCAAAGTATATATCTGCCTCGCCAACGGTGATATTTTTGAAGGTTACCGTTTCGGCGCAGGCGGTGAAATAATGGGCGAACTTGTGTTTACCACAGGTATGGGCGGCTACATTGAAACGCTGACCGACCCGAGTTATTACGGTCAAATCGTTTTGCAGACTTTCCCCCTCATCGGAAACTACGGTTTTATACCTGAGGATATGGAAAGCAAGAAAAGTTATGTCAGCGCATATATCGTAAGAGAAAAATGCGACTGCCCTTCCAATTTCAGATGCAGTGAAAGCCTTGACGCTTTTCTTAAGGAAAACGGAATTATCGGCGTCTGGGGCGTAGACACAAGAGAAATAACAAAAACAATACGTGAAAGCGGCGTAATGAACGCCGTTATCTGCTCTGATCCGCGTGTAGTTGATTACAACAAAGTAGCTGATTATAAAATCACCGACGCTGTTGAGAATGTATCGGCGGACAAACCTATCCTGCTTCCTTCAGAAGAGCACAAATACAACGTTGTTCTCATCGACTACGGCGCTAAGCAGAATATTGCAAGAGAACTCAACGCCAGAGGATGCAACGTCGCAGTTGTTCCCTACAACACAAAGGCCAGCGATATTCTTTCGCTTTCGCCAGACGGAATAATGCTTTCAAACGGCCCCGGAGACCCGGCAGACAACACCGAATGCATTGAAGAGCTGAAAAAACTCATAGGCAAAAAGCCGATTTTCGGCATTTGCCTCGGTCACCAGCTTCTTTCCCTTGCCATGGGCTGTAAAACAGAAAAACTGAAATACGGCCACAGAGGCGTCAATCAGCCTGTTAAGGATCTGAAAACAGGGAGAACATATATTTCTTCCCAGAACCACGGCTACGCCGTTGTTAATGATACTGTTGAAGCATCCGGCGGCGTAATCAGTTACATTAACGCCAACGACGGCACCTGCGAAGGAATTGACTATCCTGACAAAAATGCATTTACCGTTCAGTTCCACCCGGAAGCATGCAGCGGGCCGCATGACACAAGATTTTTGTTTGACCGTTTTCTTGAAATGATGGGAGGTAAAAACTGATGCCGCTTAATAAAGATATAAAGAAGGTACTTGTAATCGGCTCAGGTCCCATCGTTATCGGTCAGGCGGCGGAGTTTGACTACGCGGGCGCTCAGGCCTGCCGCGTTCTCAAAGACGCGGGACTGGAAGTAGTTCTTGTTAACTCAAATCCCGCAACGATAATGACGGACAAGGCTCTCGCCGACCACATTTACCTCGAACCGCTTACTGTTGAAACAGTAAAACGTATTATTGAAAAAGAAAGACCGGACTCCATTCTCGGCGGACTGGGCGGTCAGACAGGTCTTACCATCTCGATGCAGCTTGCCAAAGACGGCTATCTTGACAAGATGGGCGTTAAACTGCTGGGAACAGACGCAGAAGCGATTGACAAAGCGGAAGACAGACAGTTATTCAGAGACACGATGGTAAAAATCGGTCAGCCTGTTGTTCCCAGTGATATTGCTACTACGGTTGAACGTGCAGACGAGATTGCCGAAGAAATAGGTTATCCTGTTATTATTCGTCCCGCATTCACCCTTGGCGGTGCGGGAGGCGGCGTTGCCCATAACAAAAAAGAGCTGGAAATAATCGCTAAAAACGGTCTTATGCTCTCCCCTATTACTCAGGTACTTGTTGAGCGTTATATTGCAGGCTGGAAAGAAATAGAATTTGAAGTTATGAGAGACAGCGTCGGCAACGTTATTGCGGTCTGCTCAATGGAAAACTTTGACCCGGTAGGTGTCCACACCGGCGATTCAATAGTAATCGCTCCGGCAGTTACTCTTGCGGACAAGGAATACCAGATGCTTCGCTCAGCTTCACTCGACATTATTACAGAACTGGGCATTGAGGGCGGCTGCAACTGCCAGTTTGCCCTTAACCCCGAAAGTTTTGAATACAGCGTAATTGAAGTTAATCCCCGTGTTTCACGCTCTTCAGCGCTGGCTTCAAAGGCGACAGGATACCCAATAGCGAAAGTTACAACAAAAATCGCTCTTGGATATACTCTTGACGAAATACGCAACGACGTTACAGGAAAGACCTGCGCATGCTTTGAGCCTACTCTCGATTACGTTGTTGTAAAAGTGCCGAAATGGCCGTTTGATAAATTTGTCAACGCATCAAGAACTCTCGGAACCCAAATGAAAGCAACGGGAGAAGTAATGAGCATTGCTCCTTACTTTGAAGCGGCAATAATGAAAGCCGTAAGAGGCGCTGAGATAGGTCTTGACACTCTTAACAACAAAGCTCTTGACGGAGTGGATATAAGAGAAAGGCTGAAAGTTCAGGACGACCTTCGGCTTTTCACCGTATTCAAAGCGTTGAAAGACGGCGTCAGCATTGAGGAAATCCACAAAATCACCATGATCGACGAGTGGTTCCTCGGAAAACTCAAAAATCTTGCCGACTATGAAAATAGCATAGACGGCAAACCTCTTTCAAAGGAAATGTATGAAAAAGGCAAGCGCCTCGGCTATACCGACAAAGCGCTCCAGAAGATCAGCGGCGGCTCAATAGCATATCACAAAGACTGCGTTTATAAAATGGTAGACACCTGCGGTGCCGAGTTTGCGGCTGAAACGCCATATTTTTATTCAACATATGATGAGCACTGCGAAGCGCGCAGTCTGCCCCAGAGTGGTAAACAGAAGATCATCGTTCTCGGCTCAGGTCCGATAAGAATAGGTCAGGGCATTGAATTTGACTATTCATCTGTTCACTGCGTATGGACACTTAAAGAACTCGGCTACGAGGTTATTCTGATTAACAACAACCCTGAAACGGTTTCAACAGACTTTGACACCGGCGACAGGCTTTATTTTGAGCCGCTGTGTGAAGAAGACGTAATGAATATAATCAAGGTTGAAAAGCCCATAGGCGTAGTTGTTGCTTTCGGCGGCCAAACTGCTATAAAGCTTACAAAATTCCTTGATGAAAACGGTATTACAATTCTCGGGACAAGCGCAGAGTCCATTGATATTGCGGAGGACAGAGAGCGTTTTGACGAGCTTCTTGAGAAGTTTGGAATTTTCCGCCCCAAGGGCACCAGCGTTATGACGATGCCACAGGCGCTTGTTGCGGCAAACGAACTGGGGTACCCTGTTCTGCTTCGCCCGAGTTACGTTATCGGCGGTCAGAATATGACCATCGCATATACTGACGACGATGTACGCCAGTACATGGATATAATTCTTTCACAGGGCATTGAGAACCCGGTTCTTGTTGACAAATACATGATGGGAACGGAACTTGAAGTTGACTGCATAAGCGACGGAAAAGACGTTCTTATCCCGGGAATAATGGAGCATATCGAAAGAGCAGGCGTTCATTCAGGCGACTCAATCGCTGTATACCCGCCTTACAACCTCAACGACCTAATGCTTACCAAGATCTGCGACATCAGTGAAAAACTTGCTCTTTCACTTGGTACAAAAGGTCTTATAAATATCCAGTACCTGATCTACAGAAATGAGCTTTACGTTATCGAAGTCAATCCGCGCGCGTCGAGAACAATCCCCTATATCAGCAAAGTTACAGGCGTTCCGATGGTTGAACTCGCAACAAAAATAATGGTTGGCTCATCGCTTAAAGATCTCGGTTACGGCACAGGGCTTTACAGAACACCGCCTTACTATGCGGTAAAAGTTCCCGTTTTCAGCTTTGAAAAGCTAAACGACGTTAACTCAAAACTCGGCCCCGAAATGAAGTCGACAGGCGAAGTTCTCGGCGTAGGTAAAAACCTTAACGAAGCGCTGTTCAAAGGCCTTGTTTCAGCAGGGTTTAACGTTGAATCCCAGAAGCAGGGACGCCACGGCGTTCTTATTACCGTTACCCGCCAGGACCGCTTTGAGATCGTAAATCTCGCTAAGAAACTTGACGATTTGGGAGCAATAATCTGGGCTACACCCGAAACGGCAAAAGCCATAGAATCCCTGGGAATTGAGGTTCGCACGGTAAACAAACTGCGGGAAGACAATTCCATTATGGATCTTGTTGAAAGCGGCAAACTGGATTACATTGTTTACACAGGAAAGAGCGATAAAAAATCCATAGCCGATTATATTAAACTCCACAACAGAGCAAATCAGCTTGGAATCGCTACTCTCACAAGCCTTGATACTGCAAACGCGCTTGCAGACATAATTGCATCGCGTTATAACCAGCAAAACACTGAGCTTGTTGATATCAACAATATGCGCACGGAAAAAGGTCTGCTGAAATTTACAAAGATGCAGGGCAGCGGCGACGACTATATTTTCTTCAACAATCAGTGCGGCATTATCACCTGCCCCGAAAGCCTCTCAATTGAATTTGCAGACAGGCACAGAGGTATCGGCGGCGACGGTATCGTTCTTATTGAAAACAGCATTGTGGCTGACGCCAGAATGAGAGTTTTCAACATGGACGGCAGTGAAGGCAAAATGGCGGGCAACTCCATACGATGCGTTGCAAAATACCTTTACGACAACGATATTGTCAAAAAGACAGAAATGACGATTGCAACGGCTTCCGGCATAAGAGAACTTCAGCTGTTTACAAGAAACGGCAAAGTATCTTCTGTTACGGTAAATATGGGCAAAGCTTATTTTGAGCCGTCAAAAATTCCTGTTGACATTGAAGGCGAACGGGTAATTAATCACCCGATGACAGTGGGAGATAAAAAATACCAGATAAACTGTCTGTCAGTCGGCAATCCTCACTGCGTTGTATTTGTTGACAATGTGGACAAGGTTGATCTTGAAAAAGTCGGTCCTGAATTTGAAAATTTCAGCCTTTTCCCCGAAAGAATAAATACGGAATTTGTTCGCGTAGTTAACGAAAGCACTATCAAAATGAGAGTATGGGAACGCGGCAACGGAGAAACACCAGCCTGCGGAACCGGCGCCTGCGCCGCAGTTGTTGCGGCGGTAGAAAACGGATTTTGCCCCAAAGGCGAAGATATTACCGTTAAAGTAAGAGGCGGCGACCTTATAGTTAACTATACTGATGAGCGTATAATGCTCACAGGTGACTGCAACACCGTTTACAAAGGCGAAATCGAATACTGATAAAATAAAAACGCCCCGAATTTTTCGGGGCATTTTTTTATATAAAAAAGCAGGTGCAACAATGTGCACCTGCTGTAAATCGATTTGATTTTAGTCTGCTTCAGCTTCTACTGCAACAGCGCCTGCGGCCTCAGCCTCTTCTACAGTATCAAAAATCCAGTAGTCAAGAGACAGACAGCTTGAAGTAAAGCATTTTCTTACGTCAGCACCCGGAGCAAGGGAATTGAGTTTGATAGTTCCGTCAGCAAGCTGAGCGTAAACAGCGTCGAGCTGTTTCTGGAGTTCTTCCTTGTTGTCGCCGTCCGGAAGCCGGCATGTAAGGCATTCGTTAGCGCAGTTAGCGTTATAGATTGTCGCGCCTTTGAAATCATTAAGACAAGCCTGAACAGCCTTGCCGTATTCCTTAACAACAGAGTAATTTGCGTTTTCTTCATTGATACCAGAACCAATGATTGTAACGTCGCTCAGGTCGAAAGTATTTCTTGCAGTATAAAGAGATTCTGATTTTTCATTTCCGCCGGCGAACAGAGCCTTGACGCCCTCATCGATCATTGTCTCAACAATTGCGGCGTAGCGGTCAACCATTGTAAATGTGGTATCGTAATAGAATTCGTTGGCAAGAGCAATTCCCGTTGAGTTTCCGTCTGCGTCTGTAAGTTCCCAGCTGGAGAAATAATAACCGTCTTCGGGAGCGTTGGCAACGATATGAACTTCATCGTTTGTAAGATATGAACCACTGCCTGTTCCGTTTTCAACAACAACTTCAAAAGTAGGATCAGTGCTTACTTTATATACGGGAGTAAGGGTAACGCCGTTCTCTTCAAGAGTAACGTTTGTGGTAGAAGCATTTATATCTTCTATTTTATCTTCACTGCCTGTTGTTGTCCAGTGGTCAAAAACCATGCCCTTAGATGCAGGAGGAGCAGAAACGCTTACTGTTGTATCAACGCATCCGCTGACTGTATCATAAACATCTTTCTGGTCTGCAGTCTGAATTGTTGCTGTGGCAACTTTGTCCTCTGTATCAGCATAAACCGCTGTAAGAGTGCAATCGCATTCTTCAATTATAAGATTGATTTCCGTTTTCTTGTCGCTGGAAATATTTACTTTCTTGTCTTTGATACCCTCGGTATTGCTCTTTACATCCCAGTGGTCGAATTTTTTGCCGTCTGCTGTGTACTCATCGCAGGCGATTGTTACATTCTGGCCTACCTTGTAAACGCCGGTTCCGATACCGTTTTCAACAACAACTTTATGGTAAGTGTTAGTTGAGTCAGCAACCTTTTCATATACCGGTTTGATGTTTACATTGTAACTGTAATCAAGCAATGCTGAATCGTAATCTGCATAATCAAGTGTTACAGGAACAGCAAGAGCATCGACTGCAGCTGCGGCACCCTGAACAAAACCGCCGCCGTAATTTGACGACTGGCTGTTCTGAACGGAACCGAAATAGCCGAGTTTTGTATTACCGCTGAGAACAGCAGAAAATCCTGCAAGATAGCCCGCCTGAAGATTATCAAAGCTAACACTCATGATATTCGGCATAAGACGGACTGAAGTATCTCCTTCTGAATGAGCAAGCGCGTCAAGGAGAATAAAGTTGACATCCGGATAAGCGGAAGCCATCTCAAAAGCGGCAACGGCAAAATCGTCGCCAGGGAAAACTATGTATTTAGCGCCCTTGTCCACTGCGAGTTTAACGTAGTCGGCGATAAGGTCGGTGGTAAGGGTTTCGCCCTCTTCCTCGTTAAACGCAGGCTGATAATAATTTGCGGTGCAGTCTGCCGATTCGGCATAAGCCTGAATGCCTTCCCACGCGGACTGGTTATAACCTTTGTCATGAATACTGCCGCCGTCGGTAATAAGGACAACGTCATATTTAAGGTCTTGGGTTTTAGTGCATCCGGCAAAGGCAACTAACGTGCCAACAACAAGTACAGCACAAAGAAATACGGAAATCAGTTTCTTCATTATTGTTCCTCCAACAATAAATTTTCACTAAATAATAATAACAAAAATGTTATTATAATGCAATAGATTTTATTGATTTAGACCACAAAACACACTATAATAAACGTGAGGTGAAAAATAATGAACACTTTACAAAAAGACGTACTAACTCAGTTTAAACCGCAAATCGGAATAGTGCTGGGAAGCGGTCTCGGCGCCCTTGCAGACGAGATTGATGTTCAGCACAGAATACCTTATTCAGATATACCGGACTTCCCTGTTTCAACAGCTCCGTCCCACAAAGGGCAGTTCGTTTTCGGTACAATAGGCGATAAAAAAGTTGTAATAATGCAGGGCCGTGTGCACCTCTACGAGGGCTATACTCCCCAGCAGGTTGTTGCACCTATCCGCCTTATGAATAAAATGGGCGTTAAGACCCTGTTCCTTACTAACGCTTCAGGCGGAATTAACAAAACATTCAATATCGGCGACTTTATGATGATAACGGATCATATTTCCACATTCGTGCCCTCTCCCCTGAGAGGAAAGAACGACGACACCCTTGGCGTAAGATTTCCGGACATGAGCGAAGTCTATTCCAAAAGACTTCAAAAGATCATTTCCTCAACAGCCGCCGACAACGGAATTCAGCTTCGCAGAGGCGTATACATACAACTTCCCGGACCGGCATTTGAAACTCCTGCGGAAATCAAAATGTGCTCCGCAATCGGAGCAGACGCAGTTGGAATGAGCACGGCTATTGAAGCCCAGGCGGCGCGTCACTGCTCAATGGAAGTATGCGGCATAAGCTGTATAACAAACCTTGCCTGCGGTATGCTTGACAAACCAATCTCATCCGAAGAAGTTACTGAAACGGCTAACCGCGTTGCCGATGATTTCAAAACACTAATAAAAGAAGCTGTAAAGAGAATGTAATATGGAAAATCTTAGATATGAAAACGGCGTACTTAAGGTTCTTGACCAGCGGCTACTGCCTAACACGGAAAAATGGATAGAAATTAAAAATAAGGAGGACGCTTTTGAAGCTATATCAACCCTGGCTGTCAGAGGCGCTCCCGCAATCGGCATTTTTGCCGCTTATTCAATGGCGCTTTTTGCTGACCCGAAAAATCCTGAGAAAGTAAAGGAATACCTTGATGCTTCAAGACCGACGGCAGTAAACCTCAGCTGGGCGACAACTCGGATGGTAAATGCCGCAAAAGACGGTAAAAATCTTATTGAAGAAGCAAAAGCAATCGAAAGCGAAGACCGCGAAATGTGCCGCAAAATCAGCGAATACGGTCTTTCTCTTCTTAAAGACGGCGACGGAATTCTTACCCACTGCAATGCAGGAGAACTTGCCACAAGCCGCTACGGAACGGGACTTGGTCCCCTGCTTCTCGGCAAGGAAAAAGGATATAATTTTCACGTTTTCAGCGACGAGACACGCCCGCTTCTTCAGGGCGCCCGCCTTACATCGTATGAACTTCAAAAAGCCGGTGTAGACGTTACACTTATCTGCGATAATATGGCGTCGCTTGTAATGAAAAAAGGACTTATTCAGGCGGTTCTGGTAGGCTGCGACAGAGTTGCTATGAACGGAGACGCCGCAAACAAGATCGGAACTTCCGGAGTAGCAATACTGGCAAAATACTACAATATTCCTTTCTATGTTCTCGGTCCCACCTCCACCATTGACAGAAACTGCGCAACAGGAGAAGACATAGTTATCGAAGAGCGAAACGGCAACGAGATAAAGTCTCTTTATTTTGAAAAGCCAACTGCTTTGGCGGAAACGAAATGCTTTAACCCGGCGTTTGACGTTACAGACCACAGCCTTATTACAGCGATAATCACCGACCGTGGACTTGTCCGCGCTCCTTATGATGTAAATCTCAAAAAATTATTCAGCGAGGAATAAAATATGATAAGATTTTATAACGGACGTCTGCTCTCCATGAAAAATTCAATGGAAATCACAGACGACGAAGTCTGGGTTGACGGCAGTAAAATTGTTCACATAGGAAAGAGCGATACACTCAAGGCGTACAGGGAAATTGATTTGGACGGCAATCTTCTCATGCCTTCTTTCAAGAACGCTCACACCCATTCCGCAATGACTTTCGGCCGCTCATTCAGCGATGATTTGCCGCTTCAAAAATGGCTTTACGACAAGATTTTTCCCCTTGAAGCGAAACTGACGGCACAGGATATCTATGACCTTTCCCGTCTCGCGTTTCTTGAATATCTTGAAAGCGGAATTTCCGCCTGCTTTGATATGTACTACTTCCCTGAGGCGATGGCAAAAGCGTCTGTTGACGCCGGATTTAGAACTGTTATGTGCGGTGCTGTCAACAATTTTAAAGAGAGTGTACCGCTTCTGGAAGAATACTATAACAAGTACAATAACTACAACGAGCTTATTTCATACAGACTTGGATTTCACGCAGAATATACTACTGATTTGAAAATAATGGAAGCCATTGCCGATCTTGCGCACAAATACAGCGCTCCTGTTTTCATGCACGCCAGCGAGACCAAGTCTGAAGTTGAAGACTGCAAAGGAAGATACAATAAGACACCTACTGAACTGTTTAACTCAATAGGTCTATTTGATTTCGGGGGCGGCGCTTTCCACAGCGTATGGGTAACGGATGATGATCTTGACATCTATAAAAAGCGTGGTGTTTATGCTGTAATAAATGCCGCATCAAACGCTAAACTTGCCAGTGGAATTCCCCCTGTCAGCAAGATGATAGAAAAAGGCATCAACCTTGCCGTGGGCACTGACGGGCCGTCATCTAACAACGCACTAGATATGTTCAGAGAAATGTATTTAATCTGCGCTCTGGGTAAACTGAACGACCGAGACGCCGCTTCAACAGACGCAAACAAGGTTCTTTACGCCGCCACAGTCGGCTCAGCAAAATGTATGGGTCTTGAGGACTGCGACTGCATCGATGTGGGCAAGAAAGCCGATCTTATCGTTGTTGACCTTAACAGGCCGAATATGCAGCCGATAAACAATATTACAAAAAATATTGTTTACAGCGGTTCAAAAACAAATGTAAAAATGACTATGATAAACGGCAAAATTCTTTATGAAGACGGATGCTTTGCCGATACTGACACGAAAGAGATTTACTGCAAAGCACAGGCGGTAATAGACAGAATAAGATAAAGGAGAGTGCAATATGAAAGTACTTATGGTAAACGGAAGCCCTCACGAAAAGGGCTGTACTTACACAGCGCTTGAAGAAATCGCAAAAACACTGGAAGAAGAAGGAATAGACAGCGAGATCTTTTGGCTGGGAACAAAGCCAATCGGCGGCTGTATATCCTGCCACACCTGCGTAAAGACCGGAAAATGCGTATTTGACGATCTCGTAAACGAGTTCACCGCCAAGGCGAAAGAAGCAGACGGATTTATATTTGGCACTCCTGTTCATTACGCATCTGCCGGCGGAAATATTACCGCTTTTATGGACAGAGTATTTTATTCTGACGGATGCGGAAAAGGAAGGGCATTTTACCTCAAGCCGGCCGCAGCGGTTGCAAGTGCGCGCAGAGCGGGAACGACAGCAACGCTTGACCAGCTCAACAAATACTTTACAATTTCTCAAATGCCTGTAATATCTTCAAGATACTGGAATATGGTTCACGGTTACACGCCGGATGACGTAAGAAAAGACGAAGAAGGAATGCAGGTAATGCGAATACTTGCCAGAAATATGGCTTGGTTCCTTAAATGCAAAGCGGCAGGAGACGCCGCCGGTGTCCCCCGCCCCAAAACAGAAAAAACTGTAATGACAAATTTCATCTAATAATTGCAAATAGACCGCTGACATTAGCCAGCGGTCTATTTATTTACGTAACGATTATTTGTTCTTCCTACAATAAAGTCTATGGAAACATCATAATACTCGGCAATTTTTATTAACTGTTCGATCGGAACGTTTATCCTGCCGTTTTCGTAATCACTGTATGTGCTTTGATCTACTGAGAGATACTGGGCAAGTTCTTTTTGCTTTTTATCACTGTCTTCTCTTAAATCTCTTATTCGTGTTATCTTCAATCATATCACCCTGTGACATTATATGATATGGGCAATTCCCATATTGACAAATATGGGTATCACCCATATAATATAAATATCAAACATTGAAAAGAGGTTTAATATGAATAAAAAGAAGGTAGCAGCGATTATTATTTCTTTGGTATTAATTGTCTTTATTATTGCCGGAGTTTTGCTATTTATTTTCTTTAAAGACACAACCACTAAAGATACAAACAAAGAGCAAATCAAAAATGAAACGGGCATCACAGTTGACAATTCTTCTATTAGTTTTGCCAATATGAAGTTGGATAACACAAGTCTCAATCTTTCAGACGCCCAAAAAGAGGTACTTCGTTATTTTGACAACGATTATTTCGGCGGTATCGAATATGACGATCTTCAAAGATATCCAGACTTATTTCAGGGTTCCCAGATAAGCTTTAGCGGAGAGATCAAGAAAATCGTTAAGTCCACTGATACTGAATATGAAATGCTTGTAAACTACAACGGTGGAACATACGATAAAGATACGCTGGTTTACATAAAAGGCGAACAGCGTAAAAAGAGATTTATTGAGGGCGATTTTATAAATATCGACGGAAGATATACAGGCATAGACACATATACCATTGATTCAAAATCATATACTATTCCGACAATTAACATATTTAATGCTTATGATACTTCAAGCGCAAAATTCGATTTAGATACAATCAACAGCGTAGCAAAATATATTTTCGGAAACGACATAAAAATTTCCGAATTTCACGATACAGGAAATTACTTGGTAACGCTGGATAACCAGTCAAACAATAATTTCAAGAGTTTTGTATTTTACACCAATCAGGGAAAAATAGTTGACTCAAGAGAATTTGATAATTACTATAATAACCAATCTACAGCGCCTGAAACAACGGAGAGAAACCTCTATATCTCTGCCGATCTTCAGCATTATATTATAACTGTATTTGACCGCAACACACACATTGCTTATTTAGAGTATTATGACAAAAGTCTAAAAAAAATTTGGAGTAGAGAATTCTCAGAAGTTGACGCATTCAAAATGGACTATACAAGCGACATTATAGTACTCGTTGCGAACAACGACCTTTATGAAATAGATTGTTCAAACGGAAAGGACATTATTGAACCTGTTCTTGTTGGCGAAAAAATAGATGTTCAGATGGAAAAAGACGGAATAATTCTTATCGGTAATGATAAAAACGACATGATAATGTTTGTTGATATGAAAGGCAATATAGTTTGGAAAGTGTCTTCAAAATATTCCCCCGTCAGTTACGATTTGGATTATTCTTCGTCAGTGCAAATAATCGACAATAATTACGCTGTTTCATGGACGGCAGTTTCTCCTGAAAACACAGCTTACATGTTACTTGACCATGATGGTAACACATTGCTTGAAACAGATATTGAAACTGATACTAACAACTATTAGTAAACGTAAAAAATCCCTGCAAAAAATGCAGGGATTTTTTTGTTTTGTTTATTTTGCCGCGGTTTCGCAGTAAAGGCATCTGTAAGTGGCAGTGTCTTTATCCACGAGCAGGAACACGTCGTCTACTTCCTCATGGTTGGAAATACAGCGCGGGTTTGGGCAATGAACAACGTTTACTATCTTTTCAGGCAAGGTCAGCTGAAGTTTTTCAGCGGCTTTGCCTTCTTTAATTATATTCACCGTTGTTTCGGGAGAAAGATAAGCGACAACGTCTAGATCAATATCAAATTTATCCGTTGCTATCTTTAAAACATCTTTCTTGCCCATTTTCTCAGATTTAGCATTCTGGATAAGCGCAATCTGGCCGTCAAAATCAGACAAGGAAAGCTTGTTGTAAATTTTCATTCCCATTCCGGCTTTTATATGGTCGAGCACATAACCGTTGGTAATGCTGTCAATCTTCATTGAGCTTACCTCCCCACTTCAGCAAAGTCATAATCAGCGCCATACGAATGAATTTTCCGTTTAACGCCTGCTCAAAATATTTCGCTCTGGGGTCGTCGTCAACCTCGGTGGTAATTTCGTTTACACGGGGCAGCGGATGCATAATCGTAAGATCGCTCTTTGCGTTCTCCAGTTTTGCGGGATCGAGAATGAAAGCGTCCTTATGGCGAAGATACTCGTCCTCAGAGAAGAAACGCTCACGCTGAATGCGGGTCATATAAAGAATATCCAGCTGAGGCATTACGTCTTCCATCTTTTCAACCTCGCAGTATTCCATGCCGGAAGCCTCGAGAACGTCAGTTTTAATATAATCCGGAACTGCCAGTTCTTTCGGAGAAATCAACACGAAGCGAATATTCTTGTAGCGGCACATCGCCTTAATAAGCGAATGAACGGTGCGTCCGAATTTAAGGTCGCCGCAGAGACCGATAGTAAGATCTGAAAGACGTCCTTTCTCACGATATATCGTAAGCAGGTCGGTAAGCGTCTGGGTGGGATGGCTGTGGCCGCCGTCGCCGGCGTTGATAATCGGAACGTCGCTCTTAAATGAAGCAACTCTGGGAGCGCCCTCAAGCGGATGCCTCATGGCAATAATGTCCGCATAGCAGGAAACCACCTTTACCGTGTCGCCAACCGTTTCGCCTTTTGATGCGGAGGAAGAATTCGCCTCCGAAAAGCCGATAACGTTTCCGCCCAGTTCCATCATAGCGGCCTCAAATGAAAGGCGCGTTCTCGTTGACGGCTCAAAAAACAACGTTGCAAGTTTTTTGCCGTCGCAAACATGAGCGTATTTCTGTCTGTTTGCAATAATATCTGTGGCGAGTTTAATAAGCTCGTCAATTTCCTCTACCGTAAAATCGGTAGTGTCCAAGCAATGACGCATATCGTCACTCTCCTTTTACATCTGCATCCACGCAGGGTCATTTGGGTTGCTTCTGAAAGCAGTAAGTTTTGCAATATCCTTTTCTGAAATATAGCCTTCCTCAGCGGCAACCTTTGCAAGGGTATCAAAATCAGAAAGGCTGTGGTTCGTTACGTTTGCTTCTGCAAGGCGGGTAATACCTTTCTGCAGTCCGTATGTAAAGATTGAAGCTATTCCCAGAACTTCAGCTCCGGCTTCGCGGAGAACGTCAACCACCTCAAGAACGGAACCGCCGGTGGAGATAAGGTCTTCAATAACAACGACCTTCTGGCCTTTTTCAAGCTTGCCCTCAATCTGGTTCTGGCGGCCGTGGTCTTTATGACCTGAGCGAACATAGCCCATGGGCATATCGAGAATAGTTGCCGTAATAGCGGCGTGGGCAATACCGGCAGTTGATGTTCCCATCAGCACGTCGGCATCAGGATAATATTCACGGACGATCTCTGCAAGTCCCGCTTCAACATCCTTGCGCACCTCAGGGGCGGAAAGAGTAAGACGGTTGTCGCAATAAATCGGGCTCTTAATGCCTGAAGCCCATGTGAACGGGTCGTCGGGTTTCAGGAAAACAGCTTTGATTGACAGCAAGTCTTTTGCAATCTGTTCTTTAGTGATAGTCATTTTTCTTCTCCTCTCAGCCAATAAATTCTTTGCAGCATCTTCTGTAAGCGGCAACGGGGTCGTCAGCAGCGGTAATCGGTCTTCCTACTACGATATAGTCTGAACCGATCTCTTTTGCCTTCTCAGGGGTTGTAACGCGCACCTGATCGCCGACATCGCCGTCTGCGAAGCGAACCCCGGGGGTAACAGTCATGAAACTGCTTGAGCATGCTTCTTTGACCATGCCTGCCTCCAGAGGAGAGCAAACTACACCGTCAAGTCCCGCTTCTGCCGCGTTTTTGGCGTATTTAACTATTGTATCGTTAATAGAAGCGTTGATAAGCAGTTCGTTCTGCATACGCTCCTCGCTTGTTGACGTAAGCTGTGTTACGGCAATAAGCAGCGGTCTTGTGCCGTCAGGACGTGTAAGTCCTTCAAGCGCCGCTTTCATCATATCAACTGTGCCTGCGGCATGGACGTTTGTCATGTCAACATCCAGTTTTGAAAGCACTGTCATGGCCTTTTTAACTGTATTCGGAATATCGTGAAGTTTAAGGTCCAAAAAGATCTTGTGGCCTCTCTTTTTAATTTCACGAACGATTGACGGACCTTCCGCATAGAAAAGTTCCATTCCGATTTTTACGAAAGGCTTTTCGTCGGTAAACTTGTCCAGAAAATCGAAGGTTGCCTGTGCCGAAGCAAAATCGCAGGCTACAATAACGTCCTTACCCATTATTCAACCACTCCTATTATATCGCTTATTTTTTCAATGCCGAGGTCTTCGCAAACGCCCGGCAGGTCTTCTATTATCTTTTTGCAGGCAAAGGGGTCAACAAGATTTGCCGCGCCCACCTGCACAGCGGTAGCTCCCGCCATCATCATTTCAATCACATCACGGGCAGTGGTAACTCCGCCGCAGCCCATAACGGGAATACTGCACGCCTTTGAAACCTGGTAAACCATGCGCACCGCAACAGGAAAAACCGCACTGCCGGAAAAGCCGCCCATTGTATTGGCGATAACCGGCTTTCTGCGCTTAATGTCAACGCGCATACCAAGCAGAGTATTGATAAGGCATATACCGTCTGCTCCCGCTTCCTCGCAGGCTTTTGCAATTGAAACGATATCCGTAACGTTGGGCGACAGTTTTATAAACACTGGCTTATGTGTAACGGCTTTTACAGCCTTTGTTACTTCAGCTGCGCATTCGGGAGAAGTTCCGAAACTCATTCCGCCGCCGTGAACATTCGGGCAGGAAACGTTAACTTCAAGAATACCCACCTGTTCCTCTTTATCCAGTTTTTCACATGTATAAGCATAATCGTCAACAGAAAAGCCGCTGACATTTGCTATAACTTTTTTATGAAAGAATTTCTTCAGTTCTGGCAGTTCATGGGCGATAACATGGTCAACGCCAGGATTTTGAAGACCCACAGCGTTTATCATGCCTGCGGTACATTCGGCAATTCTTGGAGTAGGATTGCCGAAACGCGCGTCCTTGGTTGTGCCCTTAAATGAAAACGAGCCGAGAATGTTTATATCGTAAAATTCATTGAATTCCTTGCCGAAACCGAATGTGCCGGAAGCGGGAACAACGGGGTTGTCCATCTTCATGCCCGCAAGCTCAACAGATAAATCTACCATACGATCTCCTCCTTCTCCAGCACCGGGCCGTCCTTGCAGATACGCTTGCTGCCGTACTTTGTTTTACAGGAGCATCCCATGCAAGCGCCGAAGCCGCAACCCATTCTCTCTTCAAAAGAGAACTGACCGCTTGTTTTAGACTTATCGTAAACGGCGCGGAACATCGGCAGCGGGCCGCAGGTATAAAAGTAATCGTAATCCTCAGGAAAAGCGTCAGTGACAAAACCCTTTACACCGTAACTCCCGTCAACCGTGGTAACAGAAACGTCAGCGCCAAGGGCACTGAATTCCTGCTCATAGAAAATCTCACTCTTAGTATTAAAGCCAAGAATAACATTTACCTGCTTACCGGCGGCAATAAGTTCCTTTGTCAGGCGGTAAAGAGGCGGAACGCCCACTCCCCCGCCGATAACGAGAACTTTCTTTGCGTCTGTCAAATGATAGCCGTTTCCGAGACCGGTGAGCAAATCAAGTTCTTCCGAGCAGTTCATCTTTGCCATCTGGGCAGTGCCTTCGCCGACTACTTTATAAATCAGAGTAAGGGAGCTTTCATCGTAATCGCAAACCGAAATCGGTCTGCGCAGAAATTTGCCCTCAAGACGTATATTTACGAACTGGCCTGGAGCGGTTATCGCTGACGTGTCGCCCAGAAGGACCATTTTGTACACGTCGGCGGTAAGCGCTTTATTTTCAGCGATTTTAAAAACAGCCTGTTTATTCATATCATTACTCCGAATCAATGGTGGAAACACCAAGGGTAATTTCCTCAAGCACGTCAAGCAGAACCTTAACCGTGTCAAGAGATGTAAACATTGTTACGTTGTTTTCTACCGCGGCGCGGCGGATCTCCGAGCCGTCGGAATGGCTGTCGCCGTGGCTTATATCAATAGTGTTTATAACATATGCTATATGACCCTGGCGAAGTGCCTTAAGGATTTCATCGCTGTCGTCCTCAGTAAGTTTAGCGCGAACGCGAGTGCGTATATTGTGGGCTTTAAGGTACTTTGCAGTTCCCTCTGTAGCCTCAATATTGAAGCCCAGGTCGTAAAATCTCTTAATGAGAGGAAGCGCGTTAGGCTTGTCCTGGTCGGCAATAGTAACAAGTACCGTGCCGTAGTTCGCAACATGAAGTCCGCTGGACTGAAGCGCTTTATAAAGAGCTCTTGTAAGGCTCTTGTCGTAGCCTATTGCTTCACCTGTTGACTTCATCTCAGGTGAAAGATAAGTATCCATACCCTTCAGTTTGCTGAACGAGAACGCAGGCGCCTTAACATACCAGCGTTTCTTCTCAGGCGGATAAACTTCCGTAATTCCCTGCTCTTTGAGAGAGTGGCCCAGAATTACCTGGGTTGCAATATGCGCCATAGGAACGGAAGTTGATTTTGAAAGGAACGGAACCGTTCTTGACGAACGAGGGTTAACTTCAATTACGAAAACGTTATCGTCCGCGTCGGCAATAAACTGAATATTGTAAAGTCCGATAATTCCGATTGCCTTGCCGAGTTTAACTGTGTAATCAATAATCTTATCCTTTACACTCTGGCTAACTGAGAATGTGGGATAAATGCTGATAGAGTCGCCGGAGTGAACGCCTGTTCGCTCAACGTGCTCCATAATTCCGGGAATATATACGTCGGTGCCGTCGCAGATAGCGTCAACTTCAAGTTCCTTACCCATTATGTACTTATCAACAAGTACCGGCTGTTCAGTATTGATTTCTACGGCAGTCTGGAGATAATGGCGCAGGCTTTCCTCGTTTGCAACAATCTGCATCGCTCTGCCGCCCAGTACGAATGAGGGGCGAACAAGCACAGGATAACCGATTGACGCCGCAACGCGTACGCCTTCTTCAATATTAGTTACAGCAAGTCCCTTAGGCTGAGGAATACCAAGCTGTTCCATAACCTTTTCAAAGCTGTCTCTGTTCTCTGCGCGGTCAATGGCTTCAACATCTGTGCCGATAATCGGAACACCGAGAGCGTCAAGAGGCTCTGCAAGGTTGATTGCCGTCTGACCTCCGAGAGATACAACTATTCCGAGAGGATTTTCAAGTTCAATAACGTTCATAACATCCTCAACGGTAAGCGGCTCGAAATAGAGCTTGTCTGAAGTGGTGTAATCCGTTGAAACTGTTTCAGGGTTATTGTTGATAATGATTGCCTCATAGCCGGCTTCACGGATTGACCAGATAGCGTGTACTGTTGAGTAGTCGAACTCTACGCCCTGGCCGATTCTGATAGGACCGGAACCGAGAACAACGATTTTCTTTTTGTCAGATACGATTGATTCGTTTTCTTCTTCATATGTTGAATAGAAGTAAGGAACATATGAGTCAAACTCAGAAGCGCAGGTATCAATCATTTTATATACCGGAAACAAAGCGTTTTCTTTTCTCATGCGGAAAACGTCAGCCTCCGTCATATCCCAGCACATTCCGATATACTTGTCGGAAACGCCCATCTTCTTGGCGTCGCGAAGTGTTTCAAGATCGCCTTTATTTGCCTTAAGTGTTTTTTCAAACTCAACAATGTTCTTAAACTTCTCAAGGAACCACATATCTATCTTTGTGGCATTATAGATAAGGTTAAGGTCTGTGCCGAGTCTTATCAGCTGGGCAATTGCGTAAAGACGGTCGTCAGTACCGATGCGGATATAATCAAGAAGTTCCTGAGCTGAATAATCGTCAAACTTCTTATTGTAAATATGGCAAACTCCCGTCTCAAGAGAACGAACGGCTTTGAGCAAACTTTCCTCCATTGTTCTGCCGATGCTCATTACCTCGCCCGTTGCTTTCATCTGGGTGTTAAGGGTATTATTTGCGTCTGCAAATTTATCAAACGGGAAGCGGGCAATCTTTGTTACAACGTAGTCAAGAGTAGGCTCAAAAGAAGCCGGAGTGTTTGCAATGGCAATCTCGTCAAGATGCATACCAACCGCAATCTTTGCGCTTACTCTGGCGATAGGATAACCGCTTGCCTTTGAAGCAAGAGCAGATGAACGGGAAACACGGGGATTAACTTCAATAAGATAATATCTGAACGAATGAGGGTCAAGAGCAAACTGAACGTTGCAGCCGCCCTCAATCTTAAGTTCACGGATGATTTTCAGCGCTGAGTCACGAAGCATATGATACTCTTTGTTTGTAAGAGTTTGGGACGGAGCTACAACTATTGAGTCACCGGTATGAACGCCGACAGGGTCAATATTCTCCATGTTACAAATGGTAATAGCGGTGTCGTTTGCATCGCGCATTACCTCGTACTCTACTTCCTTGTAACCCTTGATACTCTTTTCAACAAGAACCTGATGAACAGGAGAAAGAGCAAGAGCGTTTTTCATCATAAGACGGCATTCTTCCTCATCGTCGGCAAATCCGCCGCCGGTTCCGCCGAGAGTAAACGCGGGACGAAGAACAACGGGATAACCGATCTCTGCCGCAGCTTCAAGTCCCTCTTCAAGGGTTTCAGCAATTTTTGAGGGAAGAACCGGCTCGCCGAGGCTCTGGCAGAGCTCTTTAAACAGCTCTCTGTCCTCAGCGCGCTCGATAGAATTGAAACTTGTGCCGAGTATCTCAACGTCGCACTCCTGAAGCACGCCTTTCTTTGCCAGCTGAACGGCAAGGTTAAGACCCGTCTGGCCGCCGAGCGACGGAAGAATAGCGTCGGGACGTTCGTGGCGGATAATCTTTGCAACGTATTCCAGAGTAAGCGGCTCCATATATACTTTGTCCGCAATGTCTGTGTCAGTCATGATAGTTGCGGGGTTTGAGTTTGCAAGAACTACTTCGTAACCCTCTTCGCGCAGCGCTAGGCACGCCTGGGTTCCCGCGTAGTCAAATTCGGCTGCCTGGCCGATAACGATGGGACCGGAGCCGATAACCAGAACTTTATGTATATCGGTACGTTTAGGCATTGTTTTTATCCTCCTGTTCCATCAAAGCTATAAATTTATCAAAGAGATACGCGCTGTCCTGGGGACCAGGCGCACTTTCAGGGTGATACTGAACTGAGAACAGTTTATTCTTCGGAGAAGCAACGCCCTCGGCAGTATTATCAAGCAGATTTTTGTGGGTAAGTTCAAGCTCGGTATCTTTAAGAGAATCAACATCAACTGCGTATGAATGGTTCTGTGACGTGATTTCAATCTTGCCTGTTTCAAGGTTCATAACTGGGTGGTTTCCGCCTCTGTGGCCGAACTTCATTTTAAATGTCTTAGCACCGAGAGCCAGAGAAATCATCTGGTGGCCAAGGCAGATACCGAAAATCGGAAGCTTGTCTTTAAGCGCTTTGACTACTTCGATAACCGGCTGAACATCTTCCGGATTACCGGGACCGTTTGAAAGGAACAGCCCGTCTGGGCGCATATTCATTATTTCTTCAGCAGTGGTATTGTAAGGAACAACGGTTACGTTGCATCCCTTTTCGTTAAGTTTGCGGATTATGTTAAGTTTAATACCGCAGTCAATGGCAACCACATCGTACTTATGGTTGGGCGTTCTTGAATACCAGCGCTTTTTACAGCTTACACGGCTTACCATGTCGGTAGGTATTTTATACTCCTTAACCATTTTAAGCGCTTCTTCATAAGGAACGTCTGCATCGCAGATAACAACTTTCTGGCTGCCTTCATTTCTGATTATTCTTGTGATTTTTCTTGTATCAACTCCGCTGATACCCGGAATACCATACTCATCAAGAACTTCTGAAAGAGTTTTTGTATAGCGGAAGTTTGAGGGCAGGTCGTTGTATTCACGTACAATCAGGCCGCCCATTGTGGGTATTTTTGTTTCGTAGTCCTCATCGTTCATACCGTAGTTACCGATAAGCGGATAGGTCATTGTTACCATCTGGTCGGTATAACTCGGGTCGGACACAATTTCCTGATATCCTACCATTGAGGTGTTGAATACGATTTCGTTAACGGAGGTCTTGTCCGCGCCGAAACCGTAGCCGAAAAACTGCTGTCCGTTTTCCAGCACAATTTGCTTATCATAAGGCTTCATATACAACTTCTCCTCTCAATACAGTCATTAGGTTTCTTCCCTTAAGTTTCCATCCTTCAAATGGAGTTGAGCGTCCTTTTGAAAGGAATTTTTCCGGGTCAACCGTCCATTCTTCTTCAGCGTCAATCAGCGCCAGATCAGCAGGCATACCCTCCTGAATATCGCCGCCGGGAATATCAAAAATTCTCCGTGGATTGACAGACATAAGATTTATAAGTTCCGGCAAAGTAATTATGCCGTTATTAACAAGTTTTGTGTTAAGCACTCCGAAGGCTGTCTCCAGTCCGACAACGCCCATAGCAGAGCCTGCCAGACCCTTTGACTTTTCCGCGGCGCTGTGGGGCGCATGGTCAGTGGCGATAGCGTCAATCGTCTTGTCGCAGATGCCTTCCAGCAAAGCGTCCCTGTCTTTCGCTGAGCGAAGCGGAGGGTTCATTTTAAATCTGCCGTCCTCCTGAAGGGCGCTGTCACACAATGTAAGATAATGCGGACCCGTTTCGCAGGTCACCTTAACGCCGCTCTTCTTAGCGTCTCGGATTATCTCTACGCTTTCCGCGGTAGAAATATGGCAAACGTGGTAACGGCATCCCGTGTCCGCCGCAAGACGGCAGTCACGCTCTATCATCTTCCACTCAGAAGCGGAAGAAATACCCTTATGGCCGTGCATTCTGCAATATTCTCCGTCGTGTATATAACCGCCGTTAAGCAGGCTGTTCACCTCGCAATGGGCGGAAATAACCTTATTAAGTTCCTTGCACCTTGCCATCGCTTCGCGCATAAGTCCCTCGTCCTGAACTCCGCTTCCGTCATCCGAAAAGCCGATAACCTTGTCCGCAAGCGCGGCAAAATCAACAAGTTCTCCGGCTCCTTTTCTGCCAACGGTTATGGGAGCAAACGGAAAGACGTCAATTACAGCGTCACGCTCGATTATATCCGTCTGAGCCTTAAGATTTTCGGGTGAATCCGGGGGCGGATTAAGATTAGGCATAGGACAAACAGCCGTATAACCGGCTGACGCGGCGGCCGCTGTTCCCGCGGCAATAGTCTCCTTATAAGAAAAACCGGGCTCACGAAGATGAACATGAACATCAACGAAACCCGGTATTAGGAAATACTTGTCCTGTGCGTCAAAAACACGATGAACTCCATCAGCGGAAATGGAGGTGCCAAGGGAATGAATTGTGCCCTCATTTATGAGGACGTCTGCTTTTATGAAATTGCCGCCGCTAAAACAGCGAGCGTTTTTTATAAGCATTGACATACTAACTCCCTACCTGAATTCTGCTGTTCTTTCTAAACAATAATTATAAAGCACCACATATGTTAAGTCAAGTAAAAATTTAATGACAGATTACACTAATTATTGTGTTTACACCTAAAAAGAATTATGATAAAATACCAATTAGTATTATATATAGCAAATCAACACGAGGTAACGCAATGAAACTGACTGTTATCGGCGGTGGCGGCGTCCGTTCTCTTTTCCTTGCGAGAAGTATTGCAGGCAAGGCGAAAGAACTGGGAATGAGCGAACTTGTTTTCATGGACAACGATGAAAAGAAGCTGAGCATTTACGGTTCACTTGCTAAGGAAACTGCAAACAGGATCTGCCCCGAATTAAAATTCACTTTAACCTCTGACGCTAAAGAGGCAATTAAAAACGCCGACTACGTTATTACAACAATAAGAGTCGGCGGCGACGATATGCGCGTAAGAGATGAAAGAATAGCGCTGTCCCACGGCGTTCTCGGTCAGGAAACAACAGGCGCGTCGGGTCTTTCCTTTGCCATGCGCTCGGTAAACGCTTTGGCTCAATACTGCGAAATGGTAAAAGAATACGCAAAACCCGGATGTCTTGTTTTCAACTTCACCAACCCTGCGGGAGTGGTAAGCCAAACTCTCAGAGATATGGGCTATGATTTTACATACGGCATTTGCGACGCTCCGTCAGGAATGCTGCGCAGTTTTGAAAAGCTTTACGGCGCACCTGAGGGAAGCGCGAAAGGTGAAATATACGGTCTCAACCACCTGTCATACTTTACTTCAATAACAATTGACGGGAAAGAGGTTCTTGAAGAACTTATTGAAAACGATGAAGCGTACAAAAAAACCGATATGCGTTATTTTGAAAAAGATTTGCTGAAAAGCAGACATTCAATTCTCAACGAATATCTATACTATTTTTATTACCGCGAAGAGGCAGTTAAAAATATTCTGAACGCGCCGAAAACAAGAGGCGAGCAGATTGCTGAAATCAACAAGAAAATGACGGCTCAACTCGAAAGTATCGACTTTCAAAACGACTTTGAAAAAGCCCTGGCAGTTTTTGAACACTGGTACGGCGAACGTGAAAACAACTACATGGCGGCGGAGACAGGCGTTAAGCGCTCTCAGCCATGGAAGTTTGACATTTTCGGCAAGGATGACGGCGGCTATGCGGGAGTTGCGTTGAAATATATACAGATAGCCCAAAGCGGCGGAAAAGGCGAAATGATTCTTTGCGTTCCCAACAACGGCGCAATTAACGGACTTTATGACAGCGATATCGTGGAGATAACCTGCGACATTTCTAAAGACGGCGCTGTCCCCCACCGTTTCGGCGAGGTTGACCGTCAAAATTTGGAAATTATCCGAAGGGTAAAAATATACGAACGGCTTGCATCAAAGGCAATACGTGAAAAGAGCATACAATCGGCAGTTGAAGCGCTTACGCTTCACCCGCTTGTCAACAGTTATTCTCTGGCGAAAAAGCTTACAGAGGAATACCTTGAACTAAACAAAGATTACATCGGAGAGTGGAAATAATGGAGAACAAAAAATTTATAGCAGGCGCAGGCGCCACAAACGTTGACCTTTTATATCAGGGAATGGAGCGCATTCCTGACGTAGGCGAAGAGCTTTACTGCAAAGACTTTTCGCTTCAGCTTGGCGGCGGACTTCCTGCAACGCTGATAAATCTGGGAAGGCTGGGAATTCCAACAAAAATTGCAACGGAACTGGGAAGCGATATTTTCTCTAACTTTGCAAAGGAAAAATTTACGGAAAACGGCGTATCACCCACTAATCTTTACGAGGGAGACAAAATTCCGCTGAACATAACTTCCGCCATCATTCTTCCCCACGACCGCACATTCTTTACATACGGCAAAGGAAGCATTGAGCCCCAGAAACAAGCGCTTGATACATTTTATAATATGGCGACAGGCTCAAAAATAACGATGATGCAGCCCGGCGGATTTCTTCCGGTTTATGAAAAGCTGAAAGAAGAAGGAACGATACTCGTTCTCGATACAGGATGGGACGATGAACTCTCATTTGAAAAATACGGAAGATACCTTGAACTGGCGGATTACTACACTCCTAACCGCAAAGAAGCAATGAAGATTACCAGCGCGTCAACTCCTGAAGAAGCGGCTGAAAAACTAAAAAAATACTTTGACAAGGTTGTTGTTAAGGTTGACAAGGACGGCTGTATCGGCATTGACGGCGATGAAACATTCTTTGTAAAAAGTGTTGACGACTTCCACAATGTTGACTCCACCGGCGCCGGCGACGCATTTCTCGCAGGATTTATGTACGGCCTTTACTACGACAAGAGCCTTAAAGACTGCATTGAATACGGCAACATAACAGGCGGAAAGGCAGTAACCGCTGTAGGCGCACTTTCAGCCTACGTTACCGAGCAGGAATTAAACGACTGCAAAGAAAAATATTACGGCGAATAAGAGCACAAAAAAGAGCATCCGCGATTACGGATGCTCTAAATTTTTATTCATTTTCAAAAAGCGGAGTTGAGAAGTAACGCTCAGCAGTATCAGGTAAAACTGTAACTACTGTTTTGCCTTTGCCGAGTTTGCGCGCAAGTTTCTTTGCTGCGGCAACATTAGTTCCGCTGGAAATACCGCACATCAGCCCCTCAAGCCTTGCAAGGTCCTTTGAAGTTTCAATGGCTTCTTCATCAGTAATTATACAGATATCTTCGTAAATCTGCTGGTTGAGTATCTCCGGAATAACGCCGTCGCCGATACCCATCTGGTTATGAGTGCCCACTGTTCCTCCCGCAAGGATTGCCGCGTTTTCAGGCTCAACCGCCCAGATAGTGATGTTTGGATTTTGCGCCTTAAGCACCTCGCCTATACCTGTTATCGTTCCGCCTGTTCCGATACCTGAGCAAAAGCCGTCAATAGGTCTTGCCGCCTGTTCAAGTATTTCAAGTCCTGTATGGTGTCTGTGCACCATGGGGTTTGCAGGATTTTCAAACTGCTGAGGAACGTACACATTCGGGTTTTCCGCTTTCATTCTAAGCGCAGTCTGTAGGCACTCTTCAATGCAGTCGCCGATGTTGCCGGCGTCATGAATAAGAATAACCTCGGCGCCGTAATGACGAACCAGCTTACGGCGCTCCTCGCTTACGGAATCAGGCATGATAATAATAACCTTATATCCTCTTACCGCTCCCACAAGCGCAAGGCCAATGACCTGATTGCCGGAAGTAGGCTCAACAATTATCGTATCCTTATGAATAAGTCCTTTTGCTTCAGCGTCGCAAAGCATATTGTAAGCTGTTCTTGTTTTAATTGAACCGCCCACATTAAGCCCCTCAAATTTAACAAGAATATCTGCCGCGTCGGGCTCTGCCATGCGGCTGAGTTTTATCATCGGAGTATGACCGATAGCTTCCAAAATATTGTTATAAACCAAAATATTACCCTCTTATCAAATCAATCTAATCCATTATATACGATTGACTTCAAATAATCAACAAAAAATCTTTAATGAACGCTGATATTTCCTCAGTCTATAATAATGCGAAGGCGGCAACGGTAAGAACCGAAGCCGCCGAAACTAATTATTCAGTTATTCTTCAATTTCTTTAAGAAGTTTATTGTGCAGTTCGTCCTGCTTTTTGCGAACAACCGAAGCGGGAATAAAGCAAAACAGCATTACCACCGCGGCTCCCAGGAAAAGCTCCATTGGATACACTATCTGAGAAGCGTCTACCCCTCTGTTGCAGGCGCTGATAATCGCCTGGGCAACCAGCGGTCCGATTATCATAGGCACAAGAACATACATAACCATTCTGCAGCCCTGGAAAAGGCCTTCACGCCCTTTCGGTATACAGTCACGGTAAGACGCTGTAAACAGTCCCGCCATAACGAGGCTGACACCGATAACGAGAATACCGCCGATAATCAAAATAGCAATAAGAGCAGTATAATTTTTGCCCACGAAGAATTTTGACGTCCAGAGAAGCACACAGCCGATTATTCCGGCGATGATAGTGGGATAATAAAAATGCTTTTTACCTTTTTTATCCATAATCACGCCGATAATTACAGAGCCTACCGAAGCCACTACAAGAATAACTGCAATAGGAATTATATAATCGGTAATTTTAAGCGTTCCTTCAACAATATTGAAAAGATAGTTAACGTAAATCTGATAAGCTATGGCCGAAACCATATTGCCAGCAAGGCAGACATAAAGAAGTTTGTTTTCCTTAATGCGTTTCGGGTTAAGGCTGTAAGTAAAATCGTACCAAAACGAAGCGTCCCGCTTTTTCGGCAGATTAGGTTTGTCTTTCATCAGGAAAACGCCGATAAGTCCGCCCACGGAAGTAATAACGCCTAAAATAACGAAGAATTTCTTCCAGTCAGACGTTGTTGCCTGGGCGTTTGTAAGGCTGTCAAAACCCACAAAAAGAACAGCAATGGCAAACAGTGGAAGAACTGCAAGAATAGTATCCACCTTGCTTCTGTTTGCCGTATTCGTAACGTCTGTAATCCATGTATTAAAGGAAGCGTCGTTACTTATGGAACCGATAACGGACATAATGCAGTCCATCGCAACAACAAGGATAACCATCTTCAGCACTTTATCCTCTGACGGCTGCATAGGAACGAGGGCAAACGCCATTATCGTAAATCCCCAGATAACGTATCCCCAGGTAATATAAACCTTGCGCCTGCCCGTGCGGTCGCAGATAGCGCCGCCCACCAGCGTTGAAAGAGTTGCGAATATCGCAGAAAACGCAACCATCAGCGTTGTGGCATAAGGGGCTCGGGTAATTTCATTTTGCATAAAACGGCTGAAATACATATTTTCAACCATCCAGGCAATCTGACCGATAAGCCCGAAAAGCAGTATTGACAGCCAAGTGCGCCCGGAAAGCGCACCGACAGCTTTCTTTTTCATATTATTCCTCTTTTCACTCAAAAAGATAAACTCTCGTTTCATAAGGTCTTGTTATAAATCCGTTGCCGTTAATCGGATTGTCAGCGTAATTGCAAAGGACGGCTTTTCCGCGGCTGAGCTCAAATCCTTCAGGCGCGTTAAAGCCCACTTCCTTGTCGGTAAATGAATTTATAACAAGCAGGCGCTTACCCTGATAATTTCTTTCGTAAACGTAAAGCTTACTGCTGTATTTCAAATGTTCTTTGTAATCACCGTAGATTACAATGGGATTTTCTTTTCTGAACTTCAGCAAAGCTTTGTAGTGATTAAAAATTGAATTTGGATCTGCCATTTCCGCCTTGGCGTTTATCTTCTTATAATTCGGATTTACAACGAACCAAGGAGTACCTGTTGTAAAGCCTGCGTTGGGACTGTCGTCCCACTGAACGGGAGTTCTTGCATTATCTCTGGTTGACTTGCGAATACGGTCCATCGCAAGTTTTTCCGGCACTCCTATCTTTCTCAAAATTCTGTAATTATTAAAAGCAAACACGTCAAGATAATCGCTGAGTTTCTCAAGATAGAGATTTGTCATTCCGATTTCCTGGCCCTGATAGATAAACGGAGTTCCGCTTTGAAGGATATACATATTCGCCAGCATTTTGCCGCTTTCAGTGCGGTATTTTTCACTGCCGTAGCGGGAAATAATTCTGGGGTGGTCATGGTTTTCTATGTAAAGAGCATTCCACGCCTTGCCGTAAAGCTTTTTCTGCCAAGTTGTAAAAGCGCGCTTCATTTTTCTGAGATTAAACGGCGTTTGAAGCGCCTCCAGCAAAAAGCAGTCGGCGCTCATATGCTGGAAATGGAACATCATGTCGAGTTCCTGATTTGGTCCCTCTTTAATATATTTCAGCGCGGTTCTAACGTCCATCATAGGAGCTTCGCCAACAACGAAACAGTCATACTTATCCAGAACGTCTTTTCTGAACTCTGTCAGATACTCGTGGATATGAGGACCGTTCATGTAGTGTTCGCAGCCTCTCGCGGCAGGAAGCGGCAAGCCGTTTGGCAGTCCGTCCCGCTTAGAGATGAACGTAATTACGTCTTCACGGAAACCGTCTACACCCATATCCAGCCAGAAGCGCATTATGTCTTTTACCTCTTCGCGGACTTTAGGGTTAAACATATTAAGGTCGGGCTGTTTCTTTGCAAAAACATGAAGATAATATTCGCCCACTTCGCTTACATATTCCCAAGCGCCGCCTTCGAAGAGAGAAAGCCAGTTATTGGGCGGTCGCTTTCCTTTGCCCTTGCGCCAAAAGTAATAATCATGGTAAGGACTGTTTTTGTCCTTGCTCTTAATAAACCATTCGTGCTCATCTGAGGTGTGGTTGACAACTAGATCCATAATTACTCTTATTCCGCGTTTATGGGCTTCGTCAAGCACCTTGCGAAACAGGTCAAGGTCTCCGTAGTCGGGAGAAATATTGCGGTAGTCGGAAATATCGTAGCCGAAATCCGCATTTGGCGAGCAATAAAGCGGAGAAAACCAGATACAGTCTATACCCAGTTCCTTAAGATAATCGAGTTTTGAGAGAACGCCCTCAAGGTCACCTATTCCATCGCCGTTGCCATCGCAGAATGAACGCGGCCATATCTGATAAACCGCCATTTCTTTGTACCATGCTTTTTGCATTTGTATTCACCTCTTTCGAGATTATTTTAACACATCAGGTTGAAATTGCAAACAATATATAGTAAAATAGACAAAAAGATTATTTTGTGGCGTATCTTTTTGCGCATAATAGACAAAATACGCAGAACCGCGTTTTCACGAAAGGATAAATTATGAAAAAAAGAACCTACTGCGTGCTCATAGCCGACTACAGAACGCTTAAAAGCGATTTTCTTGAAAAATTCCGCCAAAGCGAAAAGGAAGTACTGGTGCTGGAAAGCTGTACAAATCTACTTGTGGGAAAAACGCTTTTCACCATTTCGCTTCTCATTGAACCTATAAGAGACGACAAAATCATTTCAAAATCTTTTACAAAAGAAAGATTTATCAATCTAATGACTGAGTACCACGAAAAAGCGACGGTTGAGGATATTGAAAGTCTTAGATTTGTTCCTCATATAGCCGAGTTTATCGAGGAGGACGCAATAGAAATTCTGGCAAGTTCTTATTCCGAATACTACTTTTACAAGCAGTATCCCATTGCCGAAACCGCTTACAGCGTAACAGGATTTAGAGTTACCAGAGCGTAAAGCAAAGCCGAGAAAGAAAGCAATTTCTTTCCCGGCTTTTATTACGGCTTTTCAAATTCAATCAGTATATCTGTATTTAGGAAATGAAGCGAATCGTAACTGCCGTCGTCACTTTGGTAAAGGATGAATTTTCCGGCAGGCACCGAGCCTTCATATTTAAATCCCGAGTCCGTCTTTTTCGCGTTTACCGCTTCTGAAGTCTGGAGGTAATCGAAAACTTCGTAAACGGCGATTGAGGGATTAGTCGGCTCAAGGTCGGCGCTCTCGCCCTCATAAGTCATTCCCATATAGTCATAACGAACCATATTGCCGCTGCAGGTCATTGTCAGACCCTTTGCCGACGTTGAATTGACTTTTACAGACAGCGCCCCGCTTTTTCGACTGATTGTGCACTTATATGAAAAATCCCCCGTTGTTACCACGGCTTCCTGCTGGAAGTCCGAAGTCACATCGGGGGTATAATTTTTTGTCTGGCATCCTGCCAGAGATAATACAATCAAAAATGCAAAGAAGATAAAAGATTTCTTTTTCAAGAGCCATCAGTCCGTTACTCAAACTCAGACATCAATGCTCCCAGAAGCTGCGCCATATCTTCCACGGTCATACCTGTTTTTGAAAGTTCACGGGCGGTAATATCGCCGCACAGGCCGTGGATATAAACGCCTGCTTTTGCGGCGTCAAGAGCGTTCATTCCTCTTGCAAGGAAAGCTCCTATCATACCTGAAAGCAGATCGCCGCAGCCGCCCATTGCCATACCGGTATTTCCGTTTGCGTTGACGAAAACGCTGTCTCCGTCAGTTACAACGGTATTTGCGCCTTTAAGCACAAGAACAACACCGAAACGGCTGGCAAATTCTTTTGCAACACCTATACGGTCAGACTGAATTTCAGCTATGGTTTTGCCGCTGAGACGAGCCATCTCTCCCGGATGAGGAGTGAGCACAACAGGAATATTGATGTCCTGTAAAATATTTATGTTCTCAGAAAGGCAATTTATACCATCAGCATCAATTAAAATCGGAACTTTACATTCTTTTAGCACCTGATTGACGATAACAGCCGTATCGTCGTTTACTCCAAGCCCGCATCCGATGACAACGGCGCTTGCCCACTTTAGCTGCTCAATTATGCCTGTGAGCGCACCCATTGAAATAGTTTTTTCCTCGTTTTCCGTAACGGGTTCAAAAATAGGCTGAAGAAGTGACGGCGCAATAAATTGGTAAGCCGATTTCGGGAAAACGCATTTAACAAGTCCCGCTCCGCACCTTACCGCTCCCTTTGCGCAGAATACCGCGGCTCCCGGCATTTTATATGAGCCGCAGACGGAAAGCAAATGACCGAAGGTGCCTTTATTTGCATTTACATTTACTTTAGGGAAAGAAGCACGAACGTCTTTTTTAGTAATTGTGTGAACATACGGCTCAGTATAGCATTCCTCGGGAATACCTATATGAACGGTGAGAGTTTTTCCGCAGTAATCATTAGCTGGCGGAAGAACATGGGCAAATTTAAGAGTTGAAATAGCGATAGTAAGATCCGCTTTTACGGCTTTAACCGCTTCCCCTGTGGTTGCGTCAGTTCCGCTGGGGGTATCAACTGCTATCACCTTTGCGCCGGAAGCGTTGACAGCGTCAAACACTTTGTCAAAAGGCGCTCTCGGTTCGCCGTGAAATCCTATGCCGAAAATGCAGTCAACGAGAAACTCAACGTTTAAATCAGCAGAATTAAAGTCAAATACCTCTACTCCCGCTTTAACCGCGTCGTCAAAATACTGCTTCGGTTCAGGCAAAACAGGGGCTTCATCAGCAAGAATGATAAACGCGTCAGCCCCGTGTTCACGGAGAAAACGTGCGATGACAAATCCGTCTCCGGCGTTTTTACCGTTGCCGCATACAACGCCTACCCTGCTTTTCTCCATTTCAGCACCGTAGACTTTAAGCATTTTTTCGGCGCAGGCTTCACCCGCCCTAAGCATAAGCTGTGCTTCCGTAAACAATCCGTCAAAAGCTCTGGCTTCAACTGCTCTTATTTCTTCTCTGGTGAGTACTCTCATATTATCACTCCCAAACAACTACTGACGCCACAGCGTAGTCGCCGTCATGACTTATTGACAAATCGCATTTTTCAATGCCGTCAAAATACGGCTTACCTGCTTCATCATGAAGCACCTGCAAATCGGTAAGTGGAAAGCGCAGACCGGTTCCCTTCGCCTTAAAATAGGCTTCCTTGGCGGCGAAAATGCCTGCGTACTGCTGGGGCGTTTTGCAGTAATCGTTTTCAGCCTTAGTAAAAACGCGCTGGCAAAACGACTGGCTGTCAATACTTTTTTCCATTCTCGGAATATAGACTATATCTGTTCCTATCTTAATCATTGCCGTTTCCTATTGGTTCAAGTGAAAATGAAAATGACTTAGAGCTCATGCCCGAAATACGGTGCTCTTTTCTTGGCTTCGGGCCGCAAGAGTTTGAGCCGGCTCCCATAAGTTCAGCGTCAATATGAACGCAAGTAGTGCCTTTTGCCGGCAAAAAGTCACGGTGGGTAGCCTTAGCGCACATCTGAGAAGTATACGGATCTGCTGAGAATACAAAGGGATTTTTAACTGCTTCAAATCTCAGTCCTATTCCGTCCTCATCTGTTATCTGCGCCCAGCGCGTATCTGTTCTGCATGAACTTTCCTGTGGCTTTATGTAGTCTTCATGCATCGCCGAAACAGCAGTTTCAAAAATATCAGTATAGCAGTGCTTTGAAAAATCAGACAGGCTCTGCATCGGTCCCATACCGTAATACTGAACGTGTTCAAATCTGTCCGGCATTTCAATTGTAACGCCAAAACGCGGAATTAATTTGATTTTATTTACAGCGGAGTTGCTCTGAACGTTGACAAGTATCTTTCCTGTCTTATAAACAGAATATGACAGCGTGAACGTTCCAAGCTTTCCGGCGCATGGTGTTTTCAAAACATATGTGTTTGTGATAACAAGCGCATTTCCTTTAATGTCAAATGAATTATTAACATTGCCGGCTTTCTTCGTAACAAACGCTTCCCTGTCAAGACCGTTTTTAAGCCAGTTCTTCTTCAGGTACATATCGTTGTCCAAAGGCGCTCTGAACAGTGTAACGTTGATACCTTTGTCACCCATTGGCGCCTGGTTAAACAGATTTTTGCCGCCGTAAACATACTTCACAATTCTTCCCTCGTCGGCATCGTAAATCAGATAGCCGCCGTTGAAATAAACAAAAAGTCTGTTTTCGCTTATCTGCCATTCGGGAGCGCTGATTTTAGGACAAACAAACTGAACTTCCGGTGCAGAAAGTTCAAACTGCTCAAAAGCAATTTCACGTCCGTTTTCTTCATAGCGGAAAAGAATTACATTGTGACAGTAACGGCGGTCGGTGATATTGTAATCAAGGGTAATCTCCTGCGCCTCCTGGGGCTTGGCAGTGCACTCAAAAGAGCCTTTTTCAAATACCGTTCCGTCGCTTCTCAGTTCCCAGGTTACAGAAACCGGACTGTCATCAAAGTATCTGTGGTTAAAGAATGAAAATCTGTTTGTATCCAGCTGCTTTGCTCTTATCGGGCGGTAAACATTCTTCATCTGGTAAGCGCCGGCATGAGGCGTTCTGTCAGGATAAAACAGTCCGTCAACGCAGAAATTACTGTCATGCTTTAATTCGGCATGATCACCGCCGTAAGTGTATTTTTCCTCGCCGTCTTCATGATAAACCGCGTGGTCTGCAAACTCCCAAATACAGCCGCCCAGCATATTCTTTCCCCTGTAAAAATCAAGCACATAAGGCTCCAAGTCTCCTGCGCCCATACCCATAGCATGGGCATATTCGCACAAGAAATACGGGGCTCTGTAATACTTAGCAGGCATAGAATGGCCGTCTGCAATGCGCTTTACAGCACCGTGCCAAGTGTACATCTGGGAAACAACATCGTAAGCCCAGCGGCGGGTGCGGCAGACTGCCTCATAATGAACAGGAATATCCGTAACCTTTTTAAGTTCGTTATAGCAGTAGTCCTGATTAGAATAGCCGTGGGATTCGTTGCCCAGTGACCAAAGAGTTATTGAAGGATGGTTTTTGTCTCTCTCATACATTCTGGAAACTCTGTCCAAGTAATGGCCGCGCCACTCTGGATTATGGCTCAGTGCACCGGGGCGCTTGAGTTCAGACTGGCATCCATGGGTCTCTATATCCGCCTCATCAACAACGTAAACCCCGTAAAAATCGCAAAGGTCAAGAAACATTGGATCAGGAGGATAATGGGAAGTACGAACGCAGTTTGCGTTATATTCCTTGAAAATGCGAACGTCCTTTTCCATATCTTCAGCCGTCATTACAAAACCTGTTTTCGGGTTTGTATCATGGTGGTTAACACCAAGAAGTTTAATGGGCTGACCGTTGAAGTAAAACACGTTGCCGTCAATGTTAATATGCTTAAATCCTACCGGGCGGCGGACAGTTTCAATCACTCCGTCTTTTCCGCTCAGTGTAATATAAAGCTGATAAAGTTCCGGAACTTCAGCGCTCCATTCCTTCACCTTCAGTTTTCCGAAAGATAAAGTACATTCTTCTGACGCATTGTCACATTTACACGACGCGGCAACCTCTCCGTCTTTAACAAGTTCAGCTTTTACATCGGCTCCGCCGGTTCGCATTTTAAGTTTAAGGTCAAAAAAATATTCACCGTTGCTGTACTCAGTCTTTACGATATAATCGCAAAGCGCGTTATCTGAAGATTTTCTCAGAAGTACGTCACGGAAAATACCGCTGCAGCGGAACATATCCTGTGCTTCGAGGAACGAGCCGTCTGAACTGCGGTATACTTCGGCAGCAACGGTGTTCTTTCCTTTTTGCAGATAGGGGGTGATGTTGAAACTGGCCGTATTGCGTGAGTTTTT
>URGA01000008.1 GCA_900547275.1 uncultured Oscillospiraceae bacterium | reverse complement strand
TATTCTACCATTTAGGTGCTTTTTTGTACTGTCTGCACAATTTGGGGCAGTTCAATTTTCAGTCGCTTTTTTATTTAATCCTTATTAAATTTTATCAGTGCATCTTTTTAAGCTGAGCAATCAGCACCTGGGAAAGACTTTCCTTGTCAAACGCCGGCAGAGGCTCAAGAATAACGTCTATACATCCCGCCGTTGCGTATGTGATATTCATTACTTCGCGATAATTGTTTTCAAGAGTGAAATTGTTCTGCTTGCAGATTGCGTCAATCATTTTCTGCTTAAGCACTCTGATAGACGGTGCGCAGATGTTGCTGATTTTAAATTTGTAAAGATAATCTACGTTTTTTTCCACTTCGTTGAGCATTCTGTTGATAATGTCCGAAGGGTCTTTCTGAATCTGGTAATAATTGATGTTTTTGGATACCTCAATTATTCCGTTTGTGATCACGTCGAAGCAGTTCTGGATACAGTCACCGATGCTCTTGTAATGCAGATAAAACGTGCTCTTATTTATGTCTGCTTTTTTGCAAAGTTCCAGCACGGTTATTTTGCTTGTTTCCTTTTCGATCATCAGGTCGATGACTGCGTTGAAAACCGCTGTCTTAGTTCGTTTTACACGTCTGTCCATATGAGATTCTCCCCTTAAATTGTTGCGCTCAATGGTGCCCGCAAACACAGATATGGTAACACACTGAAATTTATTATGCAAGCCACTTCCTTTTTTTTGGTGGAAGTGCTATAATCGCTGTATGAAAGATTGTGCAAAAATACTAAAAATAATTGCGGTGGTTTGTTTATCGGTTTTACTGCTTAACGGCTGTTCTTCCGTTAATTCTGGTTATTTTTTCGGGGAAGAAACCACTGAGAAAAGAGAAAATATTACTTCTGACGATTTAACGGTCCGTTTTTTAGACGTAGGTCAGGCGGACAGCATTCTCGTTACCTGCGGCACGTCGTCAATGCTCATTGACGGCGGAAATGTTGCAGACGGAGATTTTGTTGCCGACTGGGTAACTTCAAGCACGGTGAAGCTGGACTACGTTGTTAATACCCATCCCCACGAGGACCACTGCGGCGGGCTTGCCCGTGTTGTTGAGAGCGTCGAAGTGGAAAACGCCGTTATTTCGCCGCAAACGGCAGACACGAATTGCTACAATAATTTTATTAGCGAACTTCAGGCGAAAAACGTTAATACCTTTACCGCTGAGCCCGGAATGGAGTTCAGCGTCGGCGAAGCGGTGTGCACCGTGATAGGGCCGATTACTTCATCGCCTTCCGACCTTAACAATGCCAGCGTAATTATCCGTATGGAATACGCTGATAAGGTGTTTCTTTTTATGGGAGACGCTGAGTCTGAGGAGGAGCGGTCTGTTATTCAGGCGGGGTATGATGTTAAGTGCAATGTGCTCAAAGCAGGACATCACGGCAGTTCCACTTCATCAGGCTACATTTTTCTGAGAGAAGCAATGCCGGACTGCGTTGTTGTTTCCGTTGGTGCGAAAAATTCCTACGGCCACCCGGATGAAAACACGATTTCGCGTTTTGAGGACGCGGGAGCCTCCGTTTACAGGACAGACGTCAACGGTACTGTCACCGTAACTGTGGAAAAAAACGGAACTATTGATTATAATGCAGAAAAAATGTTGTAAATCCTGAAATAATAATGTATAATAATTCCGTGAATTTTTGATTGGAGGAAATTAATATGTATTGTTGGCTTGACAGCAAAACTGTAGTTGTAACCGGTGCTTCCGGAGGAATGGGCGCAGGCATTGCCGCCACACTTATTAAAAAGCACGGCTGCAAGGTTATCGGTGTTGCGCGTTCCGAATCCAAAATGCTTAAATTTATTGAAGAATTAGGTCCCACTTATGCTGAGCAGTTCTCATATAAACTGTTCGACGTTTCTGTTCGCGAGAACTGGGAAAACTTTTATAACGAACTGGTTGAAGAGGGCGTTCAGGTTGATGTGCTTATCAACAATGCCGGCATTCTGCCCAAGTTTAAGCGTTTTGACCGCTACAGCTATGAAGAGATTGAAAGAGCAATGAACATCAACTTCTACAGCTGTGTTTACTCTGTTAAAACATTCCTGCCGATGCTGCTTAAGAGCAGTACTCCCGGCATCGTAAATATTGACAGTTCCGCCGCTCTTATGAGCCTTGCAGGAACATCAATGTACAGCGCTTCAAAAGCAGCGCTTAAGGGCTTTACCGAGGCTCTTCGCGAAGAGTTCAGAGGAAAATGCTATGTTGGCCTTGTTTGCCCCGGCTTTACAAAGACTGATATTTTCCGCAGCCAGGACGAAGGCTCAGGCAAGGGCGAGAAAGTTATCAACATGATCTCCACCAACTGCGATACTATGGTAAAGATGATCATGTTCGGTATCGAGCACAAGCAGGCTCTTCAGATCCACGGAATGGACGCTCACGCAATGTCAGTATTCGGCAAGCTTCTGCCTGTTAACGGTTCAAGACTGTTCAGCGCTATTATGAAAGCCGCTGATATTGACCTGTTCGCTGAAGTATTTAAAAACGAATAATAATTAGCTGTAAAAGGACGTGGCTGTTCTTAGGGAGAGAGGAGCGGCTTCGTCCTTTATTGTAATTTTGGAGGGGTGTGTATGGCAAATACATTAGCAGACGTTACAAAACAGAAACACATGAACTTCAAAGAGATTGCGGCTTATTCGCTGGGCCTCTTCGGATTTCAGGCAATCGTCGGACTTCTCAACTCATATCAGGCCGAGTTTGACGCTTCTATTCTCGGCGCGGATATCGCGGTAGTGGGAATTCTTATCTTGGTTGCAAAGATTGTTTCAGCTGTATTTGACCCGGTGGTGGGAAATCTTATTGACCGTTCAAAGAGCAAGCGCGGCAAGTTCAAGTCAATGATACTCTATTCAATAGCTCCCTTGCTCATTATGACCGCCGTTGTTTTCCTTAAAGTTCCGTTTAAGGGTTTCGGACTTTATGCGTGGATATTTATTACATATCTTATCTGGTCTCTTGCGATGACTTTGGGCGACGTTCCGTCCCAGGGCATTGCTTCCGTTCTTACTCCTAATCCTACGGAGAGAACGAACGTTGTTTCTATTTCAAACACATTTAAGCAGATAGGCTTTTCCGCCTGCGTTGTTATCGTTCCTATTGCCTGCCTTATCATTCCCGGCGGCTCAAGAGTTTTCGTTAAAAGCGGCGAGACAGACACTCCGATGATTTCTTCGGAATATCTCTTTACCGCAGTTCTTACTGCGGTGCTGGGCTGTCTGCTTTTCGCTCTTATTCCTATGCTCAACAAAGAGCGCGTGCCCTATGTTTCAGGCGAAAAGACAACCTTCGGCGATATGGTTCGCGCACTTAAGCAGAACAAGCCCCTTATGCTTGTTATCGTTTCCTACTTCCTGGGCTTCGGCCGCCAGATGGCAATGGGTATCCAGGTTCAGGCGGCAAACGTTTTGCTGGGCTCCCAGAACCTCGTTGCCGTTCTCGGAATCGTAACAGCTGTAGGCTCAATGATAAGCATGGCTATTTGTCCGTTCCTTATTAAGAAAATGGGCGAGAAAAAAGTTTATCTTCTTATGTCGTTTTACGGCTTCGCCGTTTCAATCCTGTCTTTCATTATAGGTTATTTCTGGTTCAGAAATCCCGAAAATATGGTGCTTACCATTTTTTTCTATGCGTCTTTGTTCCTTATTGGACTTCAGTTCGGCGCGGTAACACTTATGCCTATGATTATGACCGCCGACTGCGTAGATTATTATGAATACGAAACAGGCAAGCGTATGGAGGGTGCGGCTTATTCAATCCTTACCCTTACAATTAAAGTTTGCCTTGCTCTCGGAACGGCTCTCGGTCTGGTGTTCGTTCAGCTCTCAGGCTATTCAGACGCTGTAAGCCAGATTACCGCAGGCACTCTCAGCGGATTTGACGTTCACACAAAGGACGTTATCTTCTTTGCATACACCGCTGTTCCCGGAATTCTGGCGCTCCTTTCAACAATCCCCATGTTCAAGTATGACATCGTGGGCGAGAAGAAAGCAAAGATTGCCAGCGAACTGTCTGCCCGCCGTGCGGCGAAGGGCGAAACAGCCGAATAATACAAAAAAAGAAAAACCTGTCTTGCGTTTGCAAGGCAGGTTATTTTTATATGTATAAAAAAATTAAGGCAGGGAATAAACCCTGCCTTGTTTTTGTTTAATTATCTTCTGGGACGATGGTCGTGGCCTGAATGTCTGTCGTGGTCGCGGCGAGGCTTGCGGGGAGCTTCGTCAATGTCGTTTTCAGGTTTCATGCCTTCAAGCTCGATGAGAGCGTCGCGGCGTGAAAGATTGATGCGTCCCTGATCGTCGATCTCAATGCACTTAACGATTACTGAATCGCCGACGTTTACAACGTCTTCAACCTTTTCGGTTCTCTTAACGTCAAGACGGCTGATGTGAACAAGGCCTTCCTTGCCGGGAGCGATTTCAACGAAAGCGCCGAAGCTCATAAGACGGGTTACAACGCCCTTGTAGAACGCGCCTACTTCTGGATCGGTTGCAATAAGTTTAACAACTTCAACAGCACCCTTGCACTTGTCAATATCAATACCGCTGACGAATACTCTGCCGTCTTCTTCGATGTTGATCTTAACGTCGTAAGTGTTCTGGATCTCCTGGATAACCTTGCCGCCCTTGCCGATAACGTCGCCGATCTTGTCGGGGTCAATCTGAAGAGTGAGCATCTTGGGAGCGTAAGGTGACAGCTCCTTGCGGGGCTCGCTGATAACGGGAAGCATGGTTTCGTCAAGGATATAATTTCTTGCTTTGTGAGTTTTCTCAAAAGCTTCTTTGATGATTGCGGGAGTAAGACCGTGAACTTTAAGGTCCATCTGAATTGCGGTGATACCCTTCTTTGTGCCGGCAACCTTGAAGTCCATGTCGCCGTAGAAGTCCTCAAGACCCTGAATATCAACCATTGTCATGAAGTCGCCGTAAACGCCTTCGTCGCCGGTGATAAGACCGCAGCTGATGCCTGCAACGGGAGCTTTAATCGGAACGCCGGCAGCCATAAGTGAAAGAGTTGAGCCGCAGATTGAGCCCTGAGATGTTGAACCGTTTGAAGAAAGAACTTCGGAAACAACTCTGATAGCGTAGGGGAATTCGTCAACTGAGGGGATAACGGGCAGAAGGGCTTTTTCAGCCAGCGCACCGTGACCGATCTCACGACGTCCCGGACCTCTTGAGGGCTTTGTTTCGCCAACGGAATAACTCGGGAAATTGTAGTGGTGGATATATCTCTTTTCAGTCTGCTCGTCAAGACCGTCAAGCTGCTGAGCGTCGCTGATCGGGCCGAGAGTTGTAACTGAAAGCACCTGGGTCTGACCTCTTGTGAACAGGCCTGAACCGTGGGCTCTTGCCAGCAGGTCTACCTCAGCGTTAAGAGGACGGATCTCGTCAATTCCTCTTCCGTCTACACGCTTGTGCTCGTCCTTGAGCCATGAGCGAACAACGTGTTTCTGAACAAGATACATGATCTCGTCAAGTTTTGCTTCGTTGCCCTCAAAGCGCTCGTCAAATTTCTCGTGAACTGCTTCGTAGATAGGCAGAAGACGTTCGTCGCGAACGTTCTTGTCGTCTGTGTCAAGGGCTTTCTTAACGTCCTCGATGCAGAAGTCTTCAATCTCAGCCATGATCTCAGGATCGGGATTTGAAGATTCAAACGCAAACTTGGGCTTGCCTACTTCTTCAACAATGCCGTTGATGAACTGAACAATCTTCTTGTTCTCTTCGTGGCCTGCCATAATAGCGTTGAACATTGTTTCGTCGTCAATCTCGTTACCGCCTGCCTCGATCATTGCAACCAGGTCTGCAGTAGAAGCTACTGTCAGGTTAAGGTCGCTCTTTGCTCTCTGCTCAAGAGTGGGGTTGATAACGATTTCGCCGTCAACAAGACCAACGTTTACGCCGCTGATGGGGCCATCCCACGGAATATCGGAAATAGCGATGGCGGCGGAAACACCGATCATTGCTGTAATTTCGGGTGAGCAGTCAGGGTCAACTGACATAACTGTTGCAACAACGCTGCAGTCATTGCGCATATCCTTCGGGAACAAAGGACGAATCGGGCGGTCAATGCAGCGTGAAGTAAGAATAGCCTTTTCGGAGGGGCGTGATTCTCTTCTCTGGAAAGAGCCGGGAATTCTGCCTACCGAATACATCTTTTCTTCGTAGTCAACGCTGAGGGGGAAGAAATCCACACCTTCGCGGGGCTTTGCAGAAGCCGTTACGTTACAAAGAACGTTTGTGTCGCCGTAGCGCGCCATGATTGACGCATTGGCGAGGCCTGCCATTTTGCCGGTTTCAAGAGTAAGTTTTCTGCCGGCAAGCTCGGTTTCCCAAACTTTGAAATTCTTGAAAAACATAATTTGTACCTCATCTTTCTGTAAATTTATTATTTATCAAAAGGAGGTGCAATAGTAATAAATTCAAACCGCAAAATCATTTCCCGGTCTCAATTTACTACTATTTAGCGCCCCTCCTTTGGATACAAAAGTAAAAAATGCAGACGACAGAAGTGCTCCGTCGTCTGCTTTCAGCAATTACTTATCGATTGTGTCACGGATGCCAAGCTTCTTAACGAGCGCACGGTATCTTTCAACGTCCTTCTTGTAAAGATATACAAGCAGGTTACGTCTGTGACCTACCATCTTCAGCAGACCTCTGCGTGAATGGTGGTCCTTCTTGTGAACCTTAAGATGCTCTGTCAGTTCGTTGATTCTTGTTGTAAGAACAGCAACCTGAACCTCGGGAGAACCTGTGTCGCCTTCGTGTGTGGCATAAGCTTTGATGATTTCCTGCTTCTCAGCCTGTGTCATAATTTTTCACCTCATTAGTATTATTTGCCGCTAATCGAAAAACACAGAAGCGGGAAGGTGAACCGCTCACACAGAGCTTACACCCGAATCCGTGTAATCCGTACACAGCGCACTGATTATATCACATTAATATTAATTTGTAAAGTATAATTTTGGAAGCGGTTTTCGTCGATTAATTTTACTTTTTGCAAATACCGCAGTTTTCTTCGCAGTCACAACAAAAATCGTTGACGTTATCTACAAATCCTATAACGGAATCGTAGTAGTTAAGATAATGATATTTTAATTTTTCTAATTCTTCCGAATATGGAGAACCTTTGACGTGAGCAAAAAAATTCCTTTGGTTTACTAGCTTTTTATTTATTGTCCGCACCGAGAGAACAATTATTAGTTCGCATATAAGTATGCACAAAGCGAGTTTATCTCTGCAAACAACAGAAAAGACAATGCATATCAATATAATTACCGCAATGATTGCAAGCGGTGCGGAAGCATAGTTCTTTATCTCGTATTTACAGTAAAGCCGTGCAGAATCATTTTTGAATTTTTTGTGTATTTTTCGATATTGTTCAGACGCAGTCTCATATTTGTATCTGAGTAAAATTTCATGGTGGTTCATATATTTCACCCTTTATTGCGCATTTTAACACAATTCTAGTAAATATATTTACTAAAGTCAATAGTAAATTTCTGTACTACATATAATTGGTGTACGGAGGAATTTCTATGGACTATATAAAAAGAATAAGGGATTTGAGGGAAGATAGCGACAAAACGCAGACGGAGATTGCGGAGCATCTCGGAATTTCTCAAACAATGTATGCAAGATATGAAAGGGGAGCAAACGAACTTCCGATACGCCACCTTATAAAACTTGCTGATTATTACGGCGTTTCAACCGATTACATTCTCGGCAGAACGGACAATCAGAAATTATATAAATAATACTTGACTTTGAAAAGACAATATTGTATAATTCTTAAGCCGCATATTGCAGGCTGTAAGCACTTTGTGCGCCTGTCGTAGCGAGTCTGAATAAAGGAAGGTATTTCTCATGTACGCTGTTATTGTTACCGGCGGAAAACAGTATAAGGTTTCCGAGGGCGACGTGCTTTACATCGAAAAGCTCGGCGCAGAGGCTGATGCCGAAGTAACTTTCGACAATGTTCTTGCAGTTGGCACAGACGACGGTCTTAAAGCCGGCAAGGATTGCGAAAAGGCAACAGTTAAGGCTAAAGTCCTTAAGAACGGCAAGGGTAAGAAGATCACTGTCTTCACCTACAAGCCCAAGAAGGACGAAAAGCGCAAGATGGGTCATCGTCAGCCTTACACAAAGGTTGAAATCACAGCTATCAACGCGTAATGATCAAGATAGATTTTTTCTTTGACGGCAGCGGACTTACCGGATTTGAAGCCAAGGGTCACGCGATGAACGCGCCCCACGGCGAAGACATTGTCTGCGCGGCAGTTTCCAGCGCCTGCCTTATGGCGGCGAACACGGTTACCGAGATAATCGGTCTGGAGGCGGAGGCTCAGATGGACGAAGGTTTTCTTCGCTTTGTCATTACCGGCGATCCCGCCGCTGCACAGGATATTCTGAAAGGGCTTCAGCTTCACTTAACGGAGCTTGCCGCTCAGTATCCCGAAAACATCAAGGTTTTATGACTTCGGAGGTGTAACAAATGCTCAAGTTAGATATTCAGCTTTTTGCGCATAAAAAAGGTATGGGTTCTACAAAGAACGGCCGTGACAGCGAGTCAAAGCGTCTCGGTGCTAAGAGAGCGGACGGTCAGTTCGTTCTTGCAGGCAACATCCTTTACCGCCAGAGAGGCACACATATTCACCCCGGCAACAACGTTGGTATCGGCTCAGACGATACTCTTTACGCTCTGATTGACGGAACAGTGAAATATGAAAGAATGGGCAAGGACAGAAAGAAAGTTTCTGTTTATCCCGTAGAGCAGTAATCTGATATTGCTAACATAAGGCGGCTGGTTTTCAGCCGCCTTAATATTTTTTTTGCCGTTTTTCAGTTCGGGTGCAAATAATATAACGGAATAATATTTGATAATTTTTGTTGAAGCGGCGCGTGTTTGCTGTTATAACTATTATAGGTGGTAAATATGAATCTGAAAGTTGTAAGAAAAAGAACGGCTTACGGCGTCGATAAGATGAACAAAAGGCAAAATTATACTTATCTTAATTCAAAGTACTGCCGCATGGGTCAGACTGTTCTTGCAGGCGACTCTATAACCGAGATATATAACCACACGGAGCTGTTCCAAGAATATACGGAAAAGACGGGAATGGCGGTGTACAACCGCGGAATAAGCGGCGACACCAGTGACAGACTGCTGGAGCGCTGGGCGGACAATGTGCTTAGCATTAAGCCGAAAAACATTGTTCTGCTTATCGGCACAAACGATTCGGCTGTTGGCGCAGACGCAAGTTTTGTTGCCGATAACGTTAAAAAGATAATTGATATGACAAAAAAGGACTGTCCGAACGCAAGACTGATACTTGAGGCGGTCTATCCCATAAACAATAAAGTCAGGTTTTGGTTAAAGCGAAGCAACAAAAAGATAGAAGAGCTAAACTCTGCTCTTGAAGCCCTTGCAAAGAAAGAGGGCATAACTTTTCTTGACATTACGGCTGACCTTTCCGACGGTAACGGATGCCTTAATCCCGATTTCACTTACGACGGGCTTCATCTTAACGCAAAGGGATTTGAAAAAGTTACAGATCGTCTGCTGGAAATACTGTAAAGAAATATACAGAACGGCGTATTTGCATTTGTCGGCGCTTTCTGTTACTATAAATAAACCGATAAATAAGGAAGTGATTGCATGTTTGCAGACATTGCCAAAATTAAAATAAAAGCGGGGGACGGCGGCGCAGGAGCCGTTGCTTTCCACCGTGAAAAATATGTTGCCGCAGGCGGTCCCGACGGCGGCGACGGCGGCAAGGGCGGCGACGTTATTTTCGTTGTTGACGACAATTTGTCTACCCTTGCGGATTTCAGATATAAGCGCAAATATTCTGCCCAAAACGGAGAACCCGGCCGCGGTTCCCGCCAGTATGGTAAAAAAGGACAGGATCTTGAAATACGCGTTCCCAGAGGAACGGTTATCAGAGAAGCGAACAGCGGCGCCGTTATGGCGGACATGAGCACAACCGAGCGTTTCGTTGCTGCAAAAGGCGGAAAAGGCGGCTGGGGAAATATGCATTTCGCTACCCCCACGCGCCAGGTACCCCGCTTTGCTAAGCCCGGCGTTCCCGGAGAGGAATGGGAGATAAGCCTTGAGCTTAAACTCATTGCGGACGTTGGAATTATCGGTTATCCCAGCGTTGGAAAATCCAGCCTTATAAGCGTTGTAAGCCAGGCGAAGCCGAAGATAGGCGACTACCATTTTACAACTCTTGTTCCAAATCTCGGCGTTGTTTCAATGGGCGAGGGCAATTCCTTTGTGCTGGCAGATATTCCGGGACTTATTGAAGGAGCTTCTGACGGCGTTGGTCTCGGCCACGATTTTCTGCGCCATGTTGAGCGCTGCCGTCTTCTAATCCACATGGTTGACGTAAGCGGATTTGAGGGCAGAGACCCAATCGAGGATTTCAAAACGATAAACGCTGAACTGGAAAAATTCAATCCTGAACTTGCGAAACGTCCCCAGATAGTAGCCGGAAATAAAATGGATATGGCGTCGCCTGAAAATATTGAGGCGTTTAAGACGTACGTTGAGGGTCTCGGCTATGAGTACCATTCAATCTGCGCGCCGATTTCAGAAGGTACTAAGGAACTTATGGACGCTGTCTGGAACAGGCTTAAAGACCTGCCGCCGGTTATTGAGTATGAGGCGGAGGAGATACCCGTTGAAAGCCTTGTTAAGGATGACAACAGCTTTACAATTACTTCACCCGAAGAGGGCTACTATATTGTTGAGGCGAAGTGGTTCCCGAAAGTTCTCAAGGGAATTGACGTTGAGGATTACGAGGCTTTGCAGTATATGCAGCGGGTGCTGGAAAAAAGCGGAATTTTTGACGCTCTTCGTGAGCGCGGAATTAAAGAGGGCGACATTGTAAGCCTTTATGATATTGAGTTTGAGTATGTGCCGTAAGGAGATTGTATGTTTTCAGAAAATTCCTGTATAAATCCGAAAGAATTAAGCCCGCTTAATCTTGCTTTTATCGGCGACTGCGTTTACGAAATGCTTGTGCGGGAAAGGCTTGTTAGCGAGGCTAACAGACCTGTTAACGACCTGCACAGGGAGAGCGTGAAATACGTCAGCGCAAAGGCGCAGACGGCGGCTTTTAAGAAGATAGAACCGCTTCTTACCGAGGAGGAAACGGCGGTGTTTAAGCGCGGACGAAACGCAAAAACGGGCCACCAGCCAAAGAGCGCATCTGTCGGAGAATACCACTGCGCAACGGGAGTAGAGGCTCTTTTCGGCTATCTTTACCTTACAGGCAACAACGAAAGAATTACATATCTTTTTAACGCGATAAATGAATGATGACGCGCTTGCGCCGATACTGCGTTCTTGAATAATTTTTTATAAACACATAAAAAACGGCTGAAACTTTTGTTTCAGCCGTTGATTTTTATATGTTGCTTATTCGGCGGTCTTAGCCGATAATTCTTTGTATAAAGACAAAAATTCATTTTCAGCCGTTTTAAACGGCACAGTTGAAAAATCAGGATTGTGCACTAATTTTTCAGTGTTATCATCAAAATCTATATTCATGAAATGATGAAATTCCGCGTGAAGCATAGCGTCGTCAATCTGTTTTACGATTTTTTTCTGCTCATGGTTAGGCTGAGAACCTGCCAGAACGTCAAAAATAAGACTGAGCAGTTTTTCTTCGGCGGCTTTAAACTCAGGCATTCTGGCTTTAACGGGGCGGGTGACGTCGCTCATATAAGCCTCCGCAGAGTCGTGGAGCAGGCAGAAAAGCGCAGTCTTCGGCGACGTATTTCTTGCCTTTGCTTCAAGACAGCATGCCACAGAGTGCTGGGCGACGGAATAAAAATCGGAAAAATGACCGTTTGCCCTGGTCATCAGCGACAGGGCGTGGGCAATATCCTCAATGCAAATATCCGATTTTTCGGCGAAATACGGGTCAAACTGTTTTCCTGAATAAGTATTTATTGTGTACAGCATATTTTCACCTTGCCAAAAGGGTAATATTTTCCTGATTTTCGGGGAAAAATTAAAAGAGGAAGCGCCTTTCGGTACTTCCTCCGTTGGTGGGAGTTACAGGGCTCGAACCTGTGACCCTCTGCTTGTAAGGCAGATGCTCTCCCAGCTGAGCTAAACTCCCTCTGCGTGAATTATTATAACACAAGTTTTCGTGTTGTCAAGACATATTTTTTGGTCAGATTTTACGAAACGCAAATAAAATGGCAAAAACTGCTTGATTATTTAGGACAAACAGTATAGAATAATACTGCAATAAAAAGCAAATTTATATTTTTACGGAGGTTTTTCCAATGGTAAAAGTTGCTATTAACGGATTCGGTCGTATCGGCCGTCTGGCTTTCCGTCAGATGTTCGGCGCCGAAGGCTATGAAGTTGTTGCTATCAACGACCTTACAAGCCCCAAAATGCTTGCTCATCTTCTGAAGTATGACTCTTCACAGGGCAAATACGCTCTTGCTGACACAGTTGAAGCTAAAGAGACTTCAATCGTTGTTGACGGCAAAGAAATCGAAATCTACGCTAAGGCTGACGCTTCTGAGCTGCCTTGGGGTGAACTCGGTGTAGACGTTGTTCTCGAGTGCACAGGTTTCTATACTTCTAAGGAAAAGGCTTCTGCTCATATTAAAGCGGGTGCCCGCAAAGTTGTTATCTCTGCTCCTGCAGGCAACGACCTTCCCACAATCGTTTACAATGTTAACCATGAAACACTGAAGCCTGAAGATACTGTTATTTCAGCTGCTTCCTGCACAACAAACTGCCTCGCTCCTATGGCAAAGGCTCTTAACGACTATGCTGAGATCCAGAGCGGTATCATGTGCACAATCCACGCTTACACAGGCGACCAGATGACTCTTGACGGTCCTCAGAGAAAGGGCGACCTTCGCCGTTCTCGTGCTGCTGCAGTTAACATCGTTCCTAACTCAACAGGCGCTGCAAAGGCAATCGGTCTTGTTATTCCTGAACTCAACGGCAAGCTTATCGGCTCTGCTCAGCGTGTTCCTACTCCCACAGGTTCAACAACTATTCTTACAGCTGTTGTTAAGGGCAAGGACATCACTAAGGAAGGTATCAACGCTGCTATGAAGGCTGCTGCAAACGAGTCTTTCGGCTACAACACTGACGAAATCGTTTCTTCAGATATCGTTGGTATGCGTTACGGCTCACTGTTTGACGCTACTCAGACAATGGTTCTTCCCATCAGCGATGACACTTATGAAGTTCAGGTTGTTTCTTGGTATGACAACGAGAACTCATACACAAGCCAGATGGTTCGTACAATCAAGTACTTCTCAGAGCTTGGCTAATTAAAACTTTATTAAGTTTTCCAGAGCCGCTTCGGTTATCCGAGGCGGCTTTTTTCTTTTGATTTATAAAATTAAGTTCAGACAAGTCACGGTATTGGTTTTTAATTACCGAGACAGAAAAACAAAAAAATGTCGTTTTAAGCATACCAACAATTAAATATTTATTAAATCCGACGGTTTTTTGTGGAAATGCGACAATTGTCTGATTATTATAGAAATTAGACATTTGTCTTGTTCTGGCAAAATTAAAGAATTATGAAAAGAGGTCTTTTTTGTGCAGAAGATTAAATTTAATTTCTTTCAGTATGTCTGGATTTTTATCGCCGGTTGTTACGGCGGATATATTGTTGAAACGATATGGTGCCTTATCCGCCACGGATATATCGAGAGCAGAAAGTCGCTGGTTCTCGGTCATCTCAGCGTCGCCTACGGCATGGGCGCTGTACTGCTTACGTTAGTTTTGCTTAAACTTCAGCAGTCATCATGGTGGAAAATCTTTTTAGTGGCTTTTGTTACCGGAACAGTGACTGAGTATATTTGTTCGCTGGGGCAGGAGATACTTTTCGGCACTGTGGCGTGGGATTACAGCAACGTTCCGCTTAATATCAACGGCAGGGTGTGCCTTTTGTATTCTATTTTTTGGGGTGTGCTCGGCGTGTTCTGGGTGAAAGTCGTGATACCGCTGATGAATAAAATATTTACAGCTGTGCATCTGCCCTTTGAAAAGGCGGTAATCTGGGCGTTTCTTGCGTTTTTTGTTACAGACTGCGCGCTTTCCGCAACCGCGGCTTTTCGGATGAACGAAAGGCAGACGGGTCAGGCTCCTTCAAACAAATACGAGGAATTTTTAGACCAACATTATGACGACCAGAAGATGAGCGAAATTTACGCTAATTCAAGACCCGCAAAGTAAATTACATAAATAAAATCGGCCCGAATAATTCGGACCGATTATTTTTTCTGTATTAAACTGAGTTTTACTTCTCAACAGAGAAGCGGAATTCCGTAACGGTTTTGAACTCAACTCCCGGTTCAACATAATCCATGGGGAAGTTTTTACAGTTAAGGCTGTCGGGATAAAACTGTGTTTCCAGTGCAACACCTCTGCGGAATGTTACAAGGCTGTCGCCCTTGCCGCAGGTATTGTCTTTGCTGAGCCAGCCGCCGCAGTAAATCTGAATTCCCGGCAGATCGCTCCAGACGGAGAGCTTTCTTCCGCTTTCTTCATCAAAAAGCACTGCCGCCTCTGTAAAATCACGGGGCTTTTTGTTAAGGCAGTAGTTGTTGTCGTAGCCAATTCCGTCAAGGACAGCGCGGAAGGGTTCGTCAATTCTTTCGCCTATCTTGTGGGGTTGGGTGAAGTCCATCATCGTGCCCTTTACATCCCCCAGTTCTCCTGTGGGAAGCTGGTCGCTGTCGGTTTCGGTGAATTTATCTGCGTGGACTGTGAGATAATGTTCCTCAACCGTTTTTGAATTGTTGCAGGAAAGATTGAAATAAACGTGGTTGGTGGGGTTGGCAACAGTCTTTTTGTCAGAAGTTACGCAGTATTCAAGGCGAAGGGTGTTTTCATCTGTAAGAGTGTAGGTAACGTCCATTGTAAAGTTGCCTGGGAAGCCGTCCTCCATATCGGGAGAAAAGAAAGAAAATGTAACGGAGTTGTCTGTTGTCTCTTTTACATTCCAAAGATTAAAGCTCATTCTTCCGCCGCCGTGGAGTGTCCACTTGCCCTGATTGACAGGCGTGTTGTAAGTCTCGCCGTCAAGGGTGAACTGAGCACCTCTGATTCTGTTTGCCCAGCGGCCTACCAGAAGACCCTGGAAACCCAGATCCGGGTCAAGATAGCACGACGGGTCGTCAAAACCAAGCACAACGTCGCCCAGTTTTCCGTTTTTGTCGGGCATCATAAGTTTTACGATGCCGCCGCCTAAAGTCTGGAGAGTGACTGAAGCGCCGCTTTTGTTTGTGATTGTGTAAAGGTCAACCCCGCGTCCGTCAGGGAGCGAGCCGAACAGTGATTTTTCTACCATAAAAATTACCTCCGAAACAGCCGCTTTTGCGGCTGAAGTCTTTGATTTCAGTATAAATGAAAGTGTAAACAATTTCAATACTTCTTGACTTTTTTTGCTTTAATAAGTATCCTGTAAATAATAAAAGAAATAATTAAAATGAGAAAGAAGGCTTGTTATGGACAGTGTAATCGAGATTTTTACCGGTATTCTGCGTTATGTTCTACCGGTGCTTGCCGCCGTTATTCTTCTTGTTTCGGTGGTGTCGCTGTTCCGCAACCGACCGCGTTTGCACAAAATGGCTCAGCTTGTAGACCAAAACAACGGAGCGGTTATAGATATTGACAGATGGGAGACTTCTATCGGCAAGAGCCGCGCCAACGACGTTGTGCTGCCCCTTGATTCGGTTTCTCGTTTCCACGCTGTTATAGCGAAGAAGAGAAGCGACTGGGTTATTACAGATACATTTTCAAAAAACGGTATTCAGGTCAACGGAAAACAGGTTGACGGCAAGGCGGTCATCGCCGACGGAGATATAATAACCATTGGCAGTGTTCCGCTTAAATTCCTTTGCGCGGAGGCGATATCTTCAGTGTCTAAATCCCAAATTCGTACTGCTGCCAGAACCGGCAACACCCGCGGCGTTGCATACGCTGTACTTGTTGATGTAAAAAGCCACAAGCCCGTTTACCTTAAAAAGAAAGACGTTCTTATCGGCAGGGGAGACGACGCTGATATTCAGCTTGCCAACCAGACTGTCAGCGCTCACCATGCCAGAATTCATATGACTTCAAAGGGCTGGGCTCTTTCCGATTTGGACTCCCACAACGGAACGAAGCTCAACGGCCGCTATATCACCCAGCCTCAGCTTATTTTTGACGAGGACATGATAACATTCGGCGACAGGGTGTTTATATTCTACGAAAAGTAAGGAGTGACAAAATATGGCTTCTAAACAGAAAAAAATTCCGCACATAAAGCCGATTAACAATTTTGCGCTTCTTATTGTGCTCAATCTTTTTCAGCTGATGTGCGCCATTCCCGCCTCATATTCCGAGGAGGACGGATTTCAAGTTCAGGTGCTTATCTCAATTGTGATACTCGTTGCGGTGGAATGGCTTTACGTTACAATTTTTTACACCGTTATGCACCGGCGCAATTTTGAGCTGGAGTTTATAGCGTTTTTCCTGTCAGGAGTGGGAATAACAGTTATCGGCAGTATCGAGCCGGAGTCTGCGCTCAAACAGCTTTTGATGATGGTTGCAGGTGTGTTCGTGTTCATCTTTATGGTGTTCCTTATGGGCGACGTTGATTTGTGTATGAAACTGAGAATGCCCGTTGCGATAGGCGCTATTTTATTGCTTATCGTAAATATTGCAATCGCGGGCGTTACCCACGGCGCAAGAAACTGGATAACGATTTTCGGCGTTACTTTTCAGCCATCCGAATTTGTAAAGATAGCCTTTATATTTGTAGGCGCCGCAACCCTTGAAAAAATCCAGACGTCAAAGAACCTTTACGCTTTTATTGCTTTTTCCCTTGTCTGCGTCGGCTCTCTGATTATAATCAAGGACTTCGGCACAGCGTTGATTTTCTTTATTACTTTCCTTATCATCGCCTTTATGAACTCAGGCGATATTAAGACTATTTTCCTTGCTATCGCTTCAGCGGCGATGGGCGGATTTATTGTAATCAAATATAAATCTTATGTTACTGCCAGATTTTCCGTTTACCGCCATGTATGGGAATACTATAATGATTCGGGCTACCAGCAGACAAGAGTGCTGGTTGGCATGGCTTCAGGCGGATTGCTGGGACTTGGTATCGGCAACGGCGCCACCCGCTATGTCTGGGCAAGAACTACCGACCTTATTTTCGGCGTTATCTGCGAGGAATGGGGATATATTTTCGGAATTCTTCTTGTGCTCTCATTCGTTGCGATAGCCGTTTCAGCGCTGGTAAACAGTATCGCGGCGCGTTCAACGTTTTATTCAATCGCCGCCGTTGCAGGAGCGGGACTGCTGCTTTTCCAGACGGCGCTCAATATCTTCGGCATTACCGACGTCCTTCCGCTGACGGGCGTAACTCTTCCCTTTGTCAGCCAGGGCGGTTCGTCGATGATAAGCTGCTGGGCTGTTCTGGCGTTTATTAAAGCGTCAGACGTGCGCACCTACAATTATCTGGGAGGTGCTCGTAAGAAATGAAAATGATAACAAAGAGAGGAATTTTCCTCTGGATACTTGCGGTGGCATTTCTTTTCGGACTTGGCTTTATGACTTTCAGCCTTGTTCAAAACGGCGACACCTGGGTAATGAAAACGTATAACAGCCATGTCTATAAGGACGGAGAACTTATCGGAGCAGGTACTATCACCGACTGCAACGACAAGATACTTGCCCAGACTGTGGACGGAAAGCGCGAGTACAGCGACGACGCTATAACAAGAAAGTCAACTCTTCATACCGTCGGCGACACAAAGGGCTATATTTCTTCAGGCATCCAGTCTGTTTACAAGTCAAATCTCACGGGATACAATTTGCTTTTCGGCGTTTATTCAATCGAACGCTACGGCAAGGGCAACGATATGCAGCTGACTATCGACAGCGAGGTATGCAATACTGCTTATAAGGCGCTTTCAGATTATAAAGCGGGCTGCGTCGGCGTTGTTAATTACAAAACAGGCGATATTGTCTGCGCTGTTTCAACCCCGTCTTACGATATTGAGGATGAACCAAGCGACCTTAACACAAATGAAAAATATGAGGGCGTTTATATCAACCGCCTTATAACAGGTCTTTATACTCCCGGTTCAACCTTCAAACTTGTTACTGCGGTGTGCGCTATTGAGAATATTCCCGATATTTATGACCGCAAGTGGACCTGCACAGGAGAGTATGACCCGGGAGCGGGCACACCTATTGAATGTAACGGCGTTCACGGAACCATTACGTTCAAACAGGCGCTGGCTAAGAGCTGTAACGCAACTTTTGCCCAGATAGCCATTGAACTGGGACCGGAAAAACTTGCAAAGACTGCTCAGTCTCTTGGATTTACTTCAACCGTTACCATAAGCGATAAGATTGTTTCCGAGCAGGGAAGATTTTTCCTTGAAAAAGGCGACGCTGACGACTATGTGGGCTGGACGGGTATCGGTCAGGGCGACACGCTTATTCCGCCGATAGCAATGCTCAGATTTGTTTCTGCCGTTGCCAATGACGGCGTTGCGGTTAGCTTCAACGAGGTGGATTCTCTCGCCAACCAGGCAGGCAAGGCGCTTAATCTTAATATAAAGACGAATGAAACTCAGCTGCTCAGCTCGGAAACTGCAAGCAAGCTGAAAGAAATGATGCGCTATAATGTTAAGGAGCAGTACGGCGAATATAATTACGAAGGTCTCAGCCTTTGCGCCAAGAGCGGTACTGCCCAGATAGATAACGATACAAGCCATAACACCGCATGGTTTACGGGCTTTATGGACGACGAGGATAATCCTTACGCGTTTGTAGTTGTTGTTGAATACGGTAATTCTGGTTCCCAGACAGCGGGACCGATTGCCGCAAAAGTTCTGCGCTCAATTGTAAAGGACTGATAGTAAACATTGCAAAATCAATTTGATATAAAACAGAATGATCGGCCCGAAAAAGCCCTGCTTATCGGGCTGGATACAGGTGAATACGACGCCGAAGCGTCAATGCTGGAACTTGAGGAACTCGCTTCCACGGCAGGCGCCGACGTTATCGGAACGATGATACAGAAAAGGCCTACCCCTGACGCGGCTCTTTATGTGGGCAGCGGGCGGGCGCAGGAAATTTCTGATTTCTGCGACGCAAACGATATCGACCTGATAATTGCCGACGGCGAGTTAACTCCTGTTCAGGTGCGCAATCTTGAAAATAAAACGGATACTGCGGTTATTGACAGAACGGCGCTTATACTTGATATTTTCGCCGGTAGAGCCAAGACCAGCGAGGGTAAGCTTCAGGTTGAACTTGCCCAGCTTCAGTATCGTCTTCCCCGCCTTGCGGGCCAGGGAACATCGCTTTCCAGACTTGGCGGAGGAATAGGTACCAGAGGCCCGGGTGAAACAAAACTGGAAACAGACAAGCGCCATATCCGCAGAAGGATAGCGGCTCTTGAACGCCAGTTGGAGGCGGTGCGTCTGCGCCGTGAGCGCGTCCACGAAAGGCGCCGTAAAAACAGAGCGCTGTCCGTTGCCATCGTAGGCTATACAAACGCGGGAAAATCAACGCTGATGAATGCCCTGACAAATGCAGGCGTTTTAGAAGAGGATAAACTTTTTGCAACCCTTGACCCCACCGCAAGGCGGCTTACTCTGCCTGACGGACGGGAGATAATGCTTGTTGATACCGTTGGACTTGTCAGCCGTCTGCCCCATGAACTGGTGGACGCTTTCCGTTCAACTCTTGAAGAGGCGGTGTGGGCAGACGTTATTGTCAATGTCTGCGATATTTCGTCCCCGGAATGCAGTAAGCATATGCAGGTTACGGCGGACGTTCTTGAAAATCTCGGCTGCGTTGGCAAGCCTGTTATCAACGCTTTGAACAAATGCGACCTTGCGCCGGAGGCGACACGTTTTCCGCTGGTGGGCAAAAGCGTGTTTATAAGCGCAAAAACAGGTCAGGGACTTGACGAACTGCTTAAGGCGGTAGCAGATTCCCTTCCTGGAAAATCCGCCAGGGCAAAACTGCTTGTTCCGTATCAAAAGGGCGCTGTTGCAGGCTCCGTCAGAAAAAACGCGGCGGTGCACAGCGAGGAGTATACCGACGGCGGAATTGTTATGGACGTTACAGCGGACACACGTCTGCTGGACGAATGGAAAGAATATTTAATTTAAAGCAATATTCGGTCATGAGCGGCATAAAATATTCTGAGGTGGTATTTTATGAAGGTCATGACTTTCAAAATGAGCCCGAAAACCGTTTTCGGGCTGATTCTTGTTGTAACGGGAGTGGTAGTGGTTTTGCTTACGTTCGTTTCAAATCATGTAAGCGACAGCAAAAGCGCGTCTACCCAGGTCAACTGTTCCAGCGCGGCGGAGGGAGAAAAATATCTTAACTCTCTTGGCTGGGAGACGGGAGAGAGCAGTGAAAAAACAATAACTGTTCCTGCCCAGTGGAACGACGTTTATATGAATTACAACGAAATTCAGACTGACCAGGGATATGACCTGGAGCCTTACAAGGGGCAAAACGTAACTCTCTATACATACGAGATAACTAATTATGAAGGATACACCGAGGGGATAGTGGCGGATCTGCTTGTCTGCAACGGAAAAGTTATAGGCGGCGACATCTGCAATACTTCGGCTGACAACGGTTTTATGACCGGACTGGAAAAGCGAAAATGAGCGAACGAATAGAAAAAGTATTAGCGCAGGAACTTAATATCAGCCGTTCCCGGGCAAAGGCGCTTCTGCGGCAGAAACAGGTGACGCTGAACGGAAAGATGGTCACCGCCGGCAGTGCGCAGTTTGAGCCCGGGCGGGACGTGCTTGTCTGCGGCGGCAAAGAGATAAACTATCGTCAGTATGTCTATATTATGATGAACAAGCCGAAGGGCGTTATTTCCGCCAGCGACGGAAAAGGAATGAAGACGGTTATTGATATTTTACCGGAAGAGATGAGGAGAAAAAATCTCTTCCCTGCCGGCAGGTTGGACAAGGATACCACAGGTTTTGTTTTGATTACTGACGACGGAGCGTTTGCCCACAAGATCTTAAGCCCGTCAAACCATGTTCCTAAAACATATATTGCCGGTCTGTCCGCTCCCTTTGACGATGAAGTAAAGAAAGCCTTTGAGAGCGGAATGGAGATGGACGGGAAAACGCTTCTTTCAGCGTCTCTCGAAGCGGTGGACGGCGACAGGCGAAAGGCAAAAGTAGTTATTCGCCAGGGATTGTATCACCAGATAAAAAGAATGTTTGCCAGATTTTCAATCAAGGTGGAAACTCTCCAGCGAATACAGATGGGTTCAGTGCCTTTGGACAGCTCTCTTCCCCCCTGCGGATGCCGTTATTTAACAGATGAGGAAGTTCAGTCACTTAGCAAATAGTTGTCGGACAGTGGCTGAATAACAATATATTGTGTTTTTTGCAGAGGTTTTGCGCTGATTATGCAAGTCGCACAAAAAAATATAAAAAAATTTGTCAAAAGGTTGCAAATTGATTAAACGTCTTGTATAATATGTACAACAGAGGAAAGTTGAATTTGTGCAACTTAACCGCTGAGACATTGACGTAAAGGAGTGTAATCCTCGTGCCAAACAGATTATTTCAGAGCATTATCAATCAGATGCGCGAAGTTGTTGACCGTACCATCGGCGTAGTTGACGAAGGCGGAACGGTTATCGCCTGCAGTGAACTGGGCCAGATAGGGGAACTTCGCAAGGGAGTTATTTCTGCCGGAGTTTTTAACGGACTTCAAATCTGTGTTGATAACTGCACTTACAAAGCATTCGGAAATTCGGTTCATCCCGATTATGCCGTTTTTGTTGACGGAACTGACGATCTCAGCAAGCATTACGCAGATCTTATCGCCGTCGCTCTTGACCAGATAAAACAGAATAACGATGAAAAGTTTGACCGCTCAAACTTCGTTAAAAACGTTATTCTTGACAATATTCTTCCCGGTGATATTTATATAAAGTCAAGGGAACTTCATTTTAACAACGACGCGTCAAGAGTAGTTTTCCTTATAAGAATTACTCAGGATACTGACGTTTCCGTTTACGACGTTATCCAGAATTTCTTCCCGGACAAGACCAAGGACCTTGTTATTGATATTAACGAGAAAGATATTGCCCTTGTTAAGGAAGTTCGCCCCAACGTTGAAAGCAAGGATTTGGAAAAACTTGCCCGCTCTATCTGCGATACTCTTTCAACCGAGTTTTACTGCAACGTTGTTGTGGGCATCGGCACAAGAGTTACGGGAATTAAAGAACTTGCCCATTCCTTTAAGGAAGCTCAGGTAGCTCTTGAAGTCGGCAAGGTATTTGATACCGAAAAATCAATAGTAAGCTATGAAAATCTCGGTATTGCCCGTTTGATTTATCAGCTTCCCACAACCCTTTGCGATATGTTCCTCAAGGAAGTATTCAAGAGAGGCTCAATTGACAGCCTTGACCAGGAAACACTGTTTACAATTCAGAAATTCTTTGAAAACAATCTTAACGTTTCCGAAACATCAAGGAAACTTTTCGTTCACCGCAACACGCTGGTGTACAGACTTGAAAAAATTAAAAAGCTGACCGGTCTTGATCTTCGTGAGTTTGACGACGCGATAGTGTTCAAAGTAGCGCTTATGGTTAACAAATACCTGGATTCAAGCCCTGTTAAATATTAAATTTTGCAAAGCGTCCGCCTTATGCGCGGGCGCTTTTTAACTGAAAAATCGGCGTAATATCAACCTATAAGCCACTTTTTGGGACTGTAGTCATTTACAATTTGGTAATAATTTTTACAAAATAATTACGAAATATAACTTGATTTATAGCGCTGATTGCTATATTATATTAAATATATAATGCTGTAAGTGTTTCTATCTGCAAATTTTTGTGGAAAATGCTGACGCATTCAATAAAAAGCCGCCGTATTTGCGGAGACAACCAGAGGTAATTAACGTGATAGAATTCAGAAATGTATCAAAAGTGTACGACAGCAACGATACTCACGCTCTCAATCATGTGAATATAAAAATTGAAGACGGGGAGTTCGTTTTTGTTGTCGGCTCGTCAGGCGCCGGCAAAAGTACATTCCTAAAACTGATTATGCATGAGGAGAAACCCACTGAAGGCGAAGTTATCTGCAACGAGTATTCGTCTGCAACGATGAAGAAACGCCAGGTGCCTTATTACAGAAGAACTATGGGCATTGTTTTCCAGGATTTCCGCCTTATTCCGAAGATGAGCGTTTATGACAACGTGGCTTTCGCCATGCGTGTTATCGGCGCAAAGGAAAAGGAGATTCGTAAAAGAGTGCCTTATATTTTGCAGCTTGTAGGTCTTTCCCAGAAGGCGCGCTCAATGCCCAACGAGCTTTCCGGCGGTGAGCAGCAGCGTGTTTCCCTTGCAAGGGCGCTTGTTAATAATCCTAAACTTATTATCGCGGACGAGCCTACAGGTAACGTTGACCCTGAGATGAGCCACGAGATTGTTGAACTGCTTACGAAGATCAACAACGCAGGCACAACGGTTATCATGGTTACCCATGAGCACGACCTTGTGCGTTCTTTCCAGCGCCGAGTAATCGTTATTAAAAACGGTGAAGTCGTTTCGGATACTCCGGACCCCACCCATGCTCAGTTTGAGAGCAGGGAGCCCCGCAAAGAGACAGATATGTTCTATTATGACGAGAGCGTATCTATTGATATTGACAAGGACGATAAAAAGCAGGAAGCTTCTTCAGATGACGACGATGTTTTTGACAATCTTGAGGCAATGATGGACGATGTACTCTCCAGCGACGCCGATGCCGTACCGGAAGAAACAAGCCAGGCTGGCACAGACGGAGGTGCGGAATAATGACAGGTGCAAGTTTAAGATATTTGATCAAGGAAGGATTTAGAAACACTTGGACAAACCGTATGATGTCCATTGCTTCTATCTGCGTTCTGATGAGCTGTCTCGTGCTCATCGGTTCTGCTTCAATGATTTTCCTCAATATGGACTCTCTTCTTTCCCGTATTGAAGAGGAAAACGTAATAATGGTTTATATTAAAGACGATACTACCGACGCCGCGATTACCCAGATGGGCGAAGAAATCAAGGCGATGGATAATATCAAAGATATTGAGTTTATCAAGAAAGAGGACGCATGGGCTGAACAGCTTGAAACAATGGAAGACGCTCAGGCTCAGTTCTTCACCCAGATAAGCTCTGACATTCCGCTTCCGGACGCTTACAAGGTAACCGTTGCGGATTTGAGCAAGTTTGACACTACGGTCAAGCAGTTAAAGGGGCTCAACAATGTTGACACCATCAGAGAAAACAAGGATCTTGCCCAGAAACTGGTGGCTATCCGCCACGGTATTACGATTATTTCAATTGTAATTATCGCAGTGCTGTTTGCTATTTCTCTGTTCATCATTTCAAATACAATTAAGCTTACGGTTTATTCCCGCCGCCTTGAGATCAGCATTATGAAGTCTGTCGGCGCAACGAACAGTTTCGTCCGATTACCGTTTGTTGTTGAAGGCATGATCTTGGGTATTCTTTCAGGCGTTATCTCATTAGGTCTTGTATGGGGTCTTTACGAACTGGCGGTTAATCAGTTCCACGATTTCCTCACCTCTCTGAGCCTTTCGGCGCTTCCCTTCAGCGATTACGCGCTGGCAATGCTTGGGATTTTCGTTGCCATCGGTATTGTAAGCGGTGTCGGCGGTTCAGTAATTACAATGAGCAAGTACCTGAATAAGGAAGGCAGTGAGATTAGTGCGGTCTAAATCATTAGTAAAATTAATTTCCGTTATATGCAGTATAGTGCTTATTGCTACGAGCATGACGTCGGCTGTTGCAGTTCAGGCAAAGTCTCGTTCTGAGCTGGAAGACGAAAAAGACAAAATCCAGTCAAGAATTGACAGCGCCCAGGACAAGCTTGACGATCTTTCACAGCAAAAAAGCGAAACTGAAGAATATATCAGCGTTCTTCAGCAAAAAATAAATCTGCTGCAGGACAAGATAGACAACCTTGAGGACGACAAAGCTGCCCTTCAGGCAGAGATTGACGCAACTCAGGCGAATATTGAAAAAACAGAAAAAGAGATTAACCAAACTCAGATAGAGATTGATAAAAAGCAGGCGGAATTCGATACTGTTTATGAAGAATACTGCCAGCGTCTGCGCGCTATGTATATCAGCGGCAGTGCGTCAACTCTTGAGGTTCTGCTTACCTGCCCTGACCTCAGCGCTTTGCTTACCCGCTCGGAAATGATAAAGTCAGTTTCAGAGCAGGACAGCGCAACGCTGGACGAGCTGATGCAGAAGATGAAGGAAATCGAAGCTGAAAAGAAGAAGCTCGAGGAAAAGAAGAAAGAGTACGACGACGACAAGAAGTCGCTGGAAGAGGACAAGGCGTCTCTCCAGAAGAATATCGACGATACTTCTTCATCAAAGGCGGAACTGGACAGCGAAGTTTCAGAGTGCAACGCGCTTATGAAAAAACTTGCAAGCCAGAGCTCCGAGTATCTGGAAGCGATCGAAACCGACAAGGCAAAACTCCAGGCTGTTGAAAACGAGATTTCAGCGGCATACAGCGGAAGCGGTTCAACAGGTTCAGGTTCAGGTCAGCTTCGTTATCCCACTGATTCCCGTACTATTTCAGCGGGCTATCCCAATTATTCATCAGGCGCTTACCACGGCGGTGTTGACTTCCCGGTAAGCAGCGGCTCAAACGTATATGCCGCGGCGTCAGGTACCGTTATTCTTGTTAAGTACCTTACATACAGCTATGGCAGATACCTTATCATCGACCACGGCGACGGCCTTTCAACACTTTATGCCCATAACAGTAGCATTCTTGTAAGCCAGGGCGACCATGTTACTGCCGGCCAGATCGTTGCGAAGAGCGGTTCAACGGGTAACTCAACAGGCCCCCACTGCCACTTTGAGGTTCGTGTAAACGGAACGCAAGTAAACCCCATGAACTATCTGTAAAATTAAAATTAAATTCTATAAATTCTATATCGTATTATTTTTAGGAAGTGAAGCCAGTGAAACGTCAGAACTATTTTTTGAAATTTTTTGCCGTTTTTCTGGCTTTCTGCTTCCTTTCGGTAACAGTTTTTTCCAATATTACCGTTTCCGCCCAACAGGACGTCAATTATGAAAATATGACCCCGGAGCAGAAGCAGGAATATCTGGAAAGCAAACTCAGCGAAGTTCAGAGCCAGCTTGACGATCTCGGTGATCAGAGCAAAGATACGGAAGAATATATCAACGCGCTTGATGAAAAAATTAAATATCTGCGCGAACAGCTGAATATAGTTAAAGATAAAGTAAGTTCTTCCGAGGATCGTATTGTCAGCCTGAACAGACAGCACAAGGAAAACACGGAGGAAATCGCCGAGATAGACGTTCAGATCGATGATCTTAACAAAGAAATCGACGAACTGATGGTAAGTTTCAACAAGAATTACGAAGAATACTGTCAGCGCCTTCGCGCAATGTATATCAGCGGCGAGACAAGCGTATTGTCTTTCCTGCTCACCAGCAGTGACATCGGCCAGCTGCTTACAAGATATGAAATGATAAGCAGAGTTTCAAAGCACGATACTCAGCTGCTTAAATCTATCCAGGAAACAGGAACGGAAGTCAAAGAGGCGAAAGCCGATCTGGCAGACAAGCATGACACGCTGAAGGAAAAACAGACGGAGCTTGTTAACACTGAAAAGGAACTTGCCGCAACTGTTAAATCGCTGGAAGCCGATAAGAAAGAAATGGAAACCCAGGAAACGACACTTTCTGAAGAACAGCAGGAAGCAAACACGCTTCTTAAACAGCTTACAGACAAAACGAAAGCTTATTCAGAATACCGCGACCAGACACAGGAAGATCTGGACGAGATTAACAGACAGATTGCCGAGGCTGCGGAAAAATATTCCACAACGACAACAACTACTGAAAAGCAAACAACGAAGAAGCCGTCTGACGGTGATGATTCTGATAAAGATACAACTAAAAAGACTACCACGTCTTCTTCAAAGACGCTCAGCCTTACGTATCCTGTGCCCAGCCAGACGACGATAACAACGTCGTTTTACGGTTATTCGGGCCATACGGGTTGCGACTTTGCCTGCCCGACAGGTTCTACGGTCGTTGCCGCTGAATCGGGAACGGTAATTGTTTCTACAGACCTTAAAGACTCTAACGGCAATTACCGCAGTTACGGCCGTTATATCGTTATAATGCACGACAAGAAAGATAAAAACGGCAACCAGGTTTATACTCTTTATGCCCACAACAGCAAGCGTTCCGTATCCGAAGGAACATATGTAAAGAAAGGGCAGAAGATTGCCGAAAGCGGCTCAACGGGTAACTCAACGGGACCCCACTGCCACTTTGAGGTAAGAACACCGAACTATTACGATTATGTTGATCCGGAAATATATTTACCGTAAGGAGAGAGCGGAAATTGAATAATATTTCAAAAAGAGCAGTCGTGTTTCTGCTTGCGGTGGTATTTTCCGTTTGCACTCTTACAGGTTCGGTGTGGGCGGCTCCAGCTCCTGCTTCAGATGCAACAACAGAAGCTTCAAATGAAAGCACCACCAATGCCGAAGAAGAGGCAAAAAAAGAAGAGGTAAAGAAAACTCTTGAAGAGCAGCAGCAGGAACTGCAGGAAAGCATTACAGAATCAGAAAAGAAGTTAAAGGAACTTGCAAAAGATTCAAAGGTTACCCAGGAGTATATAGATACTCTTGATCAGAAGATCGGCTCAATGAACGACCAGCTGACGGTTATGCAGGAGCAGATCGACGAAAACCAGAAAGAGATCGACAAACTTAAGCCCCAGATAAAGAAAAACGAAGAACAGCTTAAGGCTCTTGAAGAATTTATTTCTGAAGCCCAGGAGGAGCTGGACGGTCTTAACGAAAAGTTTGAAGCGACGTATGAGGCTTACTGCTACCGCCTGAGAGTTATGTACATAAGCGGACATTACAGCATAATCACCGCGCTTCTTTCCTGCAAGGACGTTTCAGGTTTTCTTACAAGATACGAGATGATAAAGGCCGTCGCAAAGAGCGACACCGAGCTTTTGCAGGAAGTAAACACTAAGATGGAAGAGATCTGCACAAAGCAGGATGGTCTTAACCAGCAGAAGAAAGAATACGAAACCATCAAGGCGGATCTTGATAAAAAGAACGACACCCTTAAAACGAAGCAGGATCAGATAGAGCGCAATCAGGAGACTATTGCCGCCAACAAGATTACTCTTGCTTCCGACAGGGCGGAGAGCGACGCGCTTCTTGCAAAGTTAAACTCTCAGAACCAGATGTACACTGAGTTTAGAAATGAGGATGAGGAGCTGACTAAGGCTGTTCAGGATGAGATCAGCGCGCTTATTTCAGGCCTTAAATCGCCCGATGAAGTAACTACTCTTTCAGACGAAGATAAAAAGCACACGACAAGCGCTTCAAACGGCGGTTCATATTCTGCGGAAGGTATTTACAATAATTCAGACGCTGTGCTGAATATGAAGTATCCCGTGCCGGGCAATTATACAATTTCCGCAGGTTTCCCGAATTATTCCAGCGGAAAGTACCACGGCGGAATAGATTTTCCGTGTTCCACCGGCTCAAAGGTGGTTGCCGCCCAGTCAGGCGTTGTTATTAAAGTTAAGCGCCTTGATTACAGTTACGGCTATTACGTTATGATTTATCACGGTACAGATTCTCACGGCAGAACGGTGGTAACGCTTTACGCTCATAATTCGTCTATCCTTGTAGGAACCGGAGAGACTGTTAAGAAAGGTCAGCAGATTGCAAAGAGCGGTTCTACCGGAAACTCAACGGGTCCCCACTGCCATTTTGAGATAAGGCTGGACGGTTCCCGTGTTAACCCGACGTATTATTTAAGTAAATGATGAATAAAATCAATTATAACAAACTTTGTGAAACTCTAATTGAAAAAAACAGAAGAGAGGACCTTGTGCCCTCTCTTTTGCTCCACAGCTGCTGCGCGCCCTGTTCAAGTTATACGCTTGAATGGCTTTCACAGTATTTTGATATTACTGTATATTATTATAATCCTAATATTTCGCCGAAGCAGGAATTTGACAAGCGACTTGCCGAGCAAAAACGGTTAATCGGCGAGATGCCCTTTGTTCATCCTGTAAAACTTATTGCAGGTGAATATAACAGCGATGATTTTTTCAGTATCGCCAAGGGATATGAGGACTGCCCTGAGGGCGGCGAGCGCTGCTTTCGCTGTTACCGCCTGCGCCTTGAAAGCACGGCCAAACTTGCGGCGGAAAACGGCTTTGATTATTTTTGCACTACGCTTTCAATCAGTCCGCTGAAAAACGCGGCAAAGATAAACGAAATCGGTTCGGAAATCGCCGAAAAATACGGCGTAAAATGGCTTCCCTCCGATTTCAAAAAACGAGAAGGATATAAACGCTCCATTGAACTTTCCAGGGAGTACGGACTTTACCGCCAAAATTTCTGCGGATGCGTTTATTCAAAGGAGAAAGAGGATGTTAAACCCGCTGGCAGACAGAATTCGGCCGCAGACGCTTGACGACGTAGTCGGTCAAAAGCACCTGTTGGGCGAGGGGAAAGCCCTTCGTCGGCTCATAGAGTCAGGCAATATTCCCAATTTAATATTTTACGGGCCTTCGGGAGTAGGCAAAACTACGGTGGCGTCAATTATTGCGAAGCAGACTAACCGCGCTCTTCGCCGCCTTAACGGAACGAACGCTTCCACATCCGATATAAAAGATATCGTTGCGGAGCTTGATACTCTTTCTGCTCCCAACGGAATTCTGCTTTATCTTGACGAAATTCAGTATTTCAACAAGCGCCAGCAACAGTCTCTGCTGGAGTACATAGAAAACGGAAAGATAACACTTATTGCTTCAACAACGGAGAACCCGTATTTTTATATCTATCCTGCTGTTTTAAGCCGCTGTACTGTTTTTGAATTTAAGGCGGTGCAGTGGGAGGATGTTACGCCTCTTATTGAAAAAGCGTTTAACTTCTTAGCAGAAGAAAACGGCATTAAAATAGCGTGGGAGGAAAACGTTCCCCGACTGCTGGCAAAGGCAGGGGGCGGAGACGTTCGCAAATCCCTTAACGGAGTGGAAAACTGCTTTTTCGCTTCCTCAGTTTCAGAAGGGGAAAAATTCGTTACCGAGGCTCTTGCGCTGGAATTTTCACAGAAAAGCGCTGCAAAATACGACCGCGAGGGCGACGAGCATTACGATATTATTTCAGCTTATCAAAAATCAATGCGCGGTTCTGATCCAAACGCTGCGCTTTACTATCTTGCAAGACTGCTGGAGGCTGGGGATCTGCCTTCAGCGTGCAGACGGCTCATGGTCTGCGCCTGCGAGGACGTGGGGCTTGCTTATCCCATGATAATTCCAATCGTAAAAGCGGCGGTGGACGCCGCCCAGATGCTGGGAATGCCGGAGGCGAGAATACCTTTGGCAGACGCTGTTGTGCTTGTTTGCAATAGTCCCAAGAGCAATTCTGCTTACTGCGGAATAAATTCCGCAATGGCTGACGTTCAAAAGGGCAACTATTCGCCGATACCGCGCCAGCTTCAGAACAAGCATTATGACGGCGAAGACGCAGAGGTCAAAGGCCAGTTTTATCTTTATCCCCATGATTTTGATAACCACTGGGTAAACCAGCAGTATTTGCCGGACGCGCTGAAAAACAGAAAATACTATGAATTTTCAGACAATAAAAACGAGCAGAGCGCCAAGGCGTACTGGGACAAAATAAAGGGGAGAAACAAATGACAAAAAAGGACAGAGCGCAAAAAGCGGTAGACGCGCTGATACAGCTTTATCCTGAGGCGGTTTGTTCGCTGAACGCTTCAAATCCCTTTGAACTGCTTGTGGCGGTGAGACTTTCGGCGCAGTGCACAGACGCAAGGGTAAATCTTGTTACACCTGCGCTTTTTGCAAAATACAAAACTCTAGACGACTACTGCAGTGCAAAGCAGGAGGACGTTGAGGAACTTATTCATTCCTGCGGCTTTTATAAAAGCAAAGCCCAGTCAATAATAGGAATGGCGAAGATCGTTAAGGAAAAATTCGGCGGCGTCGTTCCTGATAATATTGAAGAACTTGTTACCCTGCCGGGAGTAGGGCGCAAGACGGCTAATCTTATTGTCGGCGATGTTTACGGCAAGGCCGCCATCGTTGTCGACACCCATATGATAAGAATAAGCAACAGAATTGGTCTTGTTTCGGTAAAGGACCCGAAGAAGATTGAGTTTGAACTTAAAAAAATAATTCCCCCTGATGAAAGCTCTGATTTCTGCCACAGAATAGTTATGTTCGGCAGGGATGTCTGCACCGCCAGAAATCCGAAATGCGGTGAATGCATTATGGCTGATTTCTGCAAAAAGGCGGGAGTTAAACAAAAATAACGGAGAAAAAGTTTTGGTTAAAGGAAACGTAATTTTAATTGGAATGCCGGGCTGCGGCAAATCCACCTGCGGGGTTGTTGCGGCAAAAATGATGCTGAAGAATTTTTTTGATACCGATCTGCTTATCCAAAATCTTGAAAACAGACGGCTTCAGCAGATAATAGATACAGAAGGATTAGACTATTTTCGCAGTGCTGAGGAAAAAGCGATACTTTCTCTTGATATCAGCGGAACGGTTATCGCCACCGGCGGGAGCGTAGTTTATTCCGAAAAGGCAATGGAACACCTGAAAAAAATGGGTAAAATTATTTACCTTCATCTTGATTATGAGACAATGGTTGAGCGACTGGGAAACCCTGAGAGCAGAGGCATTGTGCTGAAAAAAGGCAGTACGCTCAGGGATATGTACGACGAGAGGCTTCCCCTTTACAGTAGGTACGCCGACGCTGTAATTAAGTGCGACGGCAATACCGTTGAAGAGACTGCCCGCAAGATTGCTTACTTTGCAGGCGAGTAATAATTCTGATTTTCGGCAGTGGCTTAATTTTATCTGCTGTAAAATAAAATTTATGCTTGAACAGCATATAAAAAAGTGCTATTATAGTAGAAATATTAAAAAGACGGAGGTTAAGAAATGAGCGAATATGGCGCAAAATTTGTAAAAGAAGGACTTACATTTGACGACGTGCTGCTGATTCCGGCAGAGTCCGACGTTCTTCCTGCAGAGGTCGATCTGACCACTAAGCTGACAAAAAACATTACGCTGAATATCCCGGTAATGACAGCGGCTATGGATACCGTAACCGAGTCAAGAATGGCGATCGCCATTGCCCGTGAAGGCGGAATCGGTGTTATTCATAAGAATATGTCTATTGAAGAGCAGGCGATTGAAGTTGATAAGGTAAAACGTTCGGAGAACGGCGTTATCACCAATCCGTTCTATCTTTCTCCCAATCATACAGCGAAAGACGCAGACGCTCTTATGGGCAAGTACAAGATCAGCGGTGTTCCGATCTGTGAGGAGGACGGCACGCTTGTTGGTATTCTTACAAACCGCGACCTGCGTTTCATGCAGAATTTTGACGTTAAGATTGCCGATGTTATGACCCCGAAAGATAAGCTTGTAACCGCAATGGCAGGCACAACTCTTGAGGACGCAAAGGCTATCCTTATGAAGAGCAAGGTTGAAAAGCTTCCTCTCGTTGACAAAAACGGTAAGCTGACAGGTCTTGTTACCATTAAAGATATTGAAAAATCAGTTAAGTATCCCAACACTGCTCGTGACGCAAAGGGCCGCCTTCTCTGCGCAGCCGCTATCGGCGCCACAGACGACGTTCTTGTTCGCGCAAAGGCTCTTGCAGATGCTCAGGTAGACGCGTTCGTTCTTGACTCTGCTCACGGCCACAGCCTGAATATCCTTAAATCAGTAGCAAAGGTTAAGGAAGCGTTCCCGGATATTTCTCTTATCGCAGGTAACGTTGCCACTGCTGAGGGCACAGAAGCGCTCATCAAAGCAGGCGCAGACGCTGTTAAGGTCGGCATTGGCCCCGGCTCAATCTGTACCACACGTGTTGTTGCAGGTATCGGCGTTCCCCAGATTACAGCAATTTACGATTCAGCAGAAATGGCTGATAAATACGGTATTCCGATTATCGCAGACGGCGGTATTAAATACAGCGGTGAGATCGTTAAGGCTATTGCCGCAGGCGGTTCAGTTGTTATGGTTGGTTCGCTTGTTGCCGGCTGTGAGGAATCACCCGGTGAAATGGAAATTTGGCAGGGCCGTCAGTTCAAGGTTTACCGCGGCATGGGCTCTCTCGGCGCTATGCACAGAGGTTCCGCTGACCGTTACTTCCAGAAAGACAACAAGAAGTACGTTCCCGAAGGCGTTGAAGGCCGTGTTCCTTATAAGGGAGCTGTGGGCGATACAATTTATCAGATGATGGGCGGTCTCCGCTCCGGTATGGGTTATGTGGGCTGCCACAGCATCCAGGAATTGCGCACAAACGCTAAATTCGTTAAAATTACCGGCGCAGGCCTTATTGAAAGCCATCCTCACGACGTATATATTACTAAGGAGGCGCCTAACTATTCAGGCAGCCGTCAGGACTGATAAAATTTTATTAAGATAAAGCAAATGCCGAGTATATCTCGGCATTTTGCGACTGGGTAAGGGTTTGTTATTCTACCTGAATTCCATATTAAGAGGCGGTTTGATGGCAGAAAAGATTTCCCGATGGGTAAAATTTAAGAAGTTCCTCAAGCGCAACATGACCCCCACATGGGCAAAGCACTTTTCATATCAGGTTGTCAGTTTTCTGATTTCCGTTGCGATGGTTATAGGCGTTGCCAATTACGCTATTACGAAATCCTATGAGGAAAGGAAGCTGAAATTTGTGAACGGTTTTACTATTACGGCGCATACAGGCGCTTTCGGCACCCCTGCAAACAGTATTGAATCTGTTCAGGCGGCTATTGATAATAAAGTTCAGGTGTTTGAAATGGATATCCGTCAAAGGCCTGACGGAACGCTTGTTATGTCCCACGATATTGTTGTTACAAATAACGACGGCGTTGCGCTGAGAGACGCGTTTGCTTTGCTTCAGGGAACGGATATTGAACTTAATCTCGATATAAAAGAGACAAAAACGCTGAACGCTCTGCACGATTTGTTAATTGAATATAATCTCTATCAGCGCGCGTTTTTAACAGGTATTGAGACTTGGAACGTTGCCGCTGTTAAGGAATCGTCGTGCAACGATCTGCCGTATTACCTTAACTATATGCCGTCGCGTATAAAGATTTTTTCAGACGATTATCAGCAGAAACTGATTACTATTCTGGAAGATTCGGGAGCGATAGGATTTAACTGCAACTATAAATACGTAGGCGGTCAGCTTTCCGAACTGCTCCATAAAAAGGGCTATAAGCTTTCTGTATGGACGGTGGATAAAAAGAGCACGATGAAGCGTATTCTTGTTGCAAAGCCGGACAATATTACGACGAAAGAATACGACACCCTGATTTCAGTAATTGACAACTGGGGAAAATAAAATTTTGCCGGAGACGAAGCAGTAAGATGACAGTAAAAATAAGAAAAATAACACCTCAGGACATTCCGGGTGCTATAAAAGTTTGGAACAAAGTCGTTGAAGATGGGGTGGCTTTTCCCCAGACCGAAACGCTGAACGAAAAAACAGGGGAAGAGTTTTTCTCCTCTCAGTCGTTTACAGGCGTGGCGGTGGACGCAGACAGCGGCGAAGTTGCAGGCCTTTATATTCTTCATCCCAATAATGTGGGCAGATGTGGCCATATTTGCAACGCAAGTTACGCAGTGCGCTCCGATTTGAGGGGGAACCATATCGGCGAACAGCTGGTTACCCACTGCATGAAAACGGCAAAAGAGCTGGGCTTCGGAATACTTCAGTTCAACGCTGTTGTAAAAAGCAACAAGCCCGCTCTTCATCTTTATGAAAAACTGGGCTTTGTAAAGCTCGGCGTAATTCCGTCAGGGTTTAGAATGAAAGACGGCAGTTATGAGGATATTATTCCTCATTATCATCTGCTCTAATTAAATATAAAATAATAAAAGCAATCACACAAAGCGTTTTATTGGCAAAGTGCGATTGCTTTTTTGTTTTGCGGTATATTAAGCGAAAAAGTCCGCTGTGATTTTAAGTTCGTTTTGCAAGTACCTTTTTCATTGCGATTGCCTGTACCGTGATGGAAACAACGGGGCCCAGAACGTCGGAAATGGGCTCCGCCAGAAAGACAGATTTTGCACCGAGAAACGGCGGCAGAATGAAAACGCAGAGAAAGTAAACGAGTTTTCGCCAGCAGGACAGCGGAAAGGAATATTTAACCTGACCCAGCGCCGTAAATCCGTCAACAATCGGGTACTGGATACCCAGCGGTATTATTGCGGCGGTGCATATCTTTATTGTGTTTACCGCCTCTTTTGCAAGTTCGGGATCGCTTGTAAACAGGCGAACGAACAGCGGACTTGCAAGAAATGATACAGCGAACATCAGTGTTGTATATCCTGTGCAGAGAGCAAAAATATATTTCTGCGCCTTTTTTACCCTAAGTGTTTGACCTGCTCCGTAGTTATAGGAAAGAATAGTTTGGGTTCCTCCGCTTATTCCGCCCAGAGGCATTGTCACTACAAGCATAAAGCTTTGGGCGATTGTGGCGCAGGTTATCAGCTGGTCGCCGCTATCCGGTCCGCCGTATTTCTGTAAAACGGCGTTCATTGCGATAATCATAACGTTATCTAGAGCGATTATCAAAAACGGCGAAAGTCCGAGAAGCAGAACTCGGCGAATTATCTTCATCGAATAGCCGCCGAACGATATCTTTATGGTAACTTTTTTGCCGAAAAGGAAGAAAAGCACATAAGCGGCGCTTGCCGCCTGGGAAATAACGGTTGCAATCGCTCCACCTCTTACGCCCATATTAAGTGCGAAAATAAATATGGGGTCAAGAATAATATTCAGTATTGCGCCAAGCAAAACGGAAAACATACCGCGTTTCGCAAAGCCCTGGGCGATTATAAACTGGTTCATTCCCGTTGACAAAAGCGCAAAGACAGTACCGCTGACGTAGACGGTAAAATAAGCGTCTGCGTAGGGATAAATATTTCCGCTGGCGCCGAAGAGAGTAAGCATCGGCTGTCTTAGGGGGATTACAACGGCTGTCAGCCCCGCCGCAAAAACGCAAAGAGTAAGGAAGCAGTTTGCAACAATCTTTTTTGCTTCTTCTATTTTTCCTTCGCCCATGCGGATGCTCATCAGCGGTGCGCCGCCAATTCCCACCAGGAAAGCCACGGAGCCGATCATTGTTACAACAGGTCCGCAGACGCCCACGCCTGCCAGAGCAAGGCCGCCTGTTTCCTTGATATTTCCTATATACATTCTGTCAACGATGCTGTAAAGCACGTTTACAAACTGCGCCAGCATGCTGGGTATGGCAATCCGCCAGACAAGTTTTCTGATTTCGCCTTTGCCAAGATCATTTTCCGGAGTCATAGCCGCGTATCTCCTGTTAATGCTGAAAATTAAAAGATTTTCGGTCTTGTCGGAGATAAAAACCAACAAGGCCTGACCTGCATCTTAGCCGGTCAGGCTATATTATAATGCTTTGGTTTGCTTGTTGCAACAGAAACTGCTGTTAACAGACGGTATGCTATTATCTGCTTTTGAAATCCTCGTCAATCATTCTGGACCAGTCCGGCTTAATCTGGCAATTTTCCCTAATATCTTCTACCGCCATGCAGACAGCGTCGTAAACAACGCTTGTTCCCGTCTGGTCAGCGCAGTAGTTTACAGCTCTGTCTTTTTCAATGCCGAAGTTTGCAGCCGTTTCAACCGCGTCAATGTTTGCCCCGATAAAGAGAAATTCCCAGCCGTATTTATTCTTCTGGCGTTCTATCATTTTTTTGACTGTGTCGCTGTTGTAAATGTGGCTTGCGTTTTCATAGCCGTCGGTAATTATTACAAACATTGTGTTTTGAGGTACGTCCTCTTCTCTGGCGTATTTATGAATGTTGCCGATATGGTGGATTGCAGAGCCGATAGCGTCAATAAGCGCGGTACAGCCGTCTACAAAATAATCGTTTTCTGTCATTTCGGGAACGTTTTCAAGGAGCAGTCTGTCGTGGAGCACTGTGCTTACATCGTCAAACAAAACGGTGGAAACATAGCACTTTCCGTCCTGCTTTTTCTGCTTTTCTATCATTGAATTGAAGCCGCCAATGGTGTCCTTCTCAAGGCCGTGCATTGAGCCTGAGCGGTCTATGATGAATACAAGTTCTGTGGTGTTGTTTGTGTTTTTCATAAATAAAACCTCCGTATAATGAATTGTGTTCGGTCGTTTTTCAACCTTGCAAGTTCATTATAGGAGGTTTTGAATTACTTTTGGTCGCTTCTCAGGCGACAATTAAGCGCCCAGCAGGCACTGGTCGAAAGCAAAAAGCGCTTCGTTTATTTCATAAATATTGTAATTTCTGTTTTTTATAAAGTATTCAACAATGATGTCAAATTTGTTGCTGTGGGACAGCGCGTAGCCTGCTTTCATAAGTAAATCCTTTGTTTCGTCAAGGGAAAGTTCAAGGGCGATGGCAAAGGCAAGAGCAGTTGATTTTTTCGGTTTGTAATTATCGTTGCTTCGTATTTTTGAAAAAAGTTTTCGGTCAATGTTTGCCTTTTTGTAGCACTGGGCATCGGTCATACCTGCCTCGTCAATCTTTCTAAGAAGCATCTGTGTAAAACTTTCATCGATATTTTTAACCGCGTCTTCTAATGTATAGCCGATATATTGTTCGGCAGGGTTCAGTATTTGAGTGGTGGCGACGGTTATGCTTTCTTCCTGCGCAACAGTGGGATAAGAAAGCGTATAGCTCTCCTGCATTTCCAGCTGACGATTTAAGGTGAAATCGGAGTGGGTATCAACATACTTATCGTCAATGTATTCGCAGATGCTGTTGAAAAGCTTTTGGCTTATCTGGAAAGAAGATATGTCAAAAATAACTATATAGACAAGCATATCGTTTTCAAGAAGAAACTCGCTTATCATGTCTACGGCGACTTTGAGCGCCTCTTTCTTGGGATATCTGTATACGCCGGAGGAGATAAGCGGAAAAGCAACGGACTCGCATCCATGCTTTTTCGCCAGGCGCAGCGACTCCCTGTAACATGACATCAGCAGTTCTTTTTCGCCGTTGGTGCCGCCTCTCCATTTGGGCCCTACGGTGTGGATTACGTATTTGCAGGGGAGGTTGTAGGCTGATGTTATTTTTGCCTGACCCGTTTTACAGCCGCGGAGTTTAACACATTCGGCAAGCAGTCCTTTGCCTGCGGCTTTGTGGATTGCTCCGTCAACTCCGCCTCCGCCCAGCAATGTGGAATTGGCGGCGTTTACTATGGCGTCGCATTTCATTTTCGTTATATCGTTTCGTACAATTTGAATTGGCATATTCAGCCCTGCTTTTCTTGTTTTTTTAATATTATAGCATATTTGCCGGATTTAATAAACTTGCAGCCCGTTTATGTATTTGTGAACAGGGAAAAGACGTAATGAAACCGAATTTTTACATTTTTGTGATGATATCACGGAAATAATATTTTTCTTACTGTATAATAACTGCGTAACCTAAATAAAACAGGTTAAGTAAACTAAAGAATAAAAATTCTGAAAGGAAAAGCTTATGGGATTTTTCGATTTTTTCAGATCGCCTGACATAGATGCTGGAGTTGCGCAATATAAAAACACAAATAATGCCGTTCTTTTGGACGTGCGCACAAAAGAAGAGTACGCCGAAGGGCATATTGAAGACAGCGTTAATGTTCCGCTGGACAGTGTAATGTCTGTTGAAAGCGTAGTAAAAGATAAAAACACACCTATTTTTGTTTATTGTTTCAGCGGTTCCAGAAGCGGACAAGCTGTTTCATTTCTTAAAAGAATGGGCTATAATGATGTTACAAATATCGGCGGAATATGTAACTACAGCGGAAAGGCGGTCAAATAAATGAAAGTTGTAATTGTTGGAGGAGTTGCCGGCGGAGCAACTGCCGCGGCGAGAATACGCCGTCTTGACGAGAAAGCAGAGATCACTGTTTTTGAAAAATCAGGCTTTATCTCTTATGCAAACTGCGGTTTGCCTTATTATATAGGCGATGTTATAACGGATAAAGAAGAATTGACGCTTCAAACGCCTGAAAGTTTCTATAACCGTTTTAATGTCAATGTAAAAGTTCATCACGAAGTGACGGCGGTTCATCCAAACAGAAAAAACGTTGAGGTTAAAAATCTTGAGACCGGCGAAGTGTTTGAGGAAAAGTACGACAAACTGCTGTTGTCCCCCGGCGCTAAGCCCATAAAACCGCCGTTCAAAGGGATTGACAGTGATAAGTTATTTACCCTGAGGACTGTAGAAGACACGTTAAAGATAAAAGAGTATGTTGACAAAAATAAACCGAAATCCGCCGTGGTAGCAGGAGGAGGCTTTATTGGCCTTGAAACAGCGGAAAACCTCAGAGAACTTGGCGTTGAAGTAACAATAGTTCAGCTTCTCCCCCAGCTTATGGCTCCCTTTGACAGCGATATGGCGTCGTTTATTCACTCAGAGGTGCGCAAACACGGTGTAAAGCTGGCTCTCGGCCGCAAGGTTGAAGATATATATGATGACAATGAAAAGATAGTTGTAGCTCTTGAAAATGACGAACCTCTCACTGCCGACATGGTCGTTCTTGCAATTGGTGTTGCTCCTGATACTTCTCTTGCGGAAAGTGCGGGTCTTCAGCTGGGAGTTAAAAACAGCATTGTTGTAAACGACAGAATGGAGACGTCCTGCCCTGATATTTACGCCGTTGGAGACGCGGTACAGGTTAAACATTTTGTCTCTAATGAAGACACGCTGATTTCTCTTGCAGGCCCTGCCAATAAACAGGGACGTATTGCGGCTGATAATATCTGCGGCAAAGACAGTAGATTTGGCGGAAGTCAAGGCAGTTCTGTAATAAAAGTTTTTGACCTTACCGCCGCTTCAACAGGAATTAATGAGCGCACCGCGAAAACGCTGGGGATTGACTGCGACAACGTTGTTTTATCTCCAATGAGCCATGCCGGATATTATCCTGACGGCAGAGTTATGACAATGAAGGTGCTGTTCGAAAAGGGAACTTATCGCCTGCTTGGCGCTCAAATAATTGGCGCCCAAGGTGTGGATAAGCGTATTGACGTTATTGCAACCGCCATTAGAGCAAAGATGAAAGCAACAGACCTTAAAGAACTTGATCTTGCGTATGCGCCACCGTATTCTTCGGCAAAGGATCCTGTCAACATGGCGGGATATATTATCGACAACATTGCAAACGGCGTTGTTAAACAGTGGCACATAGAAGACGCAGATCTGCTGCCGCGGGATGGAAGTGTAACTCTTCTTGATACGAGAACTGCCGCAGAGTACGCCCAAGGCCATATAAACGGATTTATCAACATTCCTGTTGACGAATTGCGCCAAAGATTAGAAGAATTAGACAGCGCAAAGCTGGTTTATGTAATTTGCCAAAGCGGGCTGAGAAGTTACATTGCAAGCCGCATCCTTACCGGAAACGGATTTGACTGTTATAATTTCGCCGGCGGCTTTAGATTTTATGATGCTGTCAAAAACGACAGAGCGTTAGTTGAAAAATCATTTCCCTGCGGAATGGACAAATAATAAAACGGCTGCTGTAAATCGGCAGGCGGTTTTTTTTTTTTTATGTTGATTTCATAATAATCAAA
>URGA01000007.1 GCA_900547275.1 uncultured Oscillospiraceae bacterium | reverse complement strand
CTGCCAAACGTGTTCGCCGCCCCACTTCCACTGAGGCTCGTTGATGGGGCTTATGTATTTGACGGGGTATCCCTCGCTGATGAAATGCTCTGTAATATCAAGAAAATATTTTGCAAAGTCGCCGTAGCACTCTTTTCTAAGATTAGAAAAATGCTCTGTGAAGCCGCCGCTTGCCTGTTTAGTATGGGTGTGGATAAAATGCGGCGAATTGGCAAAGAATACCAATGTGTCAACATTTCCTGTATCAAGAGCACAGCGCATCATCCTTACGGCGTTTGCGTCTTTTGAAAAGTCATAATTTCCGTCTTTGTCCATGAAGCTCTCAATATTGCGCCAGGGATTATCAACGCGGCAGTTGTCTTTTTTGTATCCGCCGCCAACGTTGTAGCGGTAAATGTTAAGTTTTAAGCCGCTGTTTCCGTAAAGGAGTTCGGCAAGATTTCTTGCCGTCTTTTCGTCGGGCACCGCTGTGCTCCACCATGCGGCAGAGGCGCCGAAGCCTTTAAGTTCTTTTATCTCTTTCGCTGTCCTCAAGTTGATTTTCATAGGCAGTTCATCCGTTTATTATTTTTTCTATCCGTTCGTTGTCCCTCGAAAAGCGCCGCTGGCTTATCATTATAACCAGCGTGTCCCCTTCGCAGAGCACCGTCTCTCCCTTGGGCGTTACGGAATTTTCTTCTCTTTCAATGCTGACAACAAGGCAGTGGCGGCCCCAGTCAACATCTTTTATCGCTTTGCCTATTAACGGACTGCCGATTGGCAGAACATAGGTCTGAAGTACTTTTTCTCCGATTTTCGGAGCCTTCGTTTCCTGCTGGTCGTTGTTTTTCAGTATATTCTCAAGCAGAGAAGTGTAAATCGGGGTGCTTCCCAAAAGATTTGCCAGTGCGTAACTTGTAAGGCTTACTGCGGCAAGGGGAAGCAGACTGTCAAGATTTCCCGTCATTTCAAATACCAGAATAATTCCCGTAAGCGGCGCGCGAACGATAGAAGCGAAAAATCCCGCCATGGAAACAACAACTATCTCCTGCCAAAGTGACGGGTCGAGCCCGAAGTATTTTATTGCTATTTCAGCGTATATCGCGCCCTGATACGTTCCCAGAATAAGGAGCGGGAAGAATATTCCGCCGGGTGCTCCGGAACTGAAAGAAACAAGTGAAAACAGGAATTTTGTTATAAGCAGAACGGCAAGCACCGTAATTCCCGGATGCTCGTTGATAAGCAGTGTTGCCATGGTGTGGCCGCCGCCGAGAACTTTCGGCATGAAAAGCCCCAAAACACCGCTTATCAGGAATATCAGCATCATTCTGTATTCCATTTTGATTTTTGAAATTATCTTCTGTCCGAAAAGCATAATTGCATTGTAGCAAACGCCGGACAGGCCGAGAATTATTCCGAGTAATATCAGTATCCAGTAACTCTTAAGCGGCACATTGCCCGTTGTGTAGCTGAAAACAGTATCCTGCCCGAAAAATATTTTTGATATAAAATCCGCTGTAATCGTGGCAACGATACCCATGCAGATAATGCTGGCGTCAATGGTTTTGTGGATTTCCTCAAGGGTGAACATTATGCCTGCCAGCGGAGCATTGAACGCCGCCGCGAGACCTGCTCCGCCGCCGCAGCTTATCATGCGCAGTTCGGTGGTTTTGTCCGCCTTCGTTATTCTGGCAACTCCCTTCGCCGCCATTCCGCCCAGCTGAATGCTGGGGCCCTCTCTGCCAAGGGAAAGTCCGCTGAAAATTGACATCGTTCCGCCGATGAGCTTTGCGAGAATTATCTTCCACCACACAGGGTCAAAATAACCTCTGATTTCCCCTGTTATCTGGGGAATTCCGCTGGATGAGGCAAGGGGCTGGTATCTTACTATTTTTGAAACGATGAAACCTATGAGCACGAGAGCCGCCAGCCAGAGAGCTATCTTTAAGGGACTGCCTTTAACCGCTTCAATAACCGAAAGGCTGATGCTTTCCGCCTTAGACAGAAGAAATCGATAAAGCGCCGAAACGAGACCTGCGGCAATGCCTACTTCTATTCCTCTTATTATCAAATAGAACGTTTCTATTCTGTGAAATTCAATTTTTCTGAATGTGCTTTTTTCTTTGCTTTTCATCATTTTTTACCGTTGATTGTTTTAGTAAACGCTTGTTTGATGCCATTATAGCATAATTTTATTCAAATGCAAAAAAAGTTAAAATTTTATGTCATTGTTAGATTGCTTGTTGAAAAAGGTCGCATTTAGTATTATTATATATACATCACTCAATATTAAGTCCTTATGGAGTAATTTTATGGAAGCTTTAAAGAAAAAGATCATCGCCGAAGGCGAGGTATATGAGGGCAACATTCTGAAAGTAGATTGCTTTTTAAATCACCAGATTGATTTCCCGTTTATGAAAGAAATAGGCCGCGAGTTTCACCGCCTGTTTAAAGATGACAACGTAAATAAAATTTTAACCATAGAAGCCTCCGGCATTGCTGTAGGAAGTGTGGCGGCTCTTGAGTTTGAATGTCCCCTTGTCTTCGCAAAGAAAAACAAAACGAAGAACATCGCGGGCGGAGTTTATAAAACCCAGGTAGCGTCATTTACCCACGGAACTACATACGACGTTATCGTGTCTAAGAAATTTCTTAATCCCGGTGACAGAGTTCTTATCGTAGACGATTTTCTTGCAATCGGCAATGCATTGCGGGGGCTTATTGATTTGGTTCACCAGAGCGGAGCTCAGCTTGTGGGCTGCGGCACCGTTATTGAAAAAGGTTTCCAGCACGGCGGCGACAAACTGCGCAGTGAGGGAATAAGAGTTGAATCTCTTGCCATAATCGACGATATGAACGATAAAACAGGAGAAATTATTTTCAGAGACTGATTTTTCGGTTATACGGCATTAGCCTTATAATAAATTCATTTTTATAAACGGAGGTAGAAAAATGAAAGTAACCAAAAAACTTGTTGCTTTACTGCTTGCAGTCGTATTAGTATTCTCATTTGCGGCTTGCTCCGGCGGAAAGAGCAACACAGAAGGGGAAGCGGGCAAAACTTCTGCCAGCAACATCAAAATCGGCGTAATCTTGCTGCACAATGAAACAGTAGGTTATGACAAGAACTTCATTGACGCTATTGAAGGCGCCGCAAAAGCTCTTGGCATTGATTCTTCTCAGATCATCTACAAGAAGGATACTCCTGAATCAACAAAGTGCTATGACAACGCTGTAGACCTTGCTGAAAACGGCTGCAACGTAATCTTTGCAGACAGCTTCGGCCATGAACCTTTCGTAATCAAAGCTGCTAAGGAATATCCCGAAGTTCAGTTCCTTCACGCAACAGGCCAGATGGCTCAGATCGAAAAGCTTGACAATTACCACACCGCATTTGCAAGAATTTACGAAGCAAGATATCTTGCCGGCGTAATTGCAGGTCTTAAACTCAACGAGCTCATCGACGCAAAGACAATCACAGCTGATCAGGCTAAAATCGGCTACGTAGGCGCTAAGCCCTATTCTGAGGTTATTTCCGGATATACCTCTTTCTTCCTTGGCGCGAGAAGCGTTTGCAAATCCGCTACAATGGAAGTAACATATACTGACTCCTGGGCAGATTATGCTAAGGAAAAGGAAGCTGCAAACAAGCTTATTGAAGATAAGTGCGTTCTTATCAGCGAACACGCAGATACAAACGGTTCACCCGAGGCTTGCGAAGAAGCAATGAAGGAAGGCAAGATCGCTTACCATGTTGGCTACAACATTGACTTCAACAACGTTGCACCCACAGCAAACCTTGTTTCATCAAAAGTTAACTGGGAGCCTTACTTTGAATACGCATTCAAATGCGTAATGGACGGCACAGCAATTGATACCGACTGGTGCAAAGGCCTTGACACAGGTTCTGCAGAGCTTATCGGTTACAGCGAAACAAACGTAACAGACGCAATGAAGAAAACTGTTGAAGAAACTTCACAGAAGATCATCGACGGCAGCCTCAAGGTATTTGATACTTCAACATTCACAGTATCACCCAAGACCCTTGAAGCAAACTCAATTTCTTCAGAAAATTATACTATCGACGAAGACGGCCACCTGCTGACTTACATGGCTGATGCGGTTTATGACGATCAGTACACACCGGATACCCAGGTAATCAAGGACGGCGAATTCAGCGAATCATCTGTTCGTTCAGCTCCCTACTTCAACGTTATCATTGACGGTGTAACCATCAAATAAATTGTTTTCATGTCATTAGCGGAGTGCTGCGGCACTCCGCTAATGCTGAATTTTGTCTGTTTACTCAATAAAGAAGCAAAACAGTCATTTTGCGTTTTTACTGAATAAATTGAGTGTAATAGACCGCAAGGAGGATATCGGATGTCTCAAACAGCCATTGAATTGAGAAATATAACGAAGCGTTTTGGCTCCGTTGTAGCCAACAACAATATTTCCCTCTCCGTAAAGAAAGGCGAGATTTTGTCAATACTGGGCGAAAACGGCAGCGGAAAAACCACTCTCATGAACATGCTTTCGGGTATTTATTATCCCGACGAAGGCCAGATTTTTGTTGACGGCAAGGAGGTTTCTATAAAATCTCCCCGCGACGCTTTTCAGTACAAAATCGGCATGATCCATCAGCATTTCAAACTTGTTGACGTGCTGAGCGTTACTGAGAATATTATTCTCGGACTTAAAGAAGAAGGCCGCTTCAACGTTAAGAAGTCAGCAGAAAAGATAAAGAAAATATGCGACGCTTACGGATTTCAGCTTGACCCGGCAAAAAAGATATACGAAATGTCAGTATCTGAAAAACAGACGGTCGAGATTGTAAAAGTAATTTACAGAGGGGCGGAAATTCTTATTTTGGACGAGCCCACCGCCGTTCTTACGCCTAAAGAAACCCGCCAGCTTTTCGCCGTTTTGCGAAATATGCGCGACGACGGCAAAGCTATTATCATAATTACCCATAAGCTCCACGAAGTGCTGGAATTGTCAGACCGTGTTGCCGTTCTGAGAAAAGGCGAGTATATCGGAACTGTTGAAACGAAGGACGCCACCGAGCAGTCTCTGACTGAAATGATGGTGGGCAAGGCGGTAAGCCTGAATATCGAACGTCCCGCACCTCACGATCCACATACCCGTCTGATTGTAAACAACGTTTCGGTTGTTAACCACGAGGGTGTAAATATTCTGCGCAACGTTTCTTTCAAAGCGAGATCGGGCGAGATACTGGGTATCGCAGGTATCGCCGGCAGCGGTCAGAAAGAACTGCTTGAAGCGATTGCCGGTCTTCAGCATCTGAAAAGCGGTAACATTATATATAACAATCCGGAAACAGGCGAGGAAGAGGATCTTCAGGATAAGACGCCTCTCCAGATAAGAAATCTCGGCGTTCGTCTGTCTTTCGTTCCCGAGGACCGTCTCGGAATGGGTCTTGTAGGTTCAATGGGCATTACCGATAATATGATGCTCAGAAGCTACGAAAAGGGCAGAGGCTTTATGCTCCACAGAAAGAACCCGAAAGATCTTGCGGAAAAAATAATCAGAGAGCTTGAAGTTGTTACACCTGACGCTGAGACACCTGTAAGCAAACTGTCAGGCGGTAACGTTCAGAAAGTCCTTGTGGGACGAGAGATTGCGTCATCTCCCACCGTGCTCATGGCGGCTTATCCGGTAAGAGGACTTGATATAAATTCATCATATACGATTTATCACCTGCTCAACCAGCAGAAAGAACTTGGCACCGCCGTAATTTTCGTCGGCGAAGACCTGGATGTTCTTGTTGAGCTTTGCGACAGAATTATCGTTCTCAGCCAGGGCCATATCAGCGGAGAGGTTGACGGACGAAAGACAACTAAGGAAGATATCGGTATTCTTATGACTACTACAAAACAGGAAGAGGAGGCAGAAGAATGAGTTCTAAAACAGTAAAAGAACCCTTTGTACGTATTTCAAAGCGTGCTGATGTGCCTTTGGCTACGTCAATTTTAGTCCGGGTTGCCGCTCTGGTGCTTGGATTTATTGTCTGCAGTTTGGTAATTACAATGATTACAAACGGCAACGCTAACTTTTTCAGCGTTCTTCCTGAAATGATAAAGGGCGCTTTCGGTACGGCAAGAAAATTTAAAATAACACTGCGTGAAATGTCCGCTCTGCTTTGCATTGCTTTGGCCCTTGCTCCCGCGTTTAAAATGAAATTTTGGAATATCGGCGGCGAAGGCCAGACGCTTATGGGCGTTTTGGCGTCGGTAACCGTTATTAAAATGTTCCCTGAAACGTCAAACGGCAAAGTGCTTATACTTATGTTTATCGCCAGTGCTGCGGCAGGCGCTATCTGGGCTGTTATTCCCGCAATCTTCAAGGCTAATTTCAAGACAAATGAAACTCTGTTTACGCTGATGATGAACTACGTTGCAATTCAGCTGATGAGTTACTTCCTTGTTCTCTGGGAGCGTCAGCCCGGTACTCAGGACGTTGGCGTATTTGAAAACGGCGTGTTCCCGATGCTGTTCGGCGTTGAGTACGGCTGGAATATCGTGCTTGTGCTTATTCTCGCTGTGTTTATGTATATCTACCTTAAATATTCTAAGCATGGATACGAGCTTTCCGTTGTAGGCGAGTCTGAAAACACCGCCCGTTATATCGGCCTTAACGTTAAAAAGGTCATTATCCGCACAATGCTTCTTTCAGGCGCTATCTGCGGCTTTGCCGGCTTCCTGCTTGTAGGCGGAACCCACCATACAATGAATACTTCTCTTGTTGGCGGAAACGGATTTACGGCTATCATCGTTGCCTGGCTGGCAAAACTTAATCCGTTTTATATGATTGTTACAAGCCTTCTTGTTGTCTTCCTCGGCAACGGTACAGACCAGATTGCTTCCAGCTATAACCTTAACGACTACGCCTCAGACGTTGTAATCGGTATAATGCTGTTTTTCGTTCTGGGATGTGAGTTCTTCGTAAATTACAAAGTAACTTTCAGAAAAAAGCATGAATCAAAGGAGGCGCAGGCATGACAACATTGATTTATTTTCTTCAGCGAGCTATTGCTCAGGGACTTCCGTTGCTGTTCGGCGCAACCGGAGAGATTATTACCGAAAAGTCGGGTAACCTCAACCTGGGAATTCCCGGAATAATGGTTGTCGGCGGCGTTTCCGGTATGGTAAGTTCAACAATATATGAAAAATCTGTTGCTGAGCCGATAGGCTGGGTAAGCGTGCTTATATCTCTTGCGTTCAGCCTTCTGTGCTCCGCTGCTGTTGCGCTTATCTATTGTTTCCTTACCGTAACGCTTCGTGCAAACCAGAACGTTACAGGTCTTGCAATAACAACATTCGGCTGTGGCCTCGGTAATTTTTACGGCGGCGCGCTGGGTAATATTCTCGGTATCAGCGATACTTCTATCCGCACTACTATCGACGCTTATCAGAAGAGCGTTCCTTTTGCAGATAAGCTCGGAGCATTCGGAACAATTTTCCTTGCCCACGGTTTCCTGCTTTATGTCGGAATAGTGATTGCAATTATAGCGACTTTTGTGCTTAAAAAGACCAGGGTCGGCCTTAACCTCCGCGCGGTGGGCGAAAATCCTGCAACTGCAGACGCGGCCGGTATTAACGTAACAAAGTATAAATATCTTGCAACTTGCATCGGCGGCGCAATCGCCGGTCTCGGCGGTCTGTTCTTCGTAATGGAATATCAGAGCGGAACATGGGATACCCAGAGTTTCGGCGACAGAGGATGGCTTGCAATCGCACTTGTTATCTTTGTTATCTGGAAGCCCAACTTTGCAATGCTGGGCGCTTTCCTGTTCGGCGGCCTTTATATCGCAGATCTTTATGTTCCCGGTCTTTCCAGCGCAACAAAAGAACTGTTCAAAATGCTGCCTTACGTTGTAACTATTATTATTCTTATTTTCACATCATTTACAAAGAAAAAGGAAAACCAAGGTCCTGCGGCATTAGGTCTTTCCTATTTCAGGGAGGAGCGTTAAATGCAAGAGGATATAGAAAAAGTTCTTGTTTCGGAAGAAGAACTGCGCTCAATCAATAAACGTCTGGGCGCCCAGATTACAAAAGATTTTGCAGGCAAAAATCTGCTTGTTGTAGGAATTCTAAAAGGTTCGGTTCTGTTTATGGCAGACCTGGTAAGGCAGATAGATTTGCCGTGCAAACTTGACTTTCTTGCTGTTTCCAGTTACGGCAGCGGGACCCGCTCAAGCGGAATAGTAAAAATAATCAAGGATATTGATATTGAACTTGAGGGCTACGATTTGCTTCTTGTTGAGGACATTCTTGACAGCGGAAGAACACTTTCTTACGTTTGCCAGATGCTGAAAACGAGAAATCCCTCCAGCATAAGCATTGTTACCCTCCTTGATAAACCCGAGCGCCGGGTAGTTGATCTGAAAGCGGATTATGTGGGCTGTGAGGTTCCGGATGCTTTCGTTGTGGGCTACGGTCTTGATTTTGACCAGAAGTACCGCAATCTGCCATATATCGGCCAGCTCAAAGAAAGCGTATACGAATAAACATAATTATAAATAAGGAAAGGATTTACTTATGGAAAGAAAAGTAGTAATTATGGATCATCCGCTGATTCAGCACAAACTGAGCATCCTGCGCGACGTCAGCACAGGTACAAAAGAGTTCAGAGATCTTGTAAACGAAATCGCAATGCTTATGATTTACGATGCCACAAGAGATCTTCAGATGGAGGACAAGAAGGTTACAACGCCCTGCGGTGTTGCCGATTGCAAAACCATTGCCGGCAGAAAACTTGCTTTTGTTCCGATTCTCCGCGCCGGTCTCGGAATGGTAGACGGTGCACTGAGCCTTGTTCCTGCGGCAAAAGTAGGCCATATCGGTCTTTACCGCGACGAGACAACCCTTGAGCCCGTTGAGTATTACTGCAAACTGCCGAACGATATCGGTCAGCGCGACGTGTTTGTTCTTGACCCGATGCTTGCAACAGGCGGAAGCGCAATTGATGCTATCGGTCAGATAAAGAAAAGACAGCCCAGAAGCATCAAATTCCTTTGCATTATTGCTGCTCCGGAGGGACTTGAGGCTCTGAAGAAAGCTCACCCCGACGTTGATATTTTCTGTGCCGGAATGGATAAGCATCTTAATGAAAACGGCTATATCGTTCCCGGTCTCGGCGATGCGGGCGACCGTATTTTCGGCACGAAATAATACAATACATAAAGAAGAGGAAAGAAGGGGTTAGCCTATGTCTAAAAAAAGTATAGATTTTTCAAAGGGTATTTATGATGCCCGTAAGCTGGGCGTTTCGAGAATGATCGTTCTCGGATTTCAGCATATGTTCGCCATGTTCGGCGCAACGGTGCTGGTTCCGCTGATTACGGGTCTTGATATTGCAACTACACTGCTTATGGCAGGTCTCGGTACGTTGCTTTTCCATGTTTTCACTAAATTTAAAGTACCGGCGTTTCTCGGTTCTTCATTTGCGTTTTTAGGCGGTTATGCAACCGTTGCTCCAATGCTTACAGACGCAAACGGTCAGCAGGTTGCAAATAAGGAAATGCTTCCTTATGCCTGCCTCGGCGTTGCCTGTGCAGGACTTGTTTATCTCGTTCTTGCGGCTATCATCAAACTGATCGGTATTAACCGCGTAATGCGTTTCTTCCCGCCTGTAGTAACAGGTCCTATCATTATCGCAATCGGCCTTGGACTTGCTCCTACAGCCATTTCAAACTGCCAGAGCAACTGGTGGCTTGCTCTCATTGCTCTTGGTCTCGTTATTATTGTTAATATCTTCGGCAAGGGAATGGCAAAGATTGTTCCCATCCTTATCGGTATACTCGGTTCTTATGCCGTGGCAGTAATTGTCGGAAACGGATTTTCTGTTGAGAGTTTTGCTGTTGACTTTACAGCTGTTAAGGAAGCGCCGTGGATTGGCTTCCCAATTGAATGGAGTTCAACTGTATTCGGCGGTGTTCACGATACAGGTAAGGCAATAACCGCCATCGTTGCTATTATGCCTATCGCTCTTGCTACAATGATGGAGCATATCGGCGATATTTCCGCAATCAGCGCAACCTGCGGCAAAAACTATATTGCTGATCCCGGTCTCCACCGTTCACTTACCGGCGACGGATTGGCAACAACTTTTTCTGCTCTCTTCGGCGGCCCTGCCAATACAACTTACGGTGAAAATACAGGCGTTCTTGCTCTTTCAAAGGTTTATGACCCGAGAGTAGTTCGTATCGCCGCTTATTTCGCTATTCTGTTTTCCTTCTCGCCAAAGTTTGCGGCTCTTATCAATTCAATGCCTGCCGCAATCGTCGGTGGTATTTCGTTCGTGCTTTACGGCATGATTTCCGCAATCGGTATCCGCAATGTTGTTGAAAACAAGGTTGATTTCTCAAAGCCGAGAAATACAATAACTGCGGCTGTTATCCTTGTTTGCGCGCTTGGTCTCGGCGACGGAATTTCGTTTACAGTGGGCGAGTTCCACATCACACTTTCCGCTCTTGCTGTTGCCGCTATCGCCGGCATCGTCCTGAACGCTGTTTTCCCGGGCAAAGACTTCGATTTCACAAAACAGTCTGTTGCTGATATTAAATCCGTAAAAGAGGATGAAAACAAAAAGTAAATCCAAATAAAAAATCAACGCCGACGGAATTGTCCGTCGGCGTTTTCTTATGCCTTTATCTGCAGTATTCAAATAGATACTGGGTTACCCTGCAATCGTCAAGTGCATTATGGGAGGGCAGGTCTATATCAAAATACTGTTTTATCGTTTCCAGTTTATGGTTGGGGATGTCCTTTATCTTCCTTCTTGCCAGGGGAACCGTGTCAATAACGTCGCTTGGATCAAAATCCCAAGAGCAGGCTCTGGCGTATGTTTGAATAAATCGCATATCAAATCTGACGTTGTGGCCAACAACGGGCATATTGCCGACGAATTCGATAAAAGCGGGCACAGCGTCCTCAAATCCCGGACTGTCGCAGACCATTGAGTATGTAATTCCGGTAAGGTTTGTTATAGCTCTCGGAATGTAACCGCAATCAGGGCAGATATAACTGTGAAATTCATCTGTTATTTCTGCGTTGCGGCATTTAAGAGCGCCTATTTCGATTATTTCGGCGTAGTTCGGTGTAAAACCCGTTGTTTCAATATCAAATACTACGTAGTCAAGCGGCAGCATATTTATTCCCCTCAAAACAAGATAGAAAAAAGAGGACGGCGGCAAAACGCTCGTCCTCTTTAATATTATAATACAAATAGTATCGCTGTGTAAAGATTTTAGTCCTTATCTTCAACATAATCGGGATCGTCAGGCTCCTTAACCGTGTCCCAGGTTATGTCGTTGTCTTTAACATGTTTTTTCTTTGCAATAATCTTTACGATAAATCCGCTGATGAATACGAACGCTGTCAGTAACCAACCGCCGATGATGTTAGATGTCAGGCTGTAACCGTCTGCGGAACCGTAAATTCCTCCGTCGTTCTTGAACAGATCGTAAACGTTCCAGATAAACAGAATTGTAAGCATAATGGGAGCGGCAAACTTGATTGAGAAGTTGAACCACCAGCCCGGCATTTTGAAATTCTTTGTGTTAAGATTTATTTCGTGCAGTATCTTTGAAGTTTTGAAGCACCAGCCGATAGCGATGGGCTCAAGGATACCGATAATAATAAGGTTGAAGTTGTTGCACCAGTGGTCAACAATGTCAAGCCAAGCCATTCCTGCGCCGGTAACAAACCAAAGAGAAAGGATAGCGGAAATAATGCAGATCCAAATAGTGGTCTTTTTCTTCAGCAGATGGAATTTATCTGAAATTGCTGTTGAAACGCCTTCAACGATAGAGAACGCAGAGTCAATAGCAAGCGTGCAAAGGCAGAAATAGAAGATTGCCGCGAATATTGCGTTGAATACGCCGCTTGACGAAAGATTGACTATCGCCGTGGGGTAAATCATAAACGCCGTGCCGATACCTGATGTGCTCATGTCGGCTGTTGTCATTCCCGTTCCGTACATAGTTGTGAAAAGAACAATACCGGAAAGAACGCTGATTGCAAGGTCTGAGAATGCAATTATCATTGCGTCAGCCGCAATGTCAGCTCCCTTATCAATGAAAGAACCGTAAGCGAACATGATTGCCATCATAATTGAAAGGGAGTAAAATACCTGGCCGATGGCTTCAACCCAAAGGTTCGGGTTCTGAAGAGCTGTAAAATCGGGAATAAACAGAGCTCTGATACCTTCCATTGCGCCGGGCATCGTAAAGCCCTTAACAGCCATAATCAGCAGACAGATTACAGGAAGAAATACAGTGTATTTAACTACCTTGCCAACGCTGCTGGCGCCGTTGCGGATGCAGTAATAAATAAGACCCCATGCTGCAATAAGGCTCAGTACAACCGGCCATGAAATGGTTGTGTAGCCGGAGGTTGTGCCCGTGGTCTTAATAAGGTCTGCCCAAACGCCTGCCGCCGCTTCGCTGTTTCCTGTAAGCGGAGCGAATTTGAAAGCGCAGACCGTCATCATGATTACCCATGCAAATACAACTGCGTAATAGATTTCGATTACAAATGCGTTTGCTGTTGCCGCCCAGCCGAGAGGCTCAAACTTTTTGTTAATTCCTCTCAGTGCTCCGGGAGCACCCTGGCGCATTTTGCGTCCGATAGAAATCTCCATCATAAGAAGCGGAATGCCCATGATAAGCATTGCAATAATGTAAACAAGTAAGAAAGCACCGCCGCCGTATTTTGCGGCAAGTCCCGGAAAACGCCACGCATTGCCCAAACCGACTGCTGAACCAATGGCGGCAAGAATAAATGTTGAGCGCGAAGCCCATTTTTCTCTGGCCATAAACTATACCTCATTCTGATCATTTTTCAATAATAAGAATTATACTACATTATTACTTTTTTGCAACAAATTATACTTAATTTCATCAAACTGAACGAAAGAGCATGATTTTTGTCGATCTTTTTTTACTTTAAGTATTAACTAAATGCTCAATGCAGGCGCATTTTGCCGATTTTCAGCCGGTTATAATAATATCTGAAAAAACACAGAAATAAAATCATACATTTCGGTGCGTAGTTATTTGAATTATTCATTATGTCAATTTGATTAGCTAACAACAAAAACACCTCAACTATTTTGGTTGAGGTGTTTTTGTTAAATACAACTACAAATTAAAAATTATTTACATGTACTTATCCGTTCAACTGCGAAATGGCTTGTTCCATGAGCCTATTTCGATTAAGTTTCCTTCGGGGTCTGCTATATAACAGGTGCGCTGTCCCCAAGGCTCGGTTGCAGGCTTTAAAACGGGAACAGCACCATTTGAAACGACTTTTGCGAAAGTTTTGTCAACTTCATCATAGGTATCGACATACAAAGCAATTTCAAAATGTCCATTCAAACCCATAATATATTCATATTTCCTGCTTGTCATTTTTTCAAAGTCTTTTCTTCCATACAACATAAACAAGGTTTCATCTTTTATAAGGTACACATTTGCAGTATCTTCGCTTTCTTTTATTTCAAAGCCAAGTACATCACGGTAAAACTGTATCATTTTTGTCATATCTTTTACAAATATGCCAAAGCCATCCAACCTCATAATCAACCTCCAAATTCTGGCTGTTTGTATTAGTTATATCACAAACAAAGCCTGTTTTCAATGAATGTTTCAGTGGGAGTCAAATGGGCGTCTTTGATAGGTTTTGCAGGAGTGTTTGTGTTGTAAGTGTTAAGAGGTAAAAATATATACTTATACCTATTTTATATGTAATGTTATATATGAATAATCGGTTTATGAGCAGCTTTCAGTTAGAAAATGCCAAAAATAAAAATACCAGAGCAATATAAACTACTCTGGTATTTTTGGTACGCCGGAAGGGATTCGAACCCCCGACCTTTTGGTTCGTAGCAATGTCGATAGCCATTAAACAAGCCCTAAACAGCGATGTTTAGGGCTTTCCTTGTCCGATTTTTCTGCCGAATTTTCAATTGGCTCACTGTTTCTGCACCCTCGTTCTCCTGTGTAGCCGTCAGTTTAGGAGTCAAAACGTATACCTTTTTTCATAATATTGAGGAAAACAATACAAAAAATCAGTTTGTTCGCTTGAATTGTTTTTGACGGATTTTAGCACATTATTTTCAATATGTTACTTTTATTAAATGTTAAAAAGCTGATTCCCATTAAATTGAGAATCAGCTTTTAGGAAAAATACTATAAAATTATTATTTATAATTCGGGAGTAAATGAAAGATTACTCCTCTGCTGTTTGTATTTTTTTGTTACTCGATAAGACCGCTTTCTTTTAGAAGAATTTCAATATCCGTACCTTCAACCTTTTTAAGCAGAATCTTTACGAACTCCTTTTCCATAAGCGAAAGCTTAACATCGGTAATCGGTTTCTTATCAATAGCGTAGTAGCAGGCACGGAGAAGCTCACGAACATCATATTTACTGCCCCAAACCTCAGGAACACCGCGGTCAACATCAAGGAGAGTATAAACAGATTCCATACCGGTACGCATTGAATATTCTATCGTGAATATTGTGTCACGGGGAGTTTCTGCAAACTGACCAAGGAAAGCAAAGTTTACAGCGCCGTCAGGTACAACCTTTGGACGGTCCTCGTTCTTTCTCGGCTGGAAAAAGGCGTTAATGAATGGCATAAAGCAGGTTGTGGTGTTGCAGGCATTTTTTGCAAGGTCATCAATTTCCGCATCAGGAATACCGATATGATACAGCCACTCACGGCATACCTCCTCGCCTGTGCAGTCACGCATTGCCTTTTTAACATAATTACCTTCCTTGTTTGTGGTCAAAGCATAAAGCCAAATTAAAACAGTGTCTTTATCCTGTGACTTAAACTGAGGCTGACGGTTGATTGTCCACGACAGATACCAGTTATCCATACTGTCTTTAACAGTAACAATACCACCTGTGGTAACCTTTCCCTCGCGAGGATCCCTCTTGCAAATGTTGATTATGTGTTGAATAATTTCTTCGTTAGATGTTGCAACAGTAGCACTCATCCAGTTTGTTTCTTCAATATTGGTGCAGAAATTATCGGGATTACCGAACTCACTGTGCTCAGCCTGCTTTGCAATGTTTTTCCATAAATCCCATGACTCGCCTGTACCGTTTTTAGCTTTTGTAAGGTCGGGAGCGTGTGTTTGGTCGCCGTAGCAGGAAGTGTCGGTGCAACAACCGTTTGTAATAAACACAAGGTCATCTTCAACTAAATCTATTGTTTGCTCCTTGCCGTCTTTAATAAACACAATCTGCCTTGCAATCTTTTTGTCGCCTACGGTGTCGATAATAACATTTTTTACATTCATACCGTACTCGATTGTAACGCCGTGGTTTTCAAGGTATTTTACCAGTGGCAAAATCAGGCTTTCATACTGATTATACTTTGTGAAGCGAAGAGCGCTGAAATCAGGAAGTCCATCAATATGATGAACATAACGGCATAGATAACGTTTCATCTCAAGCGCACTTGACCAACGTTGAAATGCAAACATAGTCTGCCAGTAAAGCCAGAAATTTGTTGACCAGAATGAATCCGGCAGAACCTCCGAAATTTTCTTACCTTCAAGAGTCTTTTCAGGTGTAATAAACAACTGTGAAAGAGCCATTGCAGATTCTTTATCAAGTCCGAATTTTTTATCTGTATGAGCGTCTTCTCCGCGGTTTACAGAGGCTCTGCACAGAGAATAGTTTGGATCGTGCTTGTTGAGCCAATAGTACTCGTCAAGAACGGAAACCTCGGGATTTTCCAAAGAAGGAACATCTCTGAACATATCCCACATAACTTCAAAATGGTTATCCATTTCTCTGCCGCCGCGCATATAAAAGCCTTTTGTAACATCCTTTCGTCCGTCACAGCTTCCGCCGGCAAGCTCTAACTTTTCAAGAAGGTGGATATGCTCGCCCTTCATCTGACCGTCACGCACCAGATAAAATGCTGCTGTAAGACCGGCAAGACCGGTGCCGATAATATAGGCGGATTTTTTGTCAACATCCTTTGGCTTTTCGGGATGTGCAAAGGATTCATAAGTTCCTGCTGAATAATACATAAAATTCATCTCCAAATTTTTATTTTGTAATTTCATTATATTATTTTTTCGCAGGTTAACAATAAACAGAAAAATGCCCGTGATAAATTTTTTATCACGGGCAAAAAGATGTTAACATTTTTATCAAATATCATTTTTTGATAAAGGTTTATCTATTCTGAATCTTTCAAGTGCATCTGTAAAGGTATTCTGTATAACCAAAGCAAGCTTGCTGATAAGCTGTTCGGGGTTTTCTTTCATATCATTTTTAATCCAGTCAAGCATCAAGCCGACAAAAGCATAGGAATATACCGATGCAATAAATTCCTTGTCTTCCTGACGAACGGTCATATCAGCGGATTGTTCTTCCACAACTTTCAGCAAAAGATTATCAATAAGAGGTTTGAGATACCTTTCAACCTGTTCACGATCAACACAGCGGTAAACATTCATAATGAGCGGCTTATTTTCACGCACTGTATAGAAAATCTGAAGCATACCCTCCTGCCAGGTATCGTGCGTTTTGTTTTCTTTTATTACTTTAGCGGCTTCCTGAAGGCAAGCCCACTCAGCAAGGTCATATATATCTTTAAAATGATAATAAAAGGTCATTCGGTTAATACCGCAATCATCTGCAATATCATTGATAGTTATTTTGTTTAACGGTTTCTTTAATAGTAGATTTTTTAAAGATTGAGCTAAAGCCTTTTTTGTTATTTGTGACATAAAAAACCCCCGTTTCATTCACAAAATAATATTTACCAATTACAATATAGCATGTTTTTAAAATTTTATCAATGGAATTCATTTTCTGACAGACATAAAAAGACAGCTGACAAGAACCATCAGCTGCCTTTTATGTTATATAAATTTATGAATTAAGCAATTTCTCTGTTTGCCTCTGCTGCTCTGAGAAGGGCGTCCTTATAATTCTTTTGGTCTGTGAAGATTTCATTCTTATAAGGATTCTTCTTTTGTTCAACAGAACGCTTGATAATAGCAGCGAGTATGCAAACATTAGCAACAAGTGCAATTATTGAAATAACTGCCTGTGCCTTTGGATTAGCGGCACCTACTGTTTCAGGATTGATGCCCTGAACCATCATTGAGGTTGTGTAGCCCTCAGGATATACAGAGGAAAGCACTGAGAATTTGCTGTCGTCCAGAAATAGTGGGAATACCTGTGCATACATACACCAAAGAGCAAGGGTGTTGGCACGGTTTTGAATCCAGCCGCCTCTGTTCCAAAATGCGTTTGCAAAGGTTGGAGCAAGAAGAAGGGCAAGACCGCAGTACCAAGTGTGCGACGGAAGATTATTATAGGTATATTCAAAGTTCCACAAATCGTATGCAAGAATATAGCACCAAGTCATATCCGGCCAAAGCATATCATGCTTGTTCTTTGAGGTATATATACCCCACCAGCCTGTCATACAGAAAATGTTGATGATACCGGCAATACCGTTAAGCCAGTTCCACCAGCCGCCGTAAATCCAAACATTTTCACTGGACAGCCACCAGCCGCCTGTAAATCCGCCTTTAATGGCCGACTCAAAGTCAGATGCTACGGCAATAAGGATATTGATTGCAACAATGGCAAAGGGAAATACCTTAAACCATTCCTTCTTGCCTATGCCCCATTTGTACTTAAGCATCATAAAGCCGATACAGCCTGCTGTTGCCGCATAAAGCTTGGCATAATGGAACCAACCGTTCATATAAATATGAGTCTGGTTATTCAGTGCCCATTCTGCTCCTGCTTTTGCACCTATGGCAATAGCAATAAAGTAAACCGTCAACGCCGCCGGAAGAACAAAGAAACAGAAAATTCCGCCTGCCTTTGAACGGCGTGCAATCTCGTTAAAAATAACAAGACCTGCGAAAACCAAAATCCAGCCAAGAAGCTGATAGAATGAGTTATCGCCATAAATTTGGAATAACATTTTATTCCCTCCTCTAAAATAATTTATCATCAAAGAACTACTGCACTTCAATTTCCTTAATCATAATTTCATTACCGTTAAGCAGATAGGTGTTGTCCCCCGAACATTTGGGACAGGTTTTTCCGTATTCAACAGTAGAATATTTCTCACCGCAGTCCTCACAGTATGTCACTGCAGGTATCTCGTCGATAATCAGTTTTGCACCATTCATAAGCTTTGACTTACTGCAAGCCCAATTCCAGCAATTCTCAAGATAATCGTGAAGGACTCCGGATACCTGACCTATCTCAAGAGTAACAGAGGAAACAAGGCTTACACCGTTTTCCTCTCCTACCTCTTCAACCTGCTTAATTATATGAAAAACTATACCAAGTTCGTGCATAAGTATTAACCCTTTTTGGCTTTTTTGATAGCAATTTTTCTCTTAATCATATAAGGCAGAATCGCTTTCATCTTGTCATCGGAGTTAACCATTGTACTGCATTCAGGATGCTCTCTGTGAAGCTTGATTGCGTCAAACTCACACTTTGTCGTGCACACACCGCAGCCGATACATTTGTTTTCATCAACAACTGATGCACCGCAGCCAAGACAGCGAGCAGTTTCAATCTTTACCTGCTCCTCTGAGAAAGGTTTATGAGCATCTCTAAACGATGTTCTGTGGTTAATGCTTTTATCCATTCCCGGTATTTGACGGGAAGAATTATCGTATGCCTCAATTTTAATATTATTTTTGTCAAGCTCAATAAAATCTCTACGATTTCTGCCGATAGTAAGACTTGCATTGTAGTGAACAAATCTGTGTATTGACTCAGCGCCCTCCTTGCCTGCCGCAATGGCATCAATGGCAAATTTTGGACCTGTATAAACATCACCGCCGACAAAAATATCCTTCTGTGCAGTTTGGTATGTTAAACTGTCAGCATTTGGTCTGCCGCCCTGTGCAAGCTCAACACCTTCATCCTTGAGCATATCGCCCCAATCAATGCTTTGACCGATTGAAAGATATACATTATCACAATCAATAGTTACAGTATCATTTTCATCATACTGCGGATTAAAGCGTCCGCTTTCGTTCGTAACCGACAGACATTTTTTAAGTACAATTCCTTTAACCTTTCCGTTTTCGGTAAGGATTTCCTTCGGCCCCCAACCGTTTTGGATTGTAATGCCTTCGTCCTCAGTTTCAAATATTTCTTCTGTAGAGGCAGGCATTTCTCCTCTGCTTTCAAGGCAGTACATACCAAGCACATCGGCACCGCATCTTTTAACGGAACGAGCCACATCAACTGCAACATTACCGCCGCCGATAACTACTGTCTTTCTTCCGTTAAGGTCTAAGCTTTGATTTTCCGCTATGGTGTGGAGAATATCAACAGCGCTCATAACACCCTTTGCGTCCTCACCTGCAATACCGGCCTTGCGTGAGCCTTGACAACCGATTGCAATATAAAATGCCTCATAGCCCTGTTCTCTTAATTCGTTAAGTGTAATATCCTTACCAACCTCAACGCCACATTTAATCTCTACGCCAAGCTGACGGATAATATCGATCTCTGCCTCAACAACATCTTTTTCAAGCTTATAAGACGGAATACCATAGGTCAGCATACCGCCGGGTTTTTCGTTCTTTTCAAACACTGTTGGGCGATAGCCTGTAACTGCAAGATAATATGCACAGGAAAGACCTGCAGGACCACCACCGATAATAGCAATTTTGTTTTTGAATTCGCCTCTGTTCGAAGGAATAACCTTTTTGGGAATATATCTCTTGTCAGCGTTTAAGTCCTGCTGTGCAATAAATCTTTTAACCTCGTCAATAGCAACAGCTTGGTCAATGGTACCTCTTGTGCAGGCATCTTCACATCGTCTGTTGCACACTCTGCCGCATACTGCAGGGAAAGGATTTTCTTTCTTTATCAAGGCAAGGGCATCTGTATATCTGCCTTGAGATGCCATTTTAAGATAGCCCTGTACTGCAATATGAGCAGGACAGGCAGTTTTACATGGTGCTGTACCTGTATCGTAGCAGTTAATTCTGTTTTTGTCACGGTAATCCGGTGACCACTTATCCTCGCTCCACTCATTTGTGTCAGGCAGCTCCTGCTTTGGATATTCTATATGTCCGCCGTCCTTGGTGCATAATTTTTGACCGAGCTTTACTGCGCCTGCAGGGCAGTATTCAACGCATCTGCCACAGGCTACGCAGTCCTTTGCCTCAACTCTGGCAACATACGCTGAGCGTGACATATTCGGAGTGTTAAAAAGCTGAGACGTACGCAGTGCATTGCATACCTTAACCTGACAGTTACATATAGCAAAAATCTTGTTTTCTCCGTCAATATTGGTAATTTGATGAACAAAGCCGTTATCCTCTGCTCTTTGCAAAATCTCCATTACTTTTTCACGAGTTATGTAATGGCCTTTGTTTGTTTCAACAAGGTAATCGGCCATATCGCCTACACCAATACACCAATCCTCAGGGTCATCTGCACAGCCCTCACCGCATATTGCCCTTGAATAACGGCAGGAGCAGGGACCTGCTGCATATTTACCGTCATATTTGTCGAGCCAGTGAGAAATATGTTCAACGCTGGCACTTTCATTTTCCATCTCAATAGCCTTTTCGACAGGGATAACATGCATACCTATACCTGCACCTCCCGGAGGTACCATAGGTGTAATCTTTTCTAAAGGTAGCTGAGTCATTCTTTCAAAGAAATTTGCCACCTGTGGATGTTCAACGATATTATCCCATTTCATATTAAAGAATTCTGCACTGCCCGGTACAAACATAGGAAGAACATACTGCTTTGTTCTTGTAGGATTCTCCCAGTTATATTCAATAAGACCTACATTTGCCATTTCCTGCAGTATATTTTCAAGATAATCGGCGTCCTTGCCTGTTGCCTTCTGAATTTCGGGAAGAGTCATACCCTTATGCACCTTCATTTTAAGTGCAATCTCTGCCATTTCATCAGTAACCATTGCGGCAAGGCCCCAATATTCAGGGTCGTTGACGGTCATTGTTTCACCGATTTTCGGCACCCACGGAATTTTATAAAGAATACGATCCGTAATTTTTTTACCAAGCTTTAAAATAAGCTCACGGGGAGGCTCGTCAGAGTGATTTTCGTAATAGTGCATTACTCTATCCTCATAAACTCTGTCCTTCGGTGGTTTAACCGTATCAAATTTGTACTCGTAAGTGTTCTCTTTTTCCATCAGAATTCTCCTAAGCAATATGATTATATATCATATCTTAAAACATTGTTAACTTTTTGTCAATATACAAGAATGACGGGATATATAATTTTTAGCTTTAATTTTAAAGTTCAATTATTTTGAAGTTTTCTACTTGTTTTTTTCAACACTTTTTGAGTTTGCATAGATTTTGTGCATTGTTTCGTCATCATAATGAGTATCAAGATATTGCTCAAAGTGATTTTTCGCATCTTCGCCGTTATCTCGCTTATCCATTCGTATTGCAGCTGAAGCAGACAGCGTAGCATCAAATACAAAGAATGCTATAAATGCCCAAATTATTACTTTATCAAAAGGTATATTGATTTTATCAAAGCATTTACTCATAAACGGTATAACAAGCTTTACCCAAAATAACCCAAGCACTCCCCAAAAAAGTGAGTATAAAAGGCACACTCTGCCGTTTATATTTAGCGGAAGATGGCTGTAATCCCAAGCTACCGAGCCGAAGCAAATTTCCTGTCCTAATGAACAGATATATTCAACAACAGTTCCACTGACAAAAGCAACTAAAAATATCTTCCAAGCAGATGAATTTTGAAAATGCACAAGTAAAAGCGTGAGAAGTACGGCTCCCATTCCGTAGGCTACGCTGAGATGACCGAGCACAAGGGATTTTCTGCTTTCTATGTAGCCAAGTTTAATCAAACACCAAAGTGTTTCTACACCGTAGCCTAAGTAACAGCCTGAAATGAATATCCATACATATTGATAAAAATTAAATTTAGCCATATGTATTCTCCTCTTTTAAACAATAGGATGGTTTATTTAGACACTGCCATTTTTTCCTTTGTGTTAGCATCAATTCTCTGTAAATCCTTTTTTAGTGAGCTGTGGCTAAAGATAAGTGTTAAAGCAAGGAACACCACGAAGAAAGCAGCAAGTATTATTGCACTTTTTCCTGCGTTTGAACCTGCCGTTCCGCTTATAGCCTCTTTAAAGAGTTGTGTAGAATATGTCATTGGCAGAATTTTATTGATAACTCTGAAGAAGCCTGACTGTGTTTCTATCGGGAAAGTACCGGCGCAGGATGTAAGCTGAAGAATAAGCAGTAAAAGTGAAACAAATTTGCCTGCGTCACCGAGATTAATAATACAGAACTGTATTATTGTCATAAAGGTTAATGAAACAAGTATGCAGGACATAAACAGCATTAACGGATTATTTACAACAATGTGAAGAATGTCCTTGATTACTATTGCAAGAAGTACACCCTGAGCCATACTGATAAGACCAAAGGATAGTGTTCTCAAAATTATTCTGTTAGAGTCCTTGGTAAGTGATTTTATTTTTCTGTTATAATCAAGATAAATACCAAAGTAAATCATCAAGCCACCTACCCAAAGTGACAGACACATAAAGTATGGTGCGAAGGCAGAACCGTAATTTTCCACCGGCTGAACATATTCTGTTACTGTTGATATAGGCTCTTCGGCATAATCTGCAAGTCCGTCCAAAGCATTTAGCTGAATGATAGTATCGGTGATTGATTCATCAACACCATCCTTTGCATTGCTAATACCGTTGTCAAGCTGAGTTGCACCATCATTAAGTGAATATGCACCTGTTCTTAATGTTGATATACCATTATCAAGCTGAACTGTACCGACAGACAAATCATTAGCACCTGTTGATAACTTGTCAGCACCTGCAAGTAATTTACCTGAGCCGTCTGCAAGAGCCGAAACACCGTTTGAAAGTGCAGGTACCTTTGAATTGAGTTGTATAAGACCTGTGCTAAGTTCACCTGCTCCCTCGTCAAGTGCATTTACTCCCTGAGTAAGGGCAGGGATTTTTGATGTTAATGAAGAAGTACCCTCTTTAAGCTGAGCAGCACCGTTAGCAGCTGACGCAACACCATCTGTATAGCTGTTAACGCCTGTGCTTAGTGTGCTTGCACCGCTTGAAAGCTCATTTGCACCTTGATTAAGAGCATTGCTGTTACTGTTAAGAGTATTAAGTCCTGTTTTTAATGCCTGTGCTCCTGAGTTTAGTGTATTGTTATTAGATTTTAATGTACTAAGTCCCTGATTAAGAGCATACGCACCTCCTAACAATGTACTGCTGTCCGTATTGTTACCAAAGCCTGATTGCAATGCCTGCAAGCCTGTAAGAAGCTGCGAAGTGTTGTTTTTAACATCTTTCATACCGTCAGTCAATTTCGTAACGCCGCTACTTACCTGGTGAGCACCTGACTTAAGAGCAGGGAGGCTGTTGTCAAGCTGTTCAAATCCACTGACTGCCACATTAAGATACTGAGTATCACCTGTTGTCTGATAGTATTTAAGAGCGTTTAAAGCATTCGTATAATTTGTACTGAATGTGCCGATGCCCTCATACACCTGTGATGTACCGGAGGAAAGGGCATCAAGACTGCTGTCGGGAGCTGTGTGCTCAAGCTGTTGTGATGAAGCCTGAACCTGTGTAACAATTTGATTTAATCCTTCGTTTGCCTGATTAATACCATTATAAAGATTATTTGCTCCTGCACTTGCACTTTCAACACCTGTTGTGTATGCGTCGATACCGTTGGCAAGAGTAACAGCACCCGAATTGGCAGATGATACACCATCTGTATATGTTTGAATTCCGCTTTTAAGAGATGTGGCACCTGCGTTTAATTGCTGTGCACCCGCAGTAAGAGAGGGACTGTTTGATTTTAAGGTATCAAGACCTGTGCTGAGCTGAAGTGCGCCATTATTAAGCAGTGCCGCACCGCCAGATAATTCCGGAATTTTTGAATTTAATGCAGCTGTTCCGTTTCTTAGGACAACTGAACCGTCTGTAAGCTGCTGAACACCATCGGCTAATTGAGGAACTGAGGCATTTAAGGTATTTGCCCCTTTATCAAGCGCTTTAATTCCGTCAAGAAGTGTTACTGCACCGTCTGACACCTGTTTACTGCCGTCAGCAAGAGCACTTGATCCTTCGTATAATTTATCTGCTCCGTCAGCAAGCTCGTTAGTACCGCTACTCAGTTTTCCGGATCCGTCCGATAATTGCTTGAATCCGTTTTGCAGCTCACCCATTGAATCGGGTACGCTTTCCAGCTTGTCGCAAAGAGTAGTAATTATTTCTTTATCAATGCTTGAATTAACTGTTTGCTTTATTGTAGGCATTGCGTTTTCAATTATCTGTGCAGCAAGATAATTCTTTTTTTGGTTTGCCGTGTAAACAATCGAACTATGTAGTTTTTCAGTGTCCTTTGAAGCAGTTGAGGCATTGCTTGAAAAATCTTTAGGAATTGTTATTGAAGCGTAATAATCATTTTCAAGTACACCTTGTTCTGCGTCTGCATTATCGGTAAATACAAATTTAAGTGTTCCGTCCTTTTCAAGATTATCGCAGATTTCCTGACCGAGATTTCTCTCCTCGCCGTTAATAACAGCACCGCTGTCAAGATTAACTACTGCCACGGGAACATCATCAAGTCTTGCATACGGGTCCCAGAATGCTCCTAAATAGAAATAGGAATAAAGCAAAGGGATAACCAGTACGCCTATGATGATTGCCGTCTTCATAATCCACGGCGTTTTCTTCTTTTCTTTCATACGATCGTCTCCTTATAACTTGTTGTATTTTGCTCTATTACAAATAGTAATGCATTTGCTGCTAAAAGTCATTAAACAAGTTATATAGAGCGCTTAAAATTTTATCAAAAACTACAATTTGATAAAACTTTTTGGTATGATATTTTTATTGTTCGAATTAGTAAAAATATCTGGATATTCAAACTCCTTTGTGGTATTTGTTGTACTGCAAGGGAGTTGATTATTTATGTCAATACTACAAGAACTATGGTATGGAAATATAAATCCAAGTGAAGATAAAGAAGTATCTGATGAAGAAAAGAAGTTAGTTGAACTGATGGCAAGGCATCAGAAGTATCTGACATCAACACTTAAGGGCAAAGAACTTGATGAGTACAAGAAGTATGCTGAATGTGTTGATGAGTACACTTCCCTGGTTGAATGTCAAGCGTTTGAAATCGGATTTAAGTTAGCGGTTAGGTTATTAAACGAATAAGAATTTCAATTTAAAAATACTTGCTTATGAATAGCAGTTTCTCAATTACGAGAAACTGCTATTTTTGTTTTCAAATTGTTGTGCAAAGTGATGAAAATAAAAAAGATGTATCTTTGGAAGATACATAATTAATGGATAAAAAGTGTTGGTTTGTGTCAATGAGGTTTAATGAATAGTTATGGCTAAACAAGGTTATTAATTTAACTACTACATATTGTTTGTACAAGTTGATACAGTAACCTCGAAATGTATCTTCCGAAGATGCACGCAATATGAAAAAATCTGTTATCTTTTTTTGTGATAAAAAAATTTGGCTCAAAAGTAGTTACTCAACGGCTAAATATATGGAGGGGTATGTAAATATTTTGTAAATAAAACTGAAACACCCTCATTTTTTGCCGTTTTCGCGGCTATATAGTGAAGGGGTTTTTAAAAAAGTTTGGCTCAAAAGGTTAAAAAAGTGTGCAAGGGTAAGTGAGGAGGTGATTTTATGAATAAGCAAAAAGGCAATTTCTTTCTTCTGCCTAATAAAATTTTTGATGAAGGCTTAACGCCTATGGAGTTTGTGGTGTACAGCTTTCTGACAAGCAGAGGTGATGCTAAAGGAATGAGTTATTACTCCGTTCCCAACATTGCAAAGTACTGCGGTATGTGTGAGAACTCCTGCCGTAAAGCAATAAGAGGTCTTACAGAGAAAGGCTATGTTGATGTTTCTCAAAGATATTTTGAAAACGCAAGGCAGAGCAATCTGTATACGGTACACAAAATATGAACCACCGCCGGTTCAGCAAACGGTGACGAACAATTAAAAGCCCTTCTGACGAGGAAAGGAAAAACACACAAAAGTAATCAAAACAAAAATAAAAACGCCTTGTGTGGCGTTTGTGGAGGTGAGAACGAACATATGAAAGCAATTACTGAAAGTGATTCTGTGTTGTTGTTACAGTTGTAAACACTCTCCTTTAGGAGAGTCCAAGCATAGCGCATTGGGCGCATCTTTTCGGCTCCTTTGCTGAAAAGCGGTTGCCTGAAGGCAAAACAAATTTTGAAAGGAGTGATTGATATTAAGGATAAAGAAACTAAGTCAGAACGGATAAATCTTCACTTGACGCCAACTGCTAAAAGCATTATTGAAGATAAAGCCTCAGCATTAGGAATGAATATGACTGCTTACATAACTGCCTGCGCTGTCGTTAAGGATGTATATGTTATCGGAGATAAGGAAACATTTAATGAACTTGTTTATCAAGTAAAGAAGATTGGCAGTAACATAAATCAACTTCGTATGCTGTCTCAGTTAGGAAGAATTGAGTGTGTTAATCTGCAAGAATGCACGGATGAACTTGATAATATCCGCAAAGCTCTAAACACAATCATACGAAAGGCAAACAAATGGCAACGATAAATTTCTTAAAGCGAAAAGATAGTAAGAACTCAGGTGCTCTCGGAAGTGTGATTGCATACTGTACGCAGAAATACAAAACCAAGATTGAAGATACGGAGATTCGATTAGTATCAGGAGTAAACTGCATTGCAGAAAGAGCATTCAAAGATTTTATGGATACTAAGAAACAATTTAACAAGACAGACGGTGTTCAGTTCTACTATGCTATACAGTCATTTGAAGAAGAAACTAACATCGAACCTATACTTGCTCATCAGATTGCAATGGAATGGGTTGAGAAATGTTATCCCGGATACCAAGCCTTAGTCTGTACTCATATGGACACAGACAACATACATTCACACATAATAATCAACTCAGTTAGTTCGCTTGACGGACACAAAATACATCAAAACAAAAATGACATAGAGAGAGTCAGATATGTTAACGATCAGTTATGTATGAAATACGGACTGCCTATCTGTCAGCCTAAAAAGAAAGTTCAGGGAGTAACTTCAAAAGAATACTATGCAGCCAAGGCAGGAAACAGTTGGAAAACTCAGCTTGCAATAGACATTGACAACGCAATGCTCTATGCAAAATCTAAAATAGATTTCATAAAGCTGATGAACAAAAAAGGATACCGAGTAATATGGACAAGCAGTCGTGACACCATATTATATCAATGTCCTAACGGTAAAAGGTGCAGAGATTTTAAACTGCACGAAGATAAATACTTGAAAGGAGCGATGGAAAATGAATTCACAAAACGGAAAGAATACCTTCGAAAATATGAAGGATATGATGAGACAGGCACAGACGCCTCAGACCTACGCAGTAATAACAGAGGAAAACTGGGAAAGTCTTATCAGTCTGCTGGCACATCAAATATCAATAATGGAACAGCAACAGAACATACTGCAAACGATGATTACAACAGAACAGATGGCAGGATTGATAAACAATCAGACGGAGAATATGCAAACCTACATAGAGAAGCTGGGTTCAATAACGGAGAAACACAGCAAAGTTATGAAAGCGATAGAATCGGATTTCAACAAGTCAGTCATAAGACAGACGAGCGTACTGAAGGACGAAACCAAGAAAACGATGCAGGAGATATCCTTACAGGCTGGGAGAATGAAAGACGATTTTTCGAACAGTCTTTCTATGGAGAAAGAGCATATGAAAGATACACTGCTCAAACAAAGGATAATCAACTGGGCACTGACAGCAATGCAAGTCTTATCACTTGGAGCATTAATTTTATGGGTAACTTCGCAGACCTTCTAAGTACCAACAACAGAAGATACACAAGAAAGAGAATTAAGTTATCCAAGAAAAGCATACGAAAGCGTCTTGCTAAAGGACAAAAGACTTCATGCTATGAAGAATACGATGACTATGATTACACTATGAGTATGAAAAAAATAAATCCCTGCCGATATTTATTGGCAGGCTGAAAGGAGATTAGTGTGAAAATTCACACTAATCCAAATTATATTGCCCTCAAAATTTGCCTATGGCATAATTTTGAGATGGCTGTAATCACCATTAGCGCCTTATCAGGCTACAGTAAGGCGTTAATAATTTTAATTTATTTTTGTAGCCTGAAAGGCTATGGTGATTAATATGGAAAGTAAATATAAATCATTTGACGAATTACCGTTAATGCTGTCAGTTCCTGAAGCGGCAGAAGTGCTTGGAATTTCTGCTGTCAGTCTATACAAACTGATTAGAGATGACAACAGTTTTCCTGTTGTTGTAATGGGCAGGAGAAAGTCTGTTCCGAAAGAACAACTGAAAAGTTGGATTGAAACAAATTCAAAAAGATAATAATTGTCTGGATATTAAATACTGCTTGTGGTAATGTTGTGTTGCCACAGGCAGAAAGGAGGTTGCAATGGCAAAACGAAATAACGGCGAAGGAACAATAACCAAACGCAAAGATGGTAGGTGGGAAGGTCGCTATTATACAGGTGAGATAGTTAACGGCAAGAGAGTAATAAAAAATGTTCTTGCAAAAACGAAAGCCGAGTGCAAGGAAAAACTTGAAAAGGCGATAGCCGAGAACAACAAGCGGCAAAAGATAATTGAAAGATGTGATTTTCTTACAAACCCCGAGCCTACACTTGAAGAGTGGTCAAAAATTTGGTTTGAATCATTTTGTGCAGTGAGTGTAAAAGAATACACAAGAAACAGTTATCAAAACTATTTTGACAGATATATACTACCTAATCTCGGTGGTATGAAAATAAAGGATATATCAACAGTAGCCTGTCAGCAATTTCTAATGAAAATGTACACGAGTGGGAGAATAAGAAATGTTAAAAAGAAAGGCAACGGTTTATCTGCAAAGACAGTAAAGGATATCAAAATAGCCTTGCAAACCTGCCTGCAAAAAGCAGAGGACGAGGGATTGATAGGCAGTAATCCTTGTAAAAAGGTACAACTGCCAAAAGATGCACCAAAGGAAATGCAAACGCTGAAAGCAAATGAACTTGGCAGATTTCTTCAGGAAACAAAGGACTCAGTATGTTATGAATTTTATATTCTTGAGATTACAACAGGCTTGCGACTGGGCGAAATACTTGCACTGACTTGGGATGACCTTGATATGAAAAACAAAACAATATCAGTGAACAAGCAGGTGCAAAGGATAGGCAGTGAACTAAAGGTAACAACACCGAAAACTGCCTCGTCCATACGAACGATTGCGTTATGCGATGAATGTTTCAATCAACTGATACTGCTACGAAGCAGGCAAAGGCCCGATAATAAATTAATATTCCCATCACCAATAACAGGCGGACTTCGTGATCCGTCATCGGTTACAAGAAAACTACACAGAATGCAGAAACAAGCAGTAGTACCGCAAATACGCTTTCATGATTTGAGACACAGCTTTGCAACGCTATCATTAGAACAAGGAATGGATATCAAGACGATATCTCATATGCTCGGACATACAGATGCAGGGTTTACTATGAACACATATATGCATGTGACAAACAATATGCAGCAAACGGTTGCAGATGCAATGGGTAATCTGCTGTCTGAAAAGGAAAAGGAGCACAGAGAGAAAATTATACATTTTAGTGCGTAATTATTTGAATTTCAGTTATTTTATATAATGCCTAATAACAAAAAGTAAAAAATAAACTGCCTCAATTTATGTTGAGACAGTTTATTTTGGTGGAGATCAGAGGGTCGACCTCTAGACATTTACCTCCTTATTTCACAGCGTAAGTTCCTTTCCGCCATAGTATTACTGCTACGATCTCCGCAAATGTCTGTAGTTTACACTAGATAACTTGTCACTGTTACTATATTCATAAATTTATCGTCTCTCGTATTAAGGCTTACTTGTGATTTCTTTAGAGATGTTAACAGGAATTTTGGAATGAATAAATATTATTATATTTCCCAATCACAATCTCCTGTAGTATTTAGTGCTTGAACAACCAACTGCTATTTTATAATCTTTATAATTTGATGAATATCAAATAATTTACTTGATTGTATGCTGAAAAGAGGAAATTCAATGATAACAAACAGAAAACTTTTGTTTTTTAACTATGTTGCTTTGAAAACCATTTTGCTGATCTGTTAGATTATTGTATGAATTTATATATTAGTGTAAAATTTGTTATTATATGGTATAATGACATATATATAACGATTGATAATAGGAAGTGTAAATATGAATGTTTTGTCTATAAAAGCAAGCGACATTGAGAATTGGACAAACAGAGAACCTCGTAGAGCTCAGGAACTATTGCCAAAGTTGTTATGGAAACTAATTTTGGCTTCTTCAAATAATATTGAAGATCATCATTTTCCGTTTGAGAATGCTGTACAATACAATGGGTATGATGGATTTATAAAAACCACTGATAATAATCCTTTTTATCCTAATGGTATATCTGTATGGGAATTTGGTACTGATGAAGATATAAAAGGAAAGTTTAATAAAGACTTTAATAAAAGATCCCAAAATCTTAATAATATAGATCCAAAGCAAGCAACATTTTGTTTTGTAACCAGTAGAATATGGAACCATAGAGAAGGTATTGCAGAATTCACTATAAAAAAACAAAAAGAAGGAATATGGAAAAATGTACGTATCATAGATGCAAATAATCTTGAAATGTGGTTGGATCAATGTCCTTCTGTCTCTGTATGGTTTTCTAAGATTATTGGTAAGGACGCTTATGATTTGATAGATTTGGCAACTTATTGGGATAATATTGTTAGCAAAACAAATCCTCAGTTAACTGTTGAATTCTTTCGTATAGGGAGAGAAAAACTTATAACGGAAGAAATAATGAATTTGATAGAGAAAAATGAAAAACTAATTATACTATCTACAGATTCAAAAATAGAAGGAATACTTACTATTGCTGCAGAACTTTTAGAAAATCAAGATATAAAATACAAACAACTTTTATCCAAAATAATAGTTGCACTGTCTTCTGAAGCTTTAAATAATGCCTGTCAGAATTTTAATGATTCTATAATTATTCCTGCGTTTAAAAATGAAAAAGATCAAATCAATATCCAAGGCACAATAATAATTCCTACTGAAAAAAACGGACCTATTGATCTATTATATAAAAATTCCGCAAGATGCCACCTTCCAAGCAGAAGACATCGTGATTTCAGTGCAAGTTTAGAAAGCATTGGATTTAACGCTAATGAAGCTGATAAAATGACTTATGATGTAAAATGCCGATTTTCTCCCCTTTTACAAAAACTAACAAGTGATGTTAATTTAAAGATGCCTTATTGGTTTCAGCAAAATAATGATAAAATTTTGGTTCCGGCATTATTGGCTAATGCTTGGGATAGTAACTATAATGGCGATAAAGAAGCAATAGAGTTATTGTCTGGAAAGAGTTTTGATGAATATATTGAATCTATACAAGATTTTACTATTGGAGATAGTGCGCCAATTTTTAATTTAGATAATTCATATGCGTGTATATCTGTAAATGAATTATGGGACATTTTGTTGCAATCCATTACAGGTAATAATTTTAAAAGATATAAAGAGTGCGTAAAAATGGTTTTCTCGGAAAAAGATCCAGTATATGAATTACCCGAGGAAAAACGGCCATTTGCTTCTTTATATGAAAAGCAATCAAGATTTTCAAGTCGTTTAAAAAAAGGCTTGATTTTATCAATGACCAAAATTGTTGAATTTGGAGAAGATGATAAAACATCTGGATTTTGTTCAAATAGTGTTAATGAATGTAATGCTTTAGTTACTGAAATTTTTGATAAACTCAACTCAAGACAAGATTGGTTTACAATTTGTGAATACATACCTGATTTTGTTGAAGCAACACCTGATGTAATAGCAGGTGTTATTGAAAAAAATATCAAGGATGAAGCAAGTGAGTTTTGGTGTCTGTTTGAGAATTTAGACAGTTCTTTTTTTGGTAGAACTTATTACACAAGTATTTTATGGGCCTTAGAAAAACTTATGTGGCTTGAACAATACTGTATAAGGGCTGTATATTCACTTGTAAAAATTGCAGAAAAAAAGTTTAACTATAAAATGAAGAATTCACCCATAGACTCATTATATAAATTCTTTTGTTTATGGAATCCCCAAGGATCTTTATCTTTAGAAGATAGGATACTATTATTAAGCAAGATAATCAAAGAATATTATTTTACAGGAAGAAACCTAATAGATATTTTATTTCTTTCAGGCCCAGGAATAGTAGATAATCTTTTGGAGTTTGAATGGAGATATATAGAAAAGAAAAAAATTGAGGTTACAACAAAAGACTACTATAATTCAATAAAAATAATAGCGGAACATTTTGTAAAAACGCTTACTGTGTGTTATGATGACTGGAAACTAATAATCAAATATTTTCCTATATTTGACAAAGCATTTGAAACTCTGAAAGTTGATAAAAACGATTTGGTATTGAGTATTCCGGACGATGACAAACTGAAACTATGTAAAGATTTGATTTGCAAAATAAGTCGACATAAGAAATTTGCAAATGAAGATTGGAGTTTACCTGAAAATACTTTAAATAAGTTGGAACAATTGTACGATATATTGCTTCCGAACTCTCCTTTGAAATATGTTGCTTTTTATTCACATGATTTTTATGGAATGAATCCTTGTGTGTTTGATAAAGAAAACTACGATTATGAAAAAGAGAAAAATGAATTGCAAAAAGAACGTGTTGAAACTTTAGAAAAAATTATTGATGAATTTGGACTCAATTCATTATACCAAATTGTACCACAGGTTTCAGATATTGATCTGTTAGTAAATTCTTTAACATGTTCAAAATATGTTGATAATATTACTATTGATTTTATAAAAACAGCCCATAATAAAATACCAAGATTTGCTGAAATGTTGGTCAATTCAATGTATTACGTAAAGGGTATATCGTTTTTCCATTCACTAGTAGACAATGAAAGTAAAGATGTACAATTCATAATCAATCAGCTTCCTATTAAACCTGATGTAATAGAATTAATAGATAAAATGTCTGAAGAACAGCAAATTGCTTATTGGGAGAATGTTAATGTTTGGATATTGCCTAAAGAAAAGGAGTTTGCACAATATTGTTTGATAAAGCTCTTACAGGCTAATAGACCCTATTCTGTTATGAAGCAATTGTGTTTTGATGACTTTGGTAATTCTGAGATAATCTTAGAAGCATTACATCAAGGATTATTATATTATCCTAATTCAGAAAACAATGGTATTTGTTTAAATAGTATTAGTAGTTATGAATTGGAAGAATTATTTGAAAAACTATATAACGACAAGAATGTAGACCCCTTACAGGTTTCACGATTGGAGTTTGCTTATGTACAAAAATTCGATTTGGATTTTGAACCCAAATGTCTAATTGAAAATCTATTGAGTGATCCGTCATTATTCTTAGAAATTATTTCTTGTTTTTACAAGAATGATGATCACAGTGATGAAGTTTTACAGAAAGTAGGTAAATCAGTTTTAACTAATACATTTGAAGTGTTAAGAAGGATAAAACAGCTCCCTGGACAACAAGGCAATGAAATTAATAAAGAAAATTTCGATAATTGGATAACTGAAGTTAGAAAATTGGCTAAAGAGAGAAAATATGAAAAAGCCTGCGATATGGAAATAGGCAAAATTCTTTCATATTCGCCAATTGATGAAGACGGAGTTTGGCCACATAAATATGTTCGGGAATTTTTTGAACTGAATTCTTCTGAAATATTGGAAAACAATTTTAGAATTGGTTTATTTAATCAAAGAGGAGTACATGCTGTTACTGGTGGAGATGAAGAGGAGAAAATAGCTAAAAAATATTATGATTATGCAGAGAAGTTGCGAATATCATATCCTCGAACATCTTATATATTAAAAACCATAGGCGATAGCTTTAAAAGTGAGTCTCAATGTGAAAGAGCCAGAGAGTTGAAAGGTTATTATTAAAATATACTTTGCTCATGTTACAAAATTTATATTGCATAAAAATAGCTCACAGAAATGTGGGCTGTTTTTTTATATATAAAACTAAGAAAGGATGCGTTTTACTATGAATTATTTTGAAAGTAAATACCGTATGGTTGTAGAACTGCGAAAGCAGTATCCGAAAGAAATGTAAATTGAACTCTTGTCAATGCAGGATTCCTTTTAACCCGTTTCTTCAGGTACATGAGTAACTATTGATTATGTCAATGACGGAGCTACAATTCATATGTTTTGAGATAATGGCAGAACACTCCAATTGAGCCAAATCAAGACGGCTTTAGAAAACTACACAAAATGCAAAAAAACAAGCAGGAGTACCGCAAATACGCTTTCACGATTTGAGACACAGCTTTGCAACACTATCATTAGAACAGGGGATGGATATAAAGACAATATCTCATATGCTCGGACATACAGATGCAGGGTTTACTATGAACACATATATGCATGTGACAAACAATATGCAGCAAACGGTTGCAGATGCAATGGGTAATCTGATAACTGAATCAGAAAACGAAAGAAAAAATAAGTTCATACATTTCTCAGCATAACAAAAAAGGCTCAAGGAACAAAAATCCTTGAGCCGAATTCTTTTCAATTTATGTCAGTGGGAGTCAAATGGGCGTCTTTGATAGTTTTTACAATTACAAATGTTAATAAGTTAAAATGCCTATTATTATATAAGTTTACCTATGACTACTCGGTTAGTGGGCAGTTTTTAGTGAAGAAATACCAAAAATAAAAAACTCAGGCAACGAAAGTTACCTGAGTTTTTTGGTACGCCGGAAGGGATTCGAACCCCCGACCTTTTGGTTCGTAGCCAAACACTCTATCCAACTGAGCTACCGGCGCTTATCTGCACGTCTCGTGCTTTTGCTCAAATACTATACCACATTGCAAATCAAATTGCAAGTGTTTTTTGAATAAAAAATGGCACGCAGGTATATATCTGCGTGCCATAATCATTAAGCGTTAAGTTCTTTAAGGTATTTTTCCAAAGCATTTGCCGCTATTTCCACCAGATCGGCACATGGTCTTTTGCGGTAATATTCTTCCGTGCGCTTCTCTGCGATGTGGGTAATAGGCTCGTTCTTTGAAAGACCCAGGAGTTCTCTGCATACGATTGAACCGTTTTCTCGCTTGAATTCGTCAGAAACGTCCTGAACCATTTTATATACGTCGTTTTTCGGCTTGTCACCGTAAAGAGCGGATAAAACGAACGCAACTCCCGAAATACTGCCGCACACTTCTCTCATTCTTCCCATTCCGCCACCGTAGCCTATTGTCAGTTTCGCTATCATTTCCGGCGTCATGTTGATTTCTTTGGCAAAAGCCATTGCGGTAGACTGAGCGCAGTTATATCCTTGCTTGAAATATTCTTTTGCAATTTGACCTTTATTCATCGCTCGGATTGCCTACCTGAATAAATTTAGCTTCGATATTTTTATCGGAATCTACCTGAACACGATAAGTTGTGCTTCCGCTGAGGAAACTGCCGTTTTCATACCATCCTTCAAAAACATACCCCTCGTCAGGTTCTGCTGTAAGAACTGCCCAGTCGCCTTCGCCGTACTTTCCGTCGCCGTAAACCGAGCCATATCCGGAAATATCTACAGCAACGTTATAGAAAGTAGGCTGGGTAGTTGTTTCTTTCTTAGTTGTAGTCTCTTTTTTAGTTGTTGTTTCTTTTTTTGTAGTTGTTTCTTTCTTTGTTGTGGTTTCAGTGGTTCTTTCAGTTGTAGAACTTGTTGCCGGAGTGTAGGTGCCGGTTGTGTCTTCAACCGTTGCTTCAGTTGTGATTTCTGTTGTTACTTCATCGTCGCCTTTGTTGTTTGCAACGGCAATAATAATGCCTACAATAACGGCGATAAGAACGACGCAGAGAACAGCAATTATAATGATGCTCTGCTTAGTTTTATCATCCATTTTGTTGTTCTTATCTCCGCCTTTTTTGGGAGGCTGGCTGCCTGCAGGAGAGGGGACTGTATTTGTATCCTGAGAAACGGGTGCTTCGATTTCATCCTCATCATAAAGAGGCGAGCCGCAAACCTCGCATATATATCTGTTGTCGTCGTTTTCAGAACCGCAGTTTTTGCATCGCATGTTCAATTACCTCGCTTAATAGTATGTATTCATATTCTTAAATATATAATCCGATTTATTATAGCCTGTCCGACTGAATTATAACACACTGTTGATTAAATAACAACCGAAAAGTTAAAAAAAGGTTACAACTTAAAAATTGAAGTATATTTTTGTAAATTAGGCTTGACTTTTTAATGAATTTAATATAAATTTTATATGTACGTTTCTGTAAAAACGCATTTCGATTTTGAAAGGGGAACTATACGTATGAAAAAATACGCATTCAAAGGCTTTAGTCTTGTTCTCGCAGTTGCTCTTATTATCACCTGTTTCTCAGGCTGCGCTAAGATCAACTATGTAACAGACGGAGCTATCCAGGCAATCAATGAGATTAAAGACGGCAGTTGGAAAGAAGATAAAACAGCAGAGGGCACAGGTTCAGAAAATGATCCTAACGCTCCCGTTATCGACGCTCTTACTCCTGGTACATACGGCGGCGTTAAGATGGATACAATCGAAGACGTTGTTAAGTATTATGTAGAAGCTTATAATTATTCCAAGGGCCTGACCGCTCAGTATAAGAATTCTGAGGGCGGTACCGAGACATGGTATAAACTCCTCGGTGAAGAAAAACTTAGTGTAAGCAATATCCTTATTGACGGTTCTTCAAACGCAGTTATCGAGAAGATGGTACCTGGTATCGTTGACGGTATTTATTCTCCCGGCCTAAATGGTCTTCCTCCCTGCAGAAACAGAACACCCGAAATGGATGTTGATGATAACAACGAATCACTCCAGACAAGCAGATTGACTGCAGATGATCTTGTTGCTGCTAACGTTAAGGACAACGGCGACGGCACAATCACTATTCAGATGCAGCCTAAAGCAGCTGAAATGAGCACTCCCGGTCTTGACGCACAGGGTCATATGTTCACTTCTCTCGGCGCTATTGACTCAGTTGTAGACAGCATCGGCGCTCTGAAGTGGTCACAGGGTACAACAGCTGATAACTGTAAGGTTAACTACTACGGTGGTACAGCTACTGTTACAATCAACACTTCAACTAAGGAAATCACAAGCGCAGAATATATCATGAAAGCATTTGTAAACGTAACTCATGCTTCAATCGCTGTTATTACAGACAAGAGCGCTTCTATCGATATTACTTACACTGTTAAATATCCTGCTTCAGACAAATATCTGATGGATTCAAAACAGTGCTCACGTCTGTAAGGTTAGTTTTAATACAAATAATAAAAGAGGCAGTACTTATGTATTGCCTCTTTTATTGTGAATTTATCAGCGGTAAATACCGATTTTATTGCTGTACAGCGTAATTTTAATAAATAATTAATATATATCTTACATTAGAGTGTGCGTTTGTTATTGCCAACGCCAAAGATATATAGTATAATGACCTATACAAGCTTTCGGCGACTTGCCGTTTGCTTACCTTTTGAGAATAGGAGTAATTATATGAGCGAAAAAATGCCTAATTTCGATTATGATGCTGATGAAGTCATAAACGATTTCAAGGAAAAGTTCAAATGGCCCGGCAGCGGAGAAGTGCAGGCTGTGGTAAAACCCACGAAAGTGCCGTTGAAATTATTGCTTTCCGCAATTATCACTGCTGTTATCAGCGCAGGCGTGTATTACATGATGCTGCCTGCTTTTAACATTCATGACACACAGATGTACATTTTTATAATTGTTGTAATTGCTGTGTTCATGGCTGTTTTCTCACTTCTTTGCAAAGCTAACAAAAAGATTGAACACCGGGAATATGTTAAAAAGAAGTCGGTTGTTCCGCTGATTATCGTTGGCGTTATATTGGTTGTAATGCTTATCGGTTATCTTGTAGGCGCAACGATTTTCCGCGCGGCAGATTACAGTGAACTGATGACAGTAAGCAACAGCGATTTTGATACTGACTTTGCTGATATCAGTTATGACGAGGTGCCCAGAGTTGACGCATCGCGTGCAAAGACGCTTGCCGACCAGCAGCTCGGTTCACTTTCCGAATACAAGAGCCAGTATGTCGTTTCAGACACTACAACCCAGATTAACTATAAAGGTGTGCCCTGCCGCGTTGCAGTTTTGCAGTATGCCGATGTATTTAAATGGATAAATAATACAAAGGACGGACTTCCTGCATATATTCTTATTGACGTTGTAAGCCAGAAAGTAACTGTCGTTAACTGTGTTGAACAGTTTGGCAGCGGAATTAAGTATTCTCCTGCTGAGTATTTCAACGAAAAACTTTATCGTCATATCCGTTTCCAGTATCCAACAAAGCTTTTGGACACACCGAATTTCGAGATTGACGATACAGGACATCCTTATTGGGTAACTGCCGCTCTTGACAAGAAGATCGGTCTTTTCGGCGGTACTGACGTAGAAGGCGCTATTATTACTGACGCTCTTACAGGCGAAAGTAAGTATTACAGCATTGAAGATGTCCGCAATAATTCTGAACTTAACTGGATTGACGTTGTTTACAGCGACCAGCTTCTTATCGAACAGTACAATTATTACGGTAAACTCAAAAAAGGTTTCTGGAACTCAATTATTTTCCAGAATGACGTAAACGTTGCTTCAAGCGGCAACGGATATATTGCTATGGATGATGACGTTTGGGTATACACAGGCGTTACTTCTTCAAAGGCAGATACTTCCAATTTCGGTTTCATTCTCTGCAACCAGCGTACAAAGGAAGTAAGATATTATCAGAACGGCGGCGCTATCGAAAGTTCCGCTATGGAATCAGCTCAGGACGCTGTACAGAACTTCGGATATTATGCAACATTCCCGATTCTTTTGGATATAGACGGCCAGCCCTCATACTTCATGAGCCTTTACGGCGACAGTAATACAGTAAAGGGTTATGCTCTTGTAAGCCTTGAGGACAAGACTGTTGTAGGTACCGGACTGATTGATACAAACAGTGACGCTCAGGCACTTAACGCGGCGGTAGAGAACTATATCGTCGCCATGAAGGACAAGGGCATGATTTCAGAGGATGTTGACGTAGAAGATTACGTTAAGGATGAAGAAGAAATCGCTTCCTCAGGAAATAGCGGTCAGGCATCGTCTGATTCAAACACCGGCGATACTCAGACACCGTCAGCGTCAACAGATAATAAGAACGTTGTAACAGGTAAGATTGAAGATATCAAGACTTCTGTAAACGACGGTAATACGGTTTATTATCTCAAGGTGGACGGTAAATATTATTATATTAAGGTTACCGACTGCATGGATGTTCTTCTGATGCAAAAAGGCGATCAGGTAGAGATTACAACAGACGGTGGAAGCGGCAACTTTATAGCTGCAAAAACTGTCAAAGCCAAATAAAATAAAGCCAATAGAAAAGCCACTGCACAATTGTGCAGTGGCTTTTTGCTGTAATAATATTTATGATTTCAAAAACTCCTTAAGTTTGTCCATTTGCTTCAAAGCGTCGTTGTAGCCAATCTGGTATATTTGTTCCAGTTTATCAGCGTCTTTAACCAATGTAGAGCATCTCAGCGGCGCTGACGGCGCAATGACAAAAGCTCTTCCGTCCTGCTCAGCTTTGTGAAGGTCGCTGCGCTGTCTGTTGTACATTTCATGGCGCTTTAAAACTCCATCTGCCACAAGCGGATAATCTTTTAGCATTTTCTTTATCAGTTTTGGATGGCCGATAGGCTGTTTTACATATTCAGCGTCGCGTGTTAGTATTACAACAGTTTTCTTGCATCCATCATCAAAGGCACGCTGAAAAGGAATTGAGTCTGTAATTCCGCCGTCAAAATACATATCCTTGCCGATTTTCGTTCCCTTTGTTGCGCCGGGAAGCGAACAGGAGGCTCTCAGTATTGGGCATCCTCTTTCGTGCATATTGTCGGGATACATATATTCCGCTTTGCCAGTCATGGCGTTTGTTACAACAACACACATAACAGTGTTTGACTCATCATAAGTTTTTTGGTCCAGAGGGGAGAGGTCATAAGACAATTCACCGAAGATCCAACTTCCGTTTAGAAATTCTCCTGTTTTAAGCAGTGAACTGAAGCCCATGTAGCGCTTGTCGCCGCTGTATGCAATTGCAATATCGTGCTGTCTTCTGTGACATTTTGCAATATAAGAAACGCCGTTACAGCTTCCCGCGGAAACGCCTATAACATATGGGAATTCAATATTTTTTTCCATAAACGCGTCCAGCACGCCGCTGGTGTATACAGCGCGGTTTCCGCCGCCCTCCAGCACTAATCCGAAATCGTACATAATATCATCACCTTAAAAAAGAATTGGGGTGACATACGTCACCCCAAAACGGCTAATTATTTTCTTATTTTGTTGACTTCTTCTGAGCCGCTTTCTTTTTGGGTGCGCTCTTTTTAGCAGGCTCTTCTTTGGGTTCTTCTTTTGCTTCTTCAACAACGGTGTCTTCCGGTGCTGATTCAACGATTTCAAGATCATTGTCGCATTCAAAGAATTCGTTGTCATCAAAATATTCTGCTTCTTTAGTAGCAGTAAGTTTCTGAATTGCAAGGTAAATTGCAACGGCAACGCCCGCAATAGCAACCAATGCGCTGATAACTTTCAATACTGTTTTAAAATTCATAGTAGGATGAACCCCCTTATTATTATCTTTTACTATTATATAGTGATATTGCAGTAAAGTCAAGCGTCAAAAACAACAGAAATTGGTGATTATCCAATAAATAATAAGATGTTAGTATAAAAAAATAAAAGCTCCCGTTATAATCGGGAGCTACTTAATTTGCAATTAAGCTTTGTTGAGTTTTGTTACGAGATTGCTCTTCTTTCTTGCAGCTGTATTCTTGTGAAGAAGATTCTTTGAAGCAGCCTGGTCGATCTTTTTGCAGGCGAACTGTACAGCTTCAACTTTGTTCTGAGCGTCAGATTCAATAGCAGCGTTTGCTTTTTTGATCGCAGTTTTAAGAGCAGTGTTTCTCGCCTTGTTGTTAGCGGCCTTAACTGCGTTAACCTTAACTCTCTTCTTAGCAGACTTGATGTTTGGCATTTTTTTCACTCCTTTGGCGGAAAATTAGGTTGAAGGGCTTACGCCCAATTTCTCTTTAATGCTTAAACATATTATCATACCTTTTTTCAAAATGCAAGTATTTTTTTATTTTTGGACATACTTTTATTGAAAAACTATGGAAAAAGGGTGTATTTTATGGAAAATCGCACCGACCTCGCCTTTGAATCTTACGAAAATCAGGGCAAAAGTGCGCTTTGCGGAGTAAAGGTAACAGAGAAAAACGGAATTTCGGTTGTTCAAGTGTTAAACAGCCAGGGAGAAAAGGCAATCGGAAAGCCGGTGGGTAAGTATATAACATGTAAAGTATCGTCTTTTGTCAGCGATACGGATATTTTCGACGGCAGATTGGAAAAGGTTTCCGCGCTTCTTGAGGGGCTGATGCCGCAAGGTAACGGCTGCGTGCTGGTTGCCGGTGTCGGAAATACGTGTATTACCGCTGATGCTCTCGGTCCGGTTACGAATAAATACGTTTTGGCAACGCGCCATATAACAGAGGAACTGCGCCGTTCTTCGGGCTTTGAAAATTTAAGAAGCGTTGCGACGATATCCACTGGTGTACTGGGAGAAACAGGGATTGAAACGGCGGAAATAATAAAAGGTGTAGTTGCACAAATCCATCCTGACTGCGTAATCGTAGTAGACGCATTGGCGTCGTCTTCTCCCAGACGGCTTGGAACAACAGTTCAGCTTTCCGATACGGGTATTTCTCCCGGTTCAGGCGTTGGAAATCACCGCCACGAAATCTCTCAGCGTGTGCTGGGTGTGCCGGTTGTTTCTGTAGGAATACCGACAGTTGTCAGCACTCGCAATCTTGACAGCGGCTCAGGAGAGGAAATGTACGTTACACCACGTGAGATAGACAGAATAACCGAGCAAGGCGCTAAGCTTATCGGAATGGCAATAAACGTCTGCTTGCAGAAGGGAATGAACCCTAAAGAATTATACGCTTTGGTGGGATAATATAAAAATCCTTTTCATATTATTAGCATGAGGAGGAAATATCCCAATAGGAGCGGCTTATGAAAAAAGAACGAATAATGTTTTTCCTTAATATTCTAATTATAATAGGAATAACCGGAGGCATAGTCAATTTAACGCCTATACTCGGGGCAAACGCCGGTACGTTCGGCGAAAAGGTTTTGACCGCAATTTCATCCGATGAGGAAAATCAAACGAAAAAAAGTGAAAATTCTTCTGAAAAATCTGAAAAAACTGAGCATAATAGTACTACCGCATCGAGTGAGAGCAAAGAAGTGATGAACAGAATTTCAGGGAAGGACAGCGACCCTTATTCCGACATTACCGAAACGCCCGACGACATCGCGAAATTGATGGAACAAGCGGAAAAGACGATTAAAAGCGAAAAGAAGAAAGGCAAAACCAGTGAGGAGGATTACCAGGGCGGGGGAACTATAGTATCTTTCGGATCGCTGGCAATCCAGAGTAAAATTCCGAGCTCTTTTTATGACCTTGATATGGAAGAACTCCTTAAACAGAAGGCAGAGCTGTCCATTCCTGACGCTTCTAAACCGACAGTGCTTGTCTATCATAGTCATACAACGGAAGGCTATACTCTTCTTGATGTGGGTTACTATACAAAGTCCACCGACCTGCGCAGTGACGATTTAGGTCAAAATATGGTGCGGGTCGGGGACGAACTTTGCGAATATCTGGAAAAGTTCGGAATAGGAGTAATCCACGATAGGACAATTCACGATGAAAACTATTCAGGCGCTTATGACTCTTCAAGAAAAACTGTTGCAAAATATCTTGAAAAATATCCCTCTATTGAAATAACTATAGATGTTCACAGAGACGATATTACATATGATAATTTAACTAAAGTAAAGCCAACAGCAAAAATCGACGGCAAAAAGGCCGCCCGAATGATGATAATAGCAGGCTGCGAATATAACAGCGTAAAGAACTTCCCTGACTGGGAATATAACCTTCGTTTTGATCTTGCAGTTCAGAACAAGGTGGAAGAAATGTATCCCGGTCTTATGAGACCTATACTCTTTTCTGAAAGAAAGTATAATATGGATATGACGCGAAATTCATTTTTGCTTGAAGTGGGAACTGACGGCAATACTCTTGATGAGGCGTGCTATTCCGCAAGACTGTTCGCGACCTCGCTGGCAGAACTGATACTCTCTGAATATGTAGAAAAATAAAATGATAGGAAGTATAAAATGAAGCATCCGGTATTTCTGCTGTCGCTTATTTGCAGCATTTTGTTAACCATAGGCGTTTCTATCGCATATTATAATACAAAGACTTTCGGCTTTGACGAGGACGCTGCTCTTTTAACATTTTCTGATGAAGGTGTTAAAGTTATGGATTATTATGTTGATTATGAGAAGGCAAGAAAGATTGTTGACAAGGCTTCAGAGTATATTCCGAAGGAAACGTTTTGCTGTGAATATAATATAATGATATAAATATATAATAATATATAGGGCAGCGTTTTTGAGCGCTGCCTTGTTTATGACAGGATTTGAAACGCACGGCGGAGTGTGAACAAAGTTGAAAAAACTTGAAAAAAGTGTTGACTTTTGCTTTTCTGTTTGGTATTATAGTCAAGCACTCGCGAGAGACGAGAGCGAATGAGGACCTTGAAAATTAAACAACGACGAGAAAAGGAACCCGATAGAATTCAAAAGAGTTTTATCAGTACTGCGTGTCATTAGAGACACGACACAGTAATTTTGAACGCAAGAGTTTGAAATGAGAAGCTCAAATTTTTAAAATGATTTGGACAGCGAAAGCTGTTTAGATACAATAGTTTTAAGAGTTTGATCCTGGCTCAGGACGAACGCTGGCGGCGTGCTTAACACATGCAAGT